>NZ_JBGUKT010000038.1:0-2184 GCF_045114555.1 Methanobrevibacter sp. | reverse complement strand
ATAGCTGCAAAAGGAGAGGATTGTTGTCTGTCTGCACGTACTACTCTACCACCAGACCATTGACAGATGGTTTCTGCTCCGGTAATATCTGTAACAGTTAAAATAGTATTATTAAAGGATGAATAAATATTAGCTATTCCCCATTTTTCATCTTTTGCCATAATTACACACCTACTTATTCATTATCATCAGCTTTTGCTGCATTGTATTCTTCAATTTGTTTAGCGACAGGTGAGGTAGGGTAGAATCCTACTAAATCTTCTTCTCCTTTTTTAACTACGTAACTTGGAGAGTTGACTTTCTTGCCGTCTAAAGCAATGTGTCCGTGTACGACAAACATTCTTGCTTCCTTAGCAGTACGAGCTAAACCTTTTTGGTGTACAACAGTTTGTAATCTTCTTCTTAAAATGTCTTCAACAGTTAAATCAAGAATACTTTCCAAAGGAGCGCTTTCATCGAGAATACCTGTTCTCTTCAAGTGACCGAGAAGTTCATCGATTTCAGTTTTGACTTGGTCTTCAGAGAAACCGAGTAAGTATCTTGCTTGTCTACTATAATTTCTAACTAAAGTATCAGCTTTCCAAATTTCCTTTTTGTTTTTTAAGCCGTATTTAGCCATTAATTTATTTTCACTTTTAATTCTTTCTGCATTCCAAGGATGTGGTGGTGTATCATACTTCTTCCTTGCTTTTCTTGGATGTCCCATTCTTACATCTCCGTAAATTAAATAATATTGATTTTATAGCTTGATTCCGCTTGAAAATATTCCAAAACAATCAATCGCCATAATCTCCTAATTTCTAAAAATTCCCAGTTATTTACCTTCTCTTACTTACACCGACAGTAGAACTGTGTCTGAAAGTAGATTTAGTTCTTTGTCCTCTAACAGGTAAACCAACTTCGTGTCTTCTTCCCTTGTAACTTCTGGTTTTTCTCATTCTGTTTAAATCGTCTCTTAATGTCATGTCGAGATCAGATTCAATTAAATGAAGATCGTCACCGGTTTCATAATCGTTACGTCTGTTAAGCATCCAATCAGGAATGCCGTATTCTTTAGGATTTTCTAAGAGTTCTTCAATCTTAGCAATATCTTCTTCAGAGGTGTAACCGATTTGTTCTTCTAAGTTTAAACCTAAGGTAAGACAGATAGATCTAGATAAGGATAATCCAACACCTTTAATTTCGGTTAAAGCTTGTTCAATTTTCTTATTTCCATCTACATCCTTTCTGGATATACGCACTAAGTGCTTAAAGTCGTCTTCCATTAAAGTAACCTCCATATAATTATAGAGCGAACCCGCGAGACGCAAAAAATTGCGGATTCGAATGCTTTAAATTAAAGCACAGTTTTCAACAATATAAAACTTGATACAGCATTGAATCAATTCAGAGCAAATCCAAGATTTGTTCTACAATCAACTGCTACTGCACCAAGAGTGCATAAATATCAGTTATATGACCAATTTAATAATTTAATCCACTGCTATAGATAAGCATAGCTAGATTATATTTAACAAATTAAAAAAAGCAAATTTTAAATCCAACTCGTAAAGCTTATTGAATTGGATTTAAATTTAATGAAATCAATCATCAATAATAATCCTCATTGAATTATATTAAATTGCTATATACTAATAAACGCCGAGACTGGGATTTGAACCCAGGAGAGGAGACCCTCACAAGATTTCCAGTCTTGCGCCTTACCAGGCTAGACTATCTCGGCAATAGCCTGCATCATATGCCTAAAGTGTGCATATAATACACTATTAAACTATAAGATTATCCTAGTATTTAAAGCTTTGTATTTTTAAGCCTGTTTTTTAAAAAAAATAGTTAAGTTGAAAAATCAACTTTCCAAATAACTCTTAGTTTTTCATAATATTTAAAGATTTTTTTGAAAATAAAGAAAAAGTATTTATATAAGTTATTAAAATTTTAATTGGTGCGATTTTTCGAGCATTGAAGTTTACGAAAAATCAAGAACTCAAGAAGTCAATGAAAATTAATAGGCTGACAATGCTCATTTTAAGGAAAATTATAAGAATTTCAAAAAATTCTACAGAATCTAATTAAAAAAATTATAAGAATTTCAAAAAATTCTACAGAATCCGCGAACCGGATTATAAAAAATTATAAAATTTTAATATATAGATTACGAAATAGCAAAATTATTAAAATCAAAAG
>NZ_JBGUKT010000037.1:0-86499 GCF_045114555.1 Methanobrevibacter sp. | reverse complement strand
GTAGGTAATTGCGGTAACTGCGGAACACATATCACATACAGGACCTACCATGTTTGCAGGTAAGGTGAATGCGGATCCTCTTGCTTTGGTACCTAAATCTTTTAAAGTTTCGATAGCTGCTGCATCAGCAAATCCTTCTGCAATGTAAACTTGACCTTTCATTTCAGGTACTGCACCTGGGTGGTAGGAAGCTACATTTACGTTTTTACCTAAGTCTTCGAAGATTTTGTTTAAGCTAGGAGTTGGAATGGTACATGCGTGGGTTACAATAGCGCCGTCTTTAATTACATCAGCGAATTTTTCGATGATAGCAGGTTGCATACCTCCTTCTGGTAACCAGGTCATGATCCAGTCAGCATCAGCTACTGCTTCACGGTCATCAGTGGTACATTTCATACCTAAGTCTTCTGGGTGAGTGAAGTGAATAGCACCAGCAGCTGGTTTAGGTACAGTTTCAGCTAATTCTCCTACTTTTGCTCTGATTGCAGGCATTACATCTTCAGGGTTTCCAGCTTTGTGAGCTGCGATTACTTCTGCATAGTCAAAGTCTTCCACTACAGTGAATTCACCATCGAATACAGGGTCAGCTACAACAACTTCGTCTACTCCTGCTAATTCTAAAAGTTCTGCACCCATTTCAATGGTAGAGTGGGTCATTGAAATGTTTTCTTTTCCAGTTGCTTCTGCAACTTCACAAGCTCTAGAAAAATTTGTAATTCCACTAGCTGCGTGAGTTCTGTAACAGCCAGCACCTAAAATTGCTACTTTCATTTTTAAATATCTCCTTTATATTTTACCACTTTGCTTAAAAATTTTAATCTTAAATCGCATCACCAATTCTATTAATGGAATTAAACTTTGTTAAATTAGGGAAAATATATGAAATCATGTTTGAAAACATGATTTTTTGATTATTTAAAGTTTTAAAAGCCCATTAAAAACTATTAATCGCCTATGCAAATTTAGCTAAAAAACTAAAATTACAAGCAAGTAATACTTAAATGAATTTTTTAAGATTTTAGTAATACTAATTTACAAAGTAGTAATAATAAATATATTGTAATACATATTTAAAATTATTTATTACTCTTTGAGCCATATGAAACTAAAAGTAATACTGCCAAGAGAATAATCGAAAAAACACCAAAAAGAGTTAAAAAATAACAAAATTTTTATATTATAGAAAAATTAAATAAAAAAATAGCAATAGTAATAAAATTTTATATAAAAGTATTACTTTTTTATATGTTTTCTAGATTTTTGTAATAATGCCTAGAAAAATTTAATAAAATCAAAAATTTTTAAAAAAGATACATACTGAAAAGACTCAAAATTGAGGGAAAAAATGTACGAACTTATTAAGGAATCAATTAATAGTGACGAAAGCGCTTTGGAATTAGCAAAAGCTGAAAAAGATGTAGTGGCAGTTGTGGACGCAATATCCGATTTAAGTTTTGAAGACACAATGAAACTTGGAACCCGTTTTAAGAAGTTCCCTATTGGATGTGACTTAACTGAAGTTGTGGTTGGAACCTGTGCATCAGATTTGGAAAAGATGGAACTGTTCGGCAACTGCATGCTAGCTAACATGATAGGGGCACCAATACACATTTGCGCATACGCATTTTCAGACATTGCAGAGAAATATGGTCAAAGAGGAGTAGAGATAATGGAAGAAGTCTATAACATCACTGACGTCCCATTGGATCTTGACCATTTCGGAAAATACGGTGCAATGAGGTTCCCTAAGCACATTGTAGGATGTGGAGGAGACTGCTATAACAAAGGCCCAAGCTTTACAGAGTGTCCAAGAGGAAGGATACATGAAAGATTGATTGACAAGGAAAAGGCAGAACTTGAAGATAAGGAAAAATGGGTTCAATTATCATCATCTGTTGCAATCAACTTAAGCAGCGAACAATGTAATGACGGACATGCTGCACCTCTTGAAGAAGCTGAAGATTTGGCAAACCTTGCAAAAAAATATGGAAAAGGACTGGAAGCAATCATGTTTGTTGGTGATGGATATGATGAATTGATTACTGGATTTACAAAAGCAATTGAAATGGGAGTGGATGTCTTTGTAATCGAAGGAGGACCATTCAACAGATGTGAAAACACAAATGAAAGCTTTGCAAAGGCAATAGCTATGAGCAGAATTCTATGCCCTGGAAAAGTTGTCGCCACCAATGGAGCTTATGAAAGCGAATGCAGAGCAGGACTTAGATCTGGATTGAATGTAATCATTACCGGTTTTCCAAAAAATCACCATGGATACATGTGCGGTTTTGAACCAGGAACTGCAAGAAGAGGCAAATTTGGTCTTCCAAGAGTGATAAAAATTATGAATGAGGAGATTCAAGGTGGACCAACAAGAGTGCCAGTTCAAAGAGAAGAATTGCTAGCACTTACCCATGCAGTTAAACTAGCGGGACCAGAGAACATTTATCCAAAGACAATTGGTTCATTTTCAATAGGTGATGCACATTGGGCAACAATACAAAACTCTAAGATGTATAAAGAAATGAATTTGCCAAAAACATTAGCTGAAATTGCAAATAGTATAAATGGAAACATCGTTTCACTCCACGGAGGAAGATTCGTTTCTTGGCTTGTTGCAAAGGAATTGGATAAGCAAGGAATAGATGAAATCATCATAACTGACAGCAACCCATGGATTGAAAGAGTCACTGCAAATAACTTGCAGGAAGAATTGAATGCTTCAGTTCATATAGGACATTGCAATGATAGGGATTCTGGATATATTGCAAAAGAATCCATTATCACTACAACAATCCCAAAAATACATAATGTGATTAAAGAAAAAATACCACATGCTATAAACATAATTTAGGATTGCAAACCAATAAAACAAAAATATAAAAAAGTGTGAAAAAATCAATTGTAATACAAATTTGAAAAAAAATATTAAAAAAGTAATACTTTTTTAGAAAAAAGTAATAAAGTTTTTATATGAAAAATAATATAATAAGATATGTGTTTAAAGAGAACTATTTTTTAAACTATATCGCTCAAATTAAAAATAAAAAAATATCTCTTTAAACTATAAGAACAATGTGTCACCTAAAACAAAACATTGTTCTTATTTATACTCATCAAAATTTTTAATTTATAAAACAAACAAAATAAGCCAAAACCAATTTTCTTCCTCCTTATCACTTTATTTTAAAAATTTAATCCACCTAACCAAACATCATTAAATCAGCGCATATCATTAATTTCCACATAAAATAAATCAGCAAAAAAATCATATTTTAGGCTCTAATTTTTTTATCGCAAACCCTAAAAAGACAATTATCATAGGGAAAAATACAGAATAAAGAACCAATATCAAATCACCAGGAACCAAATCGCCAATCACTACAGATGCTGCAAGAAGCATTGTCAAAAGAATGACTGGAGCTAAAATAGCTAAAAAGGTATAGATCATAACAAATGCATTCAGTTTTTCACTATACTCCTTCAATTTCATTCTAATGTCAAAGTTAACGTCATCTGCAATAATGCTTAATGAATTGGATAAGTTCGCTCCGATTCTCAAACTTGTTAGAATCTCATATATCGTTCTTGACAATGCCTTTGAATCAACTCTTTTTTCAAGATTCAAAAATGCATTTTCTGTACTTTCCCCGTATTTGATCTCTTCAAGAACTCTTGAAAACTCTAAAGACAAAATGCCATAATCAGAACTTGCAACAGAATCCAAGGAATCAAACAAGCTTCTGCCAGACCTAAGTTCAGTAGCCAATTGCCTTAATGCATATGGAAGTTCCTTTGAAAATGAAGCATAATCGTTTTGCTTTTTAATCTTAGGATAATAAAATATTGAAAGTGCAATCAATAAAATGGAAATGAAAATAGCTAAACCTAATTCTAAAGATATGAAATAACTGATTAAAGCCACGATTAGTGTTAGAATAGAGAATGTCATTGCAATGATTCTTAAAATGGAATTAAAAAAATTAGATTCTTCAATTTGAATAAAATTGATATTTAGTAAAACTCCAATCAATTTTTCCTTAATAACTTCTAGAAAATTATCTTCATTTTGATCACTTCTATTTTCCATCGATTCATCACTTTCATAACTTGTACTTTTCAAACTACTGAAAATATTTTGAGAATCCTTAGATGAATTCAATCCATTTGAAGCGGATTCTTGCAAATATCTGTTTTCCAACTCTTCAAATAAGCTATCATTTTTTAAGAAATCATTTAACTTAAAAATCCCCTCATTAGTTAAATTGAACTCATCTTTAGAATTATTTTCTTCATTTAATCCATTATCATTATTATTATCATTATCCAAATTGCTTTTATTATGAAATTTATCTAAAATGAAAACAATGAAATCAATGACTTTTATGAAAAAACTGATTAATGCATCACTTAACTGAATAAAAAATTCATCAAAAATAACAATCACCATCATCTAAAAGTTAAGTAAAAAAATAAAGTAAAAAATTAAGTAAAAAATGAAAATAAAATTAACTATAAAAATATGAAAAATACGACCAATTAAAATAAAAATTTTATAAAAACCACCAATTTAATCAAAGACATATCTTATTTAACACATAGTCTGGATTGAGATAATAAGTTTCAAGAATTTTAGATATATCTTTTTGGGAAGATATCTTATTTTTGACTAAATAGTTCAAAACCAATTGTCTTTTTTTCCATTCCTCATTCAATTTAGAGATATGAACTCCCTTGAGATTAGCCATTTCCTCTAATGTTTTGCTGACTATGGTTAGGTTTTTGAATTCATCCCTTTCACTATCCCACTGGAACAATTTGCTCAATTGAATTGTTCCCTCTTCCATACCTGTAACTTCTGCAATCTCTGTAATTCTTCTGTATGAAATTCCATCGGATCTGTAGATTCTCTTTTCCATAATAATGAAATCAATCGATGAAACCATGATTTTAGGAACATTCATTGGTGCATTGGTAAGTCTTGTAATTGTCTCACGTGAATTGTTTGCATGCAATGTTCCAAAGCCTGAATGTCCTGTATTCAATGCAGTGAATAGTGTGATTGCCTCATTTCCCCTAACTTCTCCAACTATAATCCTGTCTGGCCTTTGCCTTAAGGCATTCTTGACCAAATCCTCAATTGTTATTTCCCCTTGATTTTCAATGTTTACAGTTCTTGCTTCCATTCTAATGATATGATTGTGTGGAATCTGAAGCTCCAAAGTGTCTTCAATTGTGATGATTCTCTCCATTGGATTGATGAAGATTGATAGTGCATTAAGAAGTGTTGTCTTTCCTGAACTTGTTCCACCTGATACAATGATGTTTGCAGGCTTTACTCCAAGTCCATCAACACATAGCCATAAGAATGAAGCCATTTCACTATTCAATGTGTTGTATCTAATCAAGTCAACAATAGTCAATGGGTCTTTCTTGAATTTACGAATGGTTATTGTAGGGCCATTTGCAGATAATGGAGGGATTGTTGCATTAACTCTTGAACCATTTGAAAGCCTTGCATCCAGAATGGGTGACTGCTGGTCTATTCTTCTGTTTGTTTCACGTGCTATTGAATCTATGATATTCGTTATCTTTTCCTCATCGTCAAAGAAGAGATCAGTTTCCATCATCCCATATGTTCTATGATAGACAAAAACCGGCTTATTTACACCAATGACCATTACCTCCTCTAGATTATCATCTTCAATCAATGCACTTAATTCACCATATCCAATAAGTTCCTTAAGCATATTCCTTGCCAAATTTTCCTTGTAATCATAATCAAATCTATTCTGCAACCTATTTTCCAAAAAACGGATGATGTCCTTTAATATCAGTTCCTCATTAAAGGAAGACATTTTTTCTGAAATTGCCAAATCTATAAGATTTTCCCTTAACTCTTCCAATATGAGCTTTTCCTCGTCTGAAAAGTTAAATTTCAAGACATTATATATAGGAATCAGATTATTATTAAAATCATCCCCAAAATTATCCTTATGGGTTGAATTCATTTCCATCAAATCACCAAATCATGTTAAAAACCATTTGAAATTAGTATAATTCAGATTATAAAACAATAATATGATTATTCTAAATGTACATCTGCATGTAAATTATAATCGCAGGCAATATTAGAACACCCATTAGATGTGATTTGCTTACCCCCAAATAATGTGGAAGCAAACCCATAGCAGTTGTAGTGATCAATGCAAGTGTAAGATATAAAATTGGCCCTTTGTAGATTATTGCAAAAGCGTACAAAATTGCAATCATCAATAAAATTACTGCTATTGAAAGCTTTTTATAATCTATTCCCTGCATGAGACTTGAAAAGCTGTCTCCTAATTTCAAACAGATCATCAAAGATATTGAAACTGCAATTAAAGAAGCAAAAGTGAATATCAATAGATGTGATAAAGTGAACTGTGAAATCAAATAGGACATATATACAGCAATTCCGCTCCGTGGATTACCAATCAAGTAAATAGCTATTAACGAGAAGAGAGTGTCTGAAGTATTTAATCCACTATTAGCTAATAGAAAGTTCTTTGTATCATCACTGTCATCACTTGTTCCACATGCCCCTTGTGCTATAATGCTTCCTTGAGCCGGACCAAATCCTGGTAAAAATCCTAAGATAGCTCCAGCAGTTCCACCTGCAAAGATGCTTTTGATTGCATCCATATCAATTTCCAAATCATAAAATCTGTTTTGATGGGGAATTGAAGAGCTATCATTTAAACTAAATAAAATTGTACTGATTCCAAACAAACCACTGAAGGTGCACATTAAAGAAATTCCTGAAGATATTGGGGTTTGAAGCATTATCCACCCTAATATACCGGATAAAACAAAAAGGAGGAGGGACCATAGAAAAGCAATATTTCCTGAACTTAATTTATGAATCATATATACCGATACTACAGTCAAGATAATCCATGTATATGGTTTGGATATTCCTTGTAGAAAGGGGAGTGCTACTGCAAAGAAAGGCATCATGATAATCACTACAAGAATAGCTCCAAACCCACCAACAGAAACTATGCGAATAGCTTCTTTAGATCTTCCTTCTAAAACCATCCTATGCCCTGGAAGGATAGATGTGGCAGTTCCTTCCTCTGGAACTCCAAGAAGCATTGATGGAACAAATTCGATTAGGGCATGGGCTATTGACATTGCAACAAAGATTACACATAAAAATTCTGCAGATATGTAATTCAATAGAAATGCGGAGGATGCAAACATTATGGCACCTGCAGTATTGACATGTATCCCTGGAACCATCCCTGTACAGGTTCCTATTCCAATGCCAATTAAACATGCCAAAACCAAATCGAACATATCTTTACACCATATTTATTTTGCTTATTTAAGCAGTTTCAATACAATACTTAATTTATAGGAACTTATATTTAAATTAATCAGTTAAAAATGGTTTAAATATTAAAATAAGATTGTAAAACAAGTATTACTATGAAAAATTGATTTTAAATTGAAAAATTAAAATAATAATGGAAATTATAATGAATTAGTAAAAAAGCATAGAAAAAATAGGTTTAAAATTAATACATTAACGAAAATAAATTAAAATAAAAAGTAAAAAAAGTAAAAGAACTAGATAAGAGAATTTACTCCCAACTAGTGATAAAAATTTTGGTCCAGGTTTTGCGTTGCCGAAGGCAACGGAAAAGCTGGGTTAATCATCTAAAATAACAGCTGGTTTAATTAAGTCACGTGGTTTGTCTCTCATTAAAATCATAGCTTCTTCGATGTCATCAAATTTGTCGAATTTGTGGGTGATTAATTTGGATGAGTCGAAACGGCCATATTCAACAAGATTTGCTAATTTTTCCATTCTTGCACGTCCACCAGGACATACTCCACCACGGATGGTTTTGTCAGCAAGTCCTTGACCCCATGAAAGACCATCAATAGGGATGGTTTCAATACCGTCATAGTGTAATACGTTACCGATAATACCACCGACTTTAAGTACGGATAAAGCTTCAGAGAGGGTGTCTTTTCCTCCTCCACCGATTACTACTTTGTCTACTCCTTTTCCATCTGTTAAGTCCATGATTTGGTCTACAGTGTTACCGTTGTGATAATCTACAATATCATGTGCACCATATTCTTTAGCTACTTTAATAGCTGCTGGACGACTTCCTACAGCAATAAGGTGGGAAGCACCCATAATTTGTGCTCCAGCGAGTGACATAAGTCCTACAGGACCGATACCGAAACAAGCTACTGTGTCACCAGGTTTAATTTCTGCAAGTTCTGCAGCATAGAAACCAGTAGTCATCATGTCTGAAATCATTACAGCTTGTTCTAAGCTTACATGTTCAGGCAAGTGTGCTAAGTTTGCGTCAGCTTGGTTTACATGGAATTGTTCTGCAAATACACCATGCTTGAAGGTTACAAAACTCATACCTGTACCCATACCGTAACAGTGTTGGGAGAATCCTTGTTCTGCTGGTACAGTTAACCAGTCAGGAGTGATAGCAGGTACAATTACACGGTCTCCAGGTTTGAAGTCTTTTACTTTGTCCCCTACTTTAACAACTTCAGCAGTAGCTTCGTGTCCTACTACACGGTTAGGTGCATCGCTCATGTATGCATGACCCCATACGATGTGTACGTCTGAAGTACATGGTGCCATAGCTAATGGTTTACAAATTGCGTCGTAAGGCCCACATTCATCGAGTTCAATGTCAACCCAGCCAAGTACGTCTTGTTCGATTCTTGCCAATCCTCTCATTTTTATATCTCCTAAAAAATTATATAAGATTGATCAATTCTGGTATAAGCTGGAAAATAATCATCTCTAATAATTAGTTTAGTTAACTAATTATTTAAATCTTTATAAAAAATTTTGAATACTATTCATAAAAATTATAATAAACCTGGTTAAACAATTAATAAAAATATGTATAATTGAATATTTTTTAAAAATTTTAAAAAATTATATATAAATTTCAATTATAATAATCAAAATATTACAAAGACATGAAATAAAAAATTAGATTAAACAAAGTAACAAATAAGGAAATTTTGAAAAAAAGTAATTTAAATAAAATAGTGAGTTAAAAAAAATTTAAAAAAAAGAAAAATAAGTGAATGAATTCACTTACATTAATCTTCTAGAATCAGTAATTTCTGCACTAGCTACATCAGCTAAAGCAATGATAGCGTCTTCAGTAGGTCCAGTTCCACCTTCACCGTCTTCAACGATGAATACAACATTTAAAGCCACTAAACCGAATGCAATAGGTTCTTCAGTAATTTCGTGTAATTCTGCATCTGCAGGCATTGCATCAGTGATTGCTGCTTTTAATGCTTCTAAATCTACTTCTGGGCTTTCAGGCATTACTTTTAAAGTGTTAACAACTTCTCCCATAATCATTCCTCCAATTAATTCTAGATAATTAATTAATCTAAATTTAATCTAAATTAAATTAATCTAAATACAATACTTAATTTATACCAAATCAAACTTATGGCCCTTCAAATCCACATTCGCATTTGTAAGAGTGACCGAAAGTACGGCAACTTTCACATCTTGCGATAGGTTTACCACATACAGGACAGTTGAATTGAACATAAGGTTCAATTAATGGTATTTCTTGTTTACAAGATTGACAGTTAATTTTTTCCATATATATCACCGAATATATTATAAATATTTTAATTTATTAATTTATAAACTTAATGATTAATCAGAATTTAAGCAGCTAATCTAAGAAACTGATTTAAGCCATTAAAACTTAAATTCATCTTAAGTTCACCTATGAATTAATAAAAAAGATGCTTATTCATTATGTATAAATGTATATTCAAAAGAATCCTCATTATTCTCATTATTCATAATAGACAGGACTCTCTCAGGATACTCTCCATTTACAACATAACAATCCAATCCATACTCAATTAATAAAGTAGGCAACATCAAGTCAATTGATGATTCATCAAAAGTCAGTAGTTTATTTACATCAATTTCATTGATCAATTCCGCCCCACTTAAGGATGGATCTTTTGTATATATACCATTTACATTTGTTGCTATTAAAAGCTTTGCATCCAAAAGGCTTGCAATGTAAGCTGCAATTGAATCACTTGTCACATCCCATGAATGTGCAAATGGATCGTTTTCCTTTAGGATATCGGAACAAATCATAATTGGTATCTTATTCAAGTCAGAAATACTTATCGCTTCTTCTATAGTATAGCTAATTTCTGTAAATGCTAATTTATCATTCAGCAATTTAACTAAGATGTCCATTGCATCAATAGCTGTTTCATGAGTTACATCCTCTGAGAATTCAATCTCATTATCGTATTTTCTAATTAGATTGGCAAACTCTCCTCCACCAATAACAAACAAGCAGTTTTCGCCTTCCAATGCATTAGCAAGTTCAATAGCTTTCTTTGGGAATAAACTTCCACCAATCTTAATAACCCATTCAATAATACTATCACAACTGAATGATTAATATTTTTAAAAATAAAATACTTATAAAAACAGCATTTATTAATTATTTATTTTTTACATTATATATAATTATGTTTTTTATTATATTCATTAATTATATTTTTCAATTTCAAATTTCAAATTTTAAAAAATAAATTATATATAGTCATCAATATAAAGATAAACATATAAATTTTGGAGAATGATTGATGAGTCAAAATAGAATAGAATGGATTGATCTTGTAAGGGCAATAGCTATTTTAACTGTTTTGTACATCCATGCAACTGATGGAATCTATATCATATCTTCTGATGCAATCATGAACTACACATTGTTTTCAAGGATATTTCAATTTGCATCTCTCTTTATTGGACGTATAGGAGTTCCATTCTTCCTGATGATTACAGGATACTTATTGCTTGACAGAGCGTATGACGATGAGAAAGTCCGTAGATTCTGGACTAAAAATTGTAAAGGTTTAATTATAGTAACCGTTATTTGGTCCTTAATTTATGCTATTAGCATTACATACGTTTCTCTTTTCAGTGCAAATGTCAATACAATAGAGGCAGGAAACCTATTCTTTAGCCATATGTGGTATATGCCAATGATTATTGGAATGTATCTTTCATTGCCATTTGTAGCAAGTGCTTTAAGCCATTATGAACCAAAAACAATCGAACAAGCTACAATAGTGTTCTCATTTTTAGCATTCCTATTGCCATTCATCTCATTATTATTTGATATGCAAGGAATAAAAAACATAAACATACAATTCTGTCTTGGTTTTAGTGGTGGAATCTATGGTATTTACATTATTTTAGGATGGCTAGTTAAAAAAGGACAATTTAAAAAGTATTCAAGCAATAAATTCAGATTGCTTGCAATAGTTTCATTTTTAATCTGTGTCCTCTTCCAATACTATGCATATATCAGAGGATATCCTTTCCTCTTATGGTATGAATTCCCATTTATCCTAACTGGATCACTTGCATTGTTTGAATTATGTTCCAGAAGGAAAAAAGTCAGAGGATTTAAAGGAGTTCAATTCTTATCTAAATACTCCTTTGCAGTGTTCTTAATACACAACCTATTTAGAATTCCACTGCTTCCGCTGGTTGTTTTCTTACCATTTACAGAACCAGTAAAAGCTATCATCCTTTGGATTTTATTAATAATATTCAGCTATGCGGCAGCTGCATTTATTTACAGAATCCCTAAATACGGTAAATTTATTTTATATATGAGATAATAGAGATAATATTTATTATCTCATTAAATTTTATTTTTAAAAAAACAGCTATTTTTAGAAAATATCCTTTTAAAGAAATTATTCAAACTCTTTTTTGATTTCTTTTAGAGCATCCCATGCCTCTGGAGATGGGAACAATGGATAAATGTGGAACATTCCGCTTCCTACAATCAAACGAGCATCCCCACCATTTTCTATCAATTTTTCATAATACCTTAAAATGTCTTTATAGAATATTTCATTGTCTCCTGAAAAAATAAGTGTTCTTGGCAAATGGGAATTGTCTCCAAATATAGGGCTAACTCTATAATCATGAGTATCCAAGTCTCCAGCCCATGCTTTTCCTATTTCCCTAAGTCCAATTTCACCTAGAATTGGATCTGAATCATTATCATAAGGAGGATTACTAAGTGTAATGTCAACCCAAGGGGAAAATACAACTATATTATTTGGCTGTGGAAGACCCATTCTTTTTAAATGCTCGCAAAATGATAAGACAAATCCTCCACCTGCAGAATCCCCCATTAAAGAAATGGTTTTGCCATTTTCCATCTTGGAAATTAGGGCCCCATATAAATCAGAGATTAATTCAAAGGTTTCATCACATGAATGCTTAGGAGCCAAAGGATAGACTGGAGCAATCACATAAGCCCCTAATTTTTTAGAAATGGCTAAACAGAATAAGTGGTGCTGATAGTTAATCTCATTTATAAAAGCCCCTCCATGAACAAAAAGAATCACTTTTTTAGCATTCCTATCTCCAAAAGTGAATACTTGAGTTCCTTTATACTCAATGCTTTTAAAGATACTTTTAGGAGATTTTTCATCAGCATTTAACCTCTCTTTTAATAAATCATTTATTTTATCTTGTGAGTCCATAAAATCTGATTTTAACAGCATTAAAATTTTCTCTTCAAATTTTGCAATAAATGATTTTGGCATGATTTTCTCCCCTATAAAAAAGAAATTAAAAAATAAAAAGTAATGAAAAAAGTATTGAGGATTAAAAAAAATAAAAATAGGGATGATTCCCTATTCATTTTTAATAGTAATTACAGTACTGTTCAATCCTAAAACTCTTGAATAATCTATTTTATGTGCTATCTTATTTAAAACACTTATGTTATCGAATTCAAGATTGTCATTTTCAATTACCGGATTGAAATCAATTCCTGTATCCTTTACTGAAATTAAAATGTTTTCCTCATTATCCCGGACAATAACATCAATGGCATCTACATCATCATTGATGTTAATGATATTTACAAGCATTTCCTCAATAGCTAAACCCACTAAAGCTGCGGATTTGTTTCCTGACAAATAATTTTGAACATCTTGAGCTAAGTTAACTGCTTCTTTAATTTCCCCTTTAATAGTATGCTCAAATACATGCTCCTCATCATTATGCTTATTAATGAAAAATCCGGAGAATACACCATCAGACTTTTTATTAATGTATCTTGAATAAGCAAATATGAACAATATTGTAATAAGTTCAGCTAAAGCAAATGAAATCCAAATTCCATTTCCTCTAAGGGGATATGACAAGATGAGCGCTAATGAGATAGGCAAGAGAAAACCTTCCAGCAATGAAATGATTGTAGACAATTTATTTTCCTGTATTGCTTGAGCATAGAAAGTGTACAAGAATGTAATTGCAGTCCCTACATAACTTATTGCAAATATTCTAAGTGCATTCAATACCACAGGAACATGTGCAGGATTCTTAACACTATATAAGTATAATAAAGTTTGTGGAGCGATTATAAATAACAAAGCCAATGCCAAGCTTGCAGCCAGAACTATTTTTAAAGATCTTTTTATTACATAATCCACTCCTGAATAATCCTCTTCCTTAAAGTAAACTGATACAATCGGAGACATAGTCTGTGCTGTTCCAATCAAAAAGATATATAATATGAATAAGCTGTTATAGCAAATGCTAAAAGCGACAAGCCCAGAATCTCCAATGACATAACCTAACAATATGTTTATGATGAATAACTTTAAAGTTAGGTATAATTGGGTGGATGAGGATGAAAATCCTGATTTTGCAATTTGCTTTATGTAAGATAAGAATGCATTAAGCTTCAATAATACAAATTCCAAAGTACGCTCCTTTTTAAAGAAGTAATATGAAATGAGTATTGAACCTACAATATAACCGGTTGTGGTTGCAAGTGCAGCACCGGAAAGTCCAATATTGAAAAAGTGAATGTAAATGAAGTCACAGCATATATTAACTATATTAGCTACCAATATTGCTCTAAAAGGCAATGTAGGAATACCATCAGCCCTTATAAAGTATGATAAACTCATCATATAACATAAAAATGGCATCCCTATAATCAATGCACTGAAATATTGGGTAACTTCCGGAATCAAAGATTGCTGTGATGCACATAGGAACTGTGCAATACTGCCTGAAAACAATAATCCGAAAATTGCAATCAGTATTCCAATTGACAGAAGTGAAATGATTGATACTGAAAAGTAACTGTTGCTTCCTTCCTCATCGAATTCCGCTTTTGCAACAGAACAAAGAACACTTCCTCCCAATCCAATCATCCAATAAATCAGATTTACAAATGTGATTACTGGGGCTACAATTTGGATTGGTGCAAGATTAGAAGCACCAATCAAGAAACTTACAATCAAACCATCAACAAACAGGCAAATGTTACCTGCCATTGATGTGAATATTGTTGGTAAGAAAAATTCAGAGAATTTCGCCCTTAATAAATTATAATTCCTCTCATACATCCTTTATACAACCTACACTACAAATAACTTAAACTTTAAATTAACTTTAACTTTAACTTTAAATTAACTTTAAATTTAAATTTAACTTAACTTTATCTTAAACTTAATTAGTTATCTTTACTTACTTATCTCTAAACACTATATAAATCCAAGTCACATTATTACCTGTTTCCTAAACACTGAAGAAGTCCAGATCATCCAAGTATTTCACAAAGTTATAGATATATTCTTCAGATACAAACGGCCATTTAATACCTAAACGATACAATGCTTGAATGGTGTATGCATTATCAACAGGCATCCAAATCTTCTTGACCTTTCCAGAACCTATTGAAGTGATTAAGCCAGAAACACCATCCTGTTTGCTTTTATCTGCAAGAGCTTCATCCAATGCATTCTCATAATCATTTTCTTCAGCAGGCTCAATATCCAATCCTAAAGGCTTGATGATGTCAATTATATCTCCAAAGCAAACGCTGTGATAGTCATATGGATGGAAAACAGTACATTCCTTAGGAGTTTTTGAAAGATTTACAATGGCTTTTGCAGTAATGTCAATCGGTGAAAATTCCACATTGTTCATAAGCATTGAATAAGGCATTTTACCAATTGTGACAAATGCTTTTAAACGATTAATGAATCCATTTGTCTCAAAGTTAATTTGGAATTCACTGTCAGAGCTTCTAGCCATTAAATTACCCACTCTCATAATCTTTACATCCAAATCATCATTCACTGCCGCTTCCAATACTGCACGTTCAGCTAGGAATTTGGAACTGAGATATTGGTTATCAACGGCTTGGCCAATGTATAAGTCATTTTCAGTGAATTTAACATCCACAGGAGGGTAATTGTTTATGCTTTCACCAGCAATACTGTAGGTGGATACCTGAACATATTTTGCATTTTTCATCTTTGCAAATTTAAGTCCATTGATTACACCACCAAGGTTAATGTCTTCAATGTCTGTTCCGGAGGAGAAGTGCTTTACATTAGCTGCACAGTTAATTACAGTATCAATCTTTTCAGGCATTAGCTTTTCAAAGTCTTCGAAACTTGTAATGTCTCCTTCAATTATATGTAGCCTTTCGCCAAATAGTTCCGCATATTCTTCTGAGAAATAATAGAACAGCAATGATTTTAATCTCTCTTCACCGCTTAATACCTTATTGGATCTTATGAAACAGTAAACGTCTCCACTTTCATTTTCAAGTATTTCACGTAACACATGTATTCCTAAAAATCCAGTGGCACCAGTGAGAAGAATATTGCCTAAGCTATCCTGAATATCTCCATTGATAATGGTTTCAAGCTTGTTTTTCTTAAGAAGTTCATTGATTTTTGAGTAATCATATGAAATCTCTGCCTTTTTCTCAACAGACTCATCGCTTAGGATAAATTCAGACAATGCTCTTGGGCTTGGGTTTGAGAAAACATCCCCATAACTTAAATTATAGTTCCTATTTAATGCTTCCATAGTAATTTTTGTAACCAAAAGGGATGTTCCGCCAATTTCAAAGAAATTGTCAGTAGCACTTACCTTATCAAGATTTAAGATTTCTGCAAATAAGTTTGCAAAGAATGCTTCAATGTCATTTTCAGGAGCTACATATTCTGTAATTAAAACAGGTTCAGGCAAGTTCCTTAAGTCTGTCTTACCATTTGCTGTTTGTGGCATTTCATCAAGTTCCATATAAACTGTTGGAACCATATAATAAACCAATTTCTCAGCAAGTGAAGCCTTTAAGTCATCAATGTCAATGGAATATCCGTTTTCTTCACGGTTTTCATCTTTGTAATCGTCATGAATAGTGAAGTAAGCGCATAAATGATCATTTCCTTTGATTTTGCGCACTACTACAGCAACAGACTTAATTCCAGGATATTTTGAAAGGCCAACTTCTATCTCACCTATTTCAATCCTCAAACCTCTAAGTTTAATTTGATTATCCATTCTTCCGAATACATAAAAATCACCATCTTCAGTGACTTTAACAAAGTCTCCTGAACGGTAGAACCGGATTCCATTGATAGTCTCATAAGCCTCTGCATTTTTCTCAGGACGGTTCAAGTATTCCCTTGAAACACCTTTACCTGCAATATAAAGCTCTCCAATAACATTTGGAGGCAATGGATTTGAATCAAAGTCCATAACCATTTCATGAACATTGAACAGTTCTTTTCCAATATGAATATCTGAACTTTCAAGCATTACACCATTACAGTAAACTGTTGTTTCAGTAGGCCCATACATGTTAAATAGCTTTCCATTGGAGTTTTCTGAAAGGAGTTCATATAATCTTGCAGAGAAAGGCTCTCCAGCATGAATATATACCTTAAATCCATACATTGTCTCTTGCATCGCTTCAATTTCCAAATACTGAAGCAAACGTGAAGGTGTTGCAATATAAACATTTGCCCCGCTTCTATGAATAAGGTCCATCATTTCTATAGGATCCTTGTATTCTGTGTCATTTGCAAATACCATTGGAACCCCATTCAATAGGGAACCCATCAATTCTTGCTGGAATACATCGAAAGCTACAGTTGTAGTGGACAATACCTTATAATCCTCTTTTTCAAGATTGTGAACCAATTCATAGGTACAGACATTTCTTGGGTCAGGATATACAAAGTTTGCAATGTTTCCATGCTCTAGAATTACTCCTTTTGGAAGACCTGTTGAACCGGAAGTGTAAATGAGATAGGCCATATTGTTAGCATGAACATCAGGTTCAGGGTTTGAAGTGTCTTCCTCATTAAGCAATTCATTAACATCCAATAGGTTTTCAGTATATTCAGATAAGTCAATACCTTTTTTCTCAATGACATCATCAACAATGATGAACTTTGACTGGCTGTCTGTTAAAACATGCTCAATTCTTTCAGAAGGATATTCTGAGTCTACAGGGATGAATGCGGCACCGGATTTCAATATACCGAATATTGATGCTATGACATTACTGTCCCTATTCAAGATGAACATCACCCTATCTTCAGGTCCGACACCTTTCTTGATAAGGCTATGAGCAATCCTGTTGGCTTTCTCATTTAATTCTGTGTATGTGAACTCTCCATCAGTTGCATATAAGATTACCCTATCAGAATGAAGTTCGACTTGATTTTCAAATATCTTGTTTAATCTTTCTTCAGGAATCTCATCATATGCCAAATCATCAACACCCCAATCATCATTTTCAATGATTGAAATGTCTTTCATCAATGTGCTTTCATCAAATGTTTGGAACTTATTTAGAACTATTGCTATGGAATCAAGGAATGTGTTGATAAGTGTAGGGGAATATAACTGATCATTGTATTCACAGAAAATCCTGTATTGATTGTCGACTTCAACAACATTAATGCTTATCTTAAATTTCAATCCTTCGTAGTCAATGGATTGCCTTTCGACATTCATTCCACCAATTTCAATGTCTTCAATGATTTTTCCATGATATGCATATAATATTTCCGGAGTGATGTCATATTGATTTGAAATTTCAGTTAATGGATAAGATGAATAAGTCAATACATTCAGCCATTCTCCATTAATGTACTCTAAGTATTCCTTAAGATTTGAATCAGAATTTAATTTCAATGCAAGAGGCAATGTTTTAACCATCATTGCTAAAGTTTTCTGTTGATTTGGATTGAATCTACCATTGGTTATTGTTGCAATCAATATGTTCCTATTATAAACAAACTTATTCAAGACAAATGAAACTGCTGCAAGGAATAAATTGTTTTGGCTGATGCTTGATTTTGAGCAGAAATCATCAATTGCATCCTTATCCATAAAAATGTCATCCATTGCAACCCTACCTTCAGATTCATCACCGTTAATGTCTTGGGCAATCACTGTTGCATCATCAAATTCTTTAATCTTATTGGAGAAGAATAATTCCGCTTCCTTATATAAGCTTGATTGCTCTGCTTTTGATTCATTCAATGAATATTCAAATCCATCCAGCTCTTCAAGCTCGTAATCCTTGCCATCATAGATTTTTGCTATTTCATCAAACAATATGTTTAATGAAGTTCCATCAACAATGATGTGGTGGAAATCAGCAAGAAGAATGGAATTTCCAATAATCTTGAATCTGAACAATGGACCTTCATCAAGCTTGAATGGCTTTACAAACTCCTCTTCAATTTTCTGGATTTCTTCAGGAGATCCATCCACAATCTCAATCAAATCATCAAGCTTTAAGCCGTCTCTCCTCTCTTGATAAACTTCACCATTATCCATCACTATTCTTGTTTTAAGGTATGGGTGATTTTCAATAGCTGTTATGATTGAGGATTTGAGCTTGTTTGCATCAATGCCCTTTTCAAACTCCATCTTCTTTGGAAGGTTATATGCAGTGTTTTCAGGGTCTTTAATACAGTCAAAGTAAACGCCAAGCTGATTGGAAGTCAATGGATACAATTCCTGAACATCAACGGATTCATTATCTTCAACTTTTATCTCAGATGCAATCTTCTCAATTGTCTTATATTTCAATATTTCAGTAACGTTTAGCTGGGCATTTAATTTGCTATAGATTGCAGAAGTCAACTTGATAACTGTCAATGAGGTCAAACCAATGCTAAACAAGTCTGTATTGACCCCAAACTCATTGATGTTTAGAATTTCTGAAACTATATCAAAGAGTTCCTTTTCAATGTCTGTTCTTGGTTTGATGAATTCATCAAAATCAATTTCAGGATCAGGCAAGTTCTTAAAGTCAGTTTTTCCATTAGGAGTCTTAGGGAATGCTTCAAGCTGAGTGTAATATGAAGGCACCATATACTCAGGCAATGAATCGATTAGGTGTTGTTTTAAATCATCCAAGTTAATATCAGAACTTGCAGTGAAATAAGCGCATAAATGTTCAACTGAATTGATTTTCTTAACCACTACCTTGGAAAGCGATACATTTTCATAATTTGCAATAGCCCCCTCAATTTCAGATAATTCAATTCTTAAACCTCTAAGCTTGATTTGAGTATCATTACGTCCTGCAACATACAATTCCCCATTTACATCCTTTTTACCTAAATCCCCAGTATTATAATAAGGGATGCCATTTAATGTCAAAAAGACCTTCTGGGTTTGCTCATCATTGTTTAGATAACCTCTTGCAATTCCGGCTCCACCTACATATATTTCACCAGTTATATAAGGTGGGAGTTGATTTCCATCAATATCCATTATTTTATCAACTACATTAAGCATTTTCCAACCTGCTGTAACCTCATTAGAGTCAATGAGCTTGTAATGTGAAGCGATAGTAACCTCTGTTGGACCATATGAGTTGTAGATATCCGCATTTGTGTATTTTGACAATCTGTCATATAATACTGGTGGGAAGCCCTCACCACCTACAATAATCACCTTGCATTTTCCAACAATTTCCTGAATCTCTTCAAGCTGCAAATATTCAAGCAATCTTGTAGGAGTTGAACCAAATCCTTCAGCACCAGTTTCCTTGAACAATCCCACCAATTCCAGAGGGTCAATCGCCTGTTCATCATTTGCAAAGACTACAGGCAATCCATTTAAGATTGTACCGAAGATTTCCCTTAAGAACACAATGAAAGAAACAGTGGAAATTGAGATGAACTTATTGCATTGATGGTTCAGTTCATAGATAGGGACGTTTTCCTTAACATTTGCAATATAGTTTGTAATTCCCTTATGAGTTATCATCACTCCTTTTGGCTTACCAGTTGA
The DNA here is from genome assembly GCF_045114555.1 of Methanobrevibacter sp. GTDB lineage: Archaea > Methanobacteriota > Methanobacteria > Methanobacteriales > Methanobacteriaceae > Methanobrevibacter. The sequence continues at coordinate 66,296 of NZ_JBGUKT010000037.1, read as the reverse complement.
ACCTGAAGTGTAGATTAGGAAACAGAGATTATCGGGACTTAATTCAATTTGAGGATTGGAATCATCTTCTTCCTTGAGCAATTCATCTACGTTTATCCTGTTTTCACCATCATAATCAATCTGGGAACTTGTTATTACAAATTTAGAATCACTATCATCTAGAATCTGATTTATCCTATTTTTCGGATAATTAGGATCAATTGGGATAAATGCCGCTCCTGCCTTGACAATTCCTAAAACAGCAGCTATCAAATCACTGTTTCTCCTCATCATAAACATGATCCTATCTTCTATGTTTACTCCTCTCTTAATTAAGCCATTAGCAATCCTATTTGCTTTTTTGTTTAACTCATCATAGGTGAGATTTGCATCTTCTGCATAGAGTATTGTTTTATCTGGATTTTCACTTGCAATATTTTCAAATACCTTGTTTACAATTCCCTCATTTGCAAGTTCAATTTCAAATCCTTCATCCAATTCGATTTCAGAACGTATGGAAATGTTTTTAAGCAATTCACCACTTAAAGCGAATCTATCCAATAGAACATCCATGGCATCCAAAAATGCACCCATCAGCTCTTCACTGTAAAATGATTCATCATAGCTGACGTTTATCTTTCCGCTTTCATAATTGAATACCAGTTTATAGTCTTTAGCATCATATTTGTCAATGAAAAATAGGATTTCACTTTCAAATCCTAATTTTCGATTATTTAAAAGAGGATAATCATTGTATTCCTCAAAACCTTTCTTGAAATCATCCAAATATTCCTCAACAGTTAAATCTGTATTGAAATGATACCCTGTTGCAACACGATTATAAGCGATTAGGATATCCTTTGAAAATGAAAATTTAGTGAGATTATACAAAAAGGCAGCTAAAAGGAATTTTTCCTTTGACATATGATATTGATTAGACAGGTTTTTCAATTTTTCAATATCTATTGACTTGGATATGATTTTAAATTGTTCCTTGTTGGAACTTACATCTGGTGAAATGCTTGTTGGATTATCAAAGGAATTGATTAGATTATTATAATAATTCTCCGCTTTGAAGAAATGTGACACCTTAACGTCATATTCCTTGCACTTTTTAGATGAGTCTTCCATAACCTGCCTTAATAAATCCTTCAATCCCACTGCTATAAATTCAATTTCACTTATCTTGAAGCATGCCTTGTCGTATTCAATGAATATAGACTGCAATCCTTTCTTATCTGAATAGTTCTTGTTTATTCTGAAGTGAAGTGGGAACTTGATGTCCTTTTGGAGTGTTAGGAATTTTGAATCATAATCTGTTGAATTTGAAACCATTGAAACCATTGAAATGCAATCAGGATCAATAGACATGTTCCTTAAGTCAGTTGTATATTCACTGAACTGTAATTTAGCATGAGACAAACCTTCCTTCAAAACAGCCTTTGAATATGCAATCAATTCATCAAAGCTTAAATCCTCATCATATTCCAATCTCAATGGAATGGTGTTTACAAACATTCCCAATGCGTCTTCCTGACCAAAATATCTTCCATGGACGGAAGTGTTCAATACCAAATCCTTAAATGACTCATTGTTACGTTTGGACTTTGCCAAGTATAAGAAATTGAGAGCCAATGCTGTGACAAATGGAGAATAATCAAATTTAGGAACATTATCAAAGAGAATTTCATAATGGCCAAATTCAGAATCATCAAATGAATACCAATCCATTGAATAATCCTTTAATTCATTTAACCAATAATCCTTATCATCCTTTGCTTCATCTGATTTTAAGTAATCAAGCTCTGCATTGACATAAGTTTCATAGGAATAATCGATTGGAACGAATTCCTCATTATTCTTTTTACAATCAATATACCTTTCGATTTCCTTTGGAACAATGGAAAAAAGGGAACTTCCATCAAGCAGGATATGCTGCACAACACCAATAAGCACAGTTGAAGATTCGGTTTTTATAACTGCCCATTTATATAATGGAGATTCAAAAACATCTTCAAAAGGATTGTCGAGATAATCTTTAATGAATTTATCCAAATCATCCTTTAAAACTTCAAAGGTTTCAACATTCACATCATCAATACTTGCAAAATATTGCTTGAAATCACCATCGTCCCCTTGTTTAATCTCTAAAGTCAAATAATTTCTAATGATCTCTTCAATAGCTGATTTTACATGCTCAAAATCATCTAAATCATAATCCTTTCTAAATTTAAGATAAAAAGAATCATTATTAGGATTGTTAATTTCTGAAAACAATAACATTTTCTGAGCTGAAGACAAGTCAAAATAACCCATAATTTCACCAAATGTCTAAATTCCTTTAAATTTTCATTATCAAAACTAATTGCATATGAAAGTAGATAAAACTTAATATTTTAATAAATATATATGTTAGATAAAATATATAAATTATAAATTAAGATTAAATTATATAATTACAAATTATATAAATAATATACATTAAAAAGATTATTGTATAAACTATTGAATGAAAGGGATTTTTATGGAAATAATTAAAAATTACAATGAAAAGGAATTGACATTAGCTATTGAAGGACGTATTGACACAATTACCTCTCAAGAGCTCGATAAGGAAATAAATGCAGAATCAGGCAATTTTGACTCTTTGATTATGGATCTCACTGACTTGGAATACATTTCAAGTGCAGGACTTAGAGTATTGATTGCAACCCAAAAGAAATTAAAATCAGACAATATCCCATTTGTAATCAAAAATGTCAACGATACAGTTGGGGAAATATTTAGAATGTCTGGTTTTGATAAAATCCTAAAGATTGAATAATTTCAAGTACTGGATATAACTCAAAAACATGGGTAAGATAAAATGAATTCTATTACTCTTAAACCTGAATTAAATGAATTATATACATTAAATGAGTTTATTTTAAATGAACTCCCTCACGAAAATCTAAAAGTTGATTTGATAGTTGAAGAGATTTTCACAAATATCGTTAACTATTCAAAAACAGAATTCATTACAGTTAATGCAAACTATGAAAATTCCACATTGGAAATTGAGTTTATTGACAATGGAATTCAATTCAACCCTATCTTACAGAAAGAGCACAAAATCCCAAATAGCATTGATGAAGCTGAAATCGGAGGATTGGGAATATTCCTAACAAAAAAAATAGCGGATGAATTGGATTATCATCATATCAATGGTGAAAATCATTTAAAGGTCATTAAAAAAATAGAATGATCCAATTTAAAAAAAATGCTGAAAAAGGCTAAAAAATTAAACTTAAATATTAAAAAATATTTAAAAATACCGAAAAATGCTAAAAATTTAAATTTAAATTTAAATATTAAAAAATATTTAAAACTACTGCTAAAAAAATAAAAGAGTGGAATAATGAAAAATAAACTAAAAAAAATATTAATATCATTTATAGGGATGATTGTGTTTAATATGATATTTTCATCACCATTCTTTTGGGACATGGGGATAGAGGCCCCTCATATTGGATTATTATACGTTTTTGGTTTATTGTTTGGCCCTTATGGAGCTTTAGGTGCAGTGATAGGAAATGCAATACATGACTTGGCAAATGGGTTTACTCCTATTGAAATACTCCCTTCGGCTATTGTTAGTTTTGGAGTTTCATATTTGGCTTATAAGCTTTGGTACTCCGGTTTTAAAACAGATAAAGTCACTAAACCAAACTTAAACAGTTTTTACAATCTTAACCTATTCTTTTTTAGCATATTAACATGCGGTTTTATTTATTCAGCTTTTCATGGTAATCTAATAGGAATAATTTTCGGTTATGAGTTAGGTGAATTGGAAACTGTCTCCTATTTCATGAACTTTATCAACATTGCATTTATATTTGGAATAATCAGCATTTGGATTTCTAAAAAATTCGATTTTGTGGAAACTCCTAAACTCTCAAAGAGACATGCAAACAAAAAAGTATATATGATACTGTTCTGCTTGTTGATTCTTGTTTCAATAGTTTCATTTATAGAGACACTATTTTACACAAGTGATAACTTTCTTTGGCTAGAGTGTGCATTGATTGGAGTTTTATTATTTGCCTATTTGACAAAACCTTTTGAATATGAAATTGAATCAATTGAGAAAAATACCATAATTGAAAAGATTATAAGGAATTTTCTCATAATTACATTGGCTATTGCCATTATTGGTGTTATTATTTCCATTTTTAGCGTTAATTTTATAGAAAACATTGAAAATATGAATTTATACGTTTATCTAATGCCTATGCTTATAATCAGTGACATACTCATTATCTTATTCTTTGCACCAGGAATGGTTATTTTAAGATATCTGGAAGAAAATGTAATCAAGCCAATTTCATCATTTTCAGAGATTGAAGGATTCATTAAAGAGAATGAAAAGATTGAAGCGGAAGGATTAGTTGACATATATTCCCAATACATCAACGAACAGAATGAAATTGGAACACTTGCCAGATCATACACATATCTAATCAATCACAACAACAGTTATATTGAAAATATCCGTGAAATTGAAGGTGAAAAAGAGAGGATTGCTGCTGAGCTTGACATTGCAAGAAAGATTCAAGCTGCAAACCTACCAACTGAAGCTCTAATTGAAGATGATTTCATTGTCAATGGATATTCACACCCTGCAAAAGAGGTTGGGGGAGACTTCTTTGATTACTACAAGCTAGATGAGGATAAATTAGTCATTGTAATTGGTGATGCTGCAGGAAAAGGAGTCCCTGCAGCGATTTTGGCTATGGTCACCCAAGTAATGATAAAGCAAATATTGCAGCATGAAAGTGATCCTTCAAAAGCATTATATATTCTCAACAACTTATTATGCGAAAACAATTCAGAGACAATGTTTATGACATTATGGCTCGGAATCTATAATAAAGCGAGCAAAACATTAAGTTTCTCAAATGCAGGACATAATCCCCCATTAATTAAAGAAAATACGGATGAAAGAGAAGAATTCAAATACTTAGATATTGATAGTGGAATTGTTCTTGGAGTGATGGAAGACTTCGAATATATTAAGGAGGAAACCGCTCCATTAAATGGATTCGTAATATATACTGATGGAATTACCGATGCCAACAATTCAAGTGAGGAAATGTATGGAGAAGATAGATTATTAAGTTTCTTCAATGACTTTAAGGAAGATTCCGATCCAATAAGACCCTTATTGAATGATATTAACAATTTCACAGAAGGGCAAGAGCAATTTGATGATATGACTTTAGTTTACTTGAAGGATAAAAAATGATTAAGGTAACTTATTGCAATGTGGAGAATTTAGATTTAAATAAAGCTTACCACTTAGTTCCAAAAGATCGAAAAGAGAAAATCGATTTCTACAGATTTGAAAAGGATAAAAAGCTAAGTGCAGGTGCTTTTCTTCTTTTAAGGAAATTATTATCAGAACGGAATATTGTGGATTTTGAAATAAAAAAAGGAAAATATGGCAAGCCATGTGTATACAACCACAAAAACATATATTTTAATCTAAGCCATTCAGGGAAAATGGTTTTGTGTGCAATATCTGATAAGGAAATTGGTGCAGACATCGAATATAATGACCCTGAAATTGATTTAAACATAGCTAAAAATTTCTTCTTCAACAGGGAATATGAATCCATAATGAATTCAGAAAAGCCACATGATGCATTTTTCAAATATTGGGTTTTAAAGGAAAGCTATATGAAATATACAGGGCTTGGAATGAATTTGAAATTAGATGCATTTGAAATAGTCATTGATAATGAAATCCGGCTGAAAGAGGATAATGAGAATTTAAAATTCAATTTGTTTGAGATTGATGATTATAAAATAGGAATAGCTAGCCATTATGATGTGCCTCACCTAATTGAATATGATATTGAAGAGATATAAAAAAACATAAATATGATTGAATGTAAATTCAATATTGGAAAAAATTATAGTAAAATGTTTAATGTATCTCGGAGATAAAATGCCCCTAAAAAGATTGAAATATACATTTGATTATTGCAGAGCAAATCCCATAGGCTTTTTAATTATTCTGATATTGATCAGCTCTATAAATTTTATGAATGGCTATGCCGATACACATACAATCAAATATAAGCTCATTTTCTATCCAATGGCACTTTTTGTAACTCTTTTTATGTATGGATATGGGCTGGCAATTACAAAAGACACCATAAGAAATGGAAAAAAATTGCCTTTAATAAAAATTAAGCAATGCACTGTTTTTGGTATAAAAGCATCTATTATGATATTCATATATACACTTCTCGAAGGATTTCTTTTATATGACCTTTCAAACAGATTCTATTTGCCTGAATTTCACTTAAGATTTGCACTGTCACATTTGATTGAAACATTGAAATTATATTATTGGCATAACCCTATAAGCACAATTGAATTTATTATTGCAAGCATTATGATAACTTATATACTTGCTTTCTTTATGGAGATTTCACTTGCAAGACTTGCAGATGGTGGAAGATTGCTTGGTGCATTCAACATACTTAAAATTAAACGTTGCATAGATACAATAGGATGGAAGCATTATACTGCAGATTATACAAAAATTATGCTTTCAATTGTAATTTTAGCTTACCTTCAATTTGGAATTGACCTATTCGGATTTTTCAGCGAAATACTTGATTTAATCATTGGGCTTTTGATATTCATCATCGAATTCATTGGAATCGGTGCAATTTATCGAGAGTATAAGATTAAAAAAGAAAAAAGAGTCATAGAAATTGATTAAATAATTAAAACCATTTAAAAAAAAAAAAAATTAAAAAAATAGTCAATATTAATAATTTAAAAAAAGTTTTAATGAATAAAATAAAGTAAAAATCTAAAAGATAAAGATCATAATAAATTCATTATAATAACTTCAAATCACCAGTGATCTTATCTAAAACATCATCTTCATCAGGACCTAATCCCAATACAGTCACAGTAGATTTAGGCAATTGGGTTCTTCCTGCATCTGTCACCAAATAATATGCAACCCCATTTGCTCTAGCAAGCTCCCTTAAATTATAAAGATCCTGCAATGAAGGTGCTTTTAAAACCACTTTTGCATAGGCCTCATTTTCCCATTTTCTTATTTTTGCCTTGTCAGTCTGTTTATATGCACCGATAGCAGCATGGCAACATTGTGCAGCTATTTTTCCTTTTCCCATCTTGATGTCAGTTCTTACAACCATTACCTGTTTCATTTAAATCCCAGTAAAATTAATTAAAAATAGAATTATATTAAGAAAATTAAATTTTTTCTATAATTACTCTTATATTAAACTCAAAATTATTTAAATTTAACCAAAGAACAACTAATAATTATTTAAAAAATGTGATTTTACAGCATTACACAAAATTATTATAAACTATTAAAAACAAATTATATTTATTATAAACTATTTATAATTAATTCAAAGAATTTAATAAAAAAATTAAAATAAATTAAACTTATTATATTATTATTTTAGAGGAAACGGAGATAAAATGAGTAGAATTTCTATTTTAGACAAGGACAAGTGCCAACCTAAAAAATGTAACTATGTATGTATGCACTATTGTCCTGGTGTACGTATGGAAGAAGATACAATTGTAATTGATGAAAAGAGTAAAAAGCCACTCATTTCAGAAGAATTATGTTCCGGATGCGGTATCTGTACCAACAGATGTCCGTTTGGTGCAGTCAGTGTTATCAATTTACCTGAAGCTCTTGATGAACCTATTCACCGTTATGGTCAAAATGCCTTTGAACTCTTTGGTTTGCCTACCCTTAAGGATGGAACTGTTCTTGGTTTACTCGGTCAAAACGGTATTGGTAAGTCAACAATCATGAGAATATTATCTGGAGAGCTTATCCCTAACCTTGGAAACTATGAAGAGGAAGCAAGTTGGGATAAAGTTATTGAATACTACAAAGGATCAGCATTGCAAAACTACTTCAAATTGCTTCAAGCTGGTGAAATCAAGACCATTCACAAGCCACAAATGGTTGACCAGCTTTCCAAAGTCGTGAAAGGAAATGTAAAAACATTACTTACAAATGTGGATGAAAGAAACAAGTTAGATGAAATAGTAGATGATTTAGACCTTAAGAATGTTCTTGAAAGAGATATGCAAAACTTAAGTGGTGGGGAACTTCAAAGAGTGGCAATAGCTGCTACAGTTCTCCGTGAAGGTGATTTCTACTACTTCGACGAACCTACCTCCTGGTTGGATGTACGTCAAAGATTGAATGCCGTTAAGGTAATCCGTTCCCTTGCTGAAGCAGGCAAATCCGTACTTGTAATTGAGCACGACTTAGCTACATTGGATGCTATGAGTGACAATGTGCATCTTCTTTACGGTGAACCTGGAGGATATGGTGTAGTAAGTGGAAATAAAGGTGTAAGAGTTGGAATCAATGCATACATCAATGGATTCTTGCAAGAAGAGAATGTGAGAATCAGAAAACAGCCTATTGAATTCAGTATCCGTCCGCCAACACCTGAAGATGACGGTGAAGTATTAAGTGAATACAGCGACCTTAAGAAGGAATACGATGGATTCACACTTGAGGCAGAAGCAGGTAAGATCTACCACGACGAGATTGTCACTGCTTTCGGTTCAAACGGTATCGGTAAGACCACATTCGCTAAAATATTGGCTGGAGTTGAAAAGGCAACTGAAGGAGACATCTTGGAAAAAGTGGATATTGCTTACAAGCCACAATACATTGAATCTGACTTCGATGGAACCGCTCAGGAATTCCTTTATGCAAATGCTCCAACATACGGATCAAACATCTTCAACAGTGAAATCGGAAGACCGCTTGCTCTCGATAACTTGCTTGATAAAAAGGTAAAGAAACTAAGTGGTGGGGAACTTCAAAGACTTGCACTTGCTGTAACCTTGTCACAAGATGCAGACATTTATCTTTTCGACGAACCTACTGCATTCCTGGATGTAGAGCAAAGATTGATAGCAGCTAGAGTAATCAGAAAGATCATTGAAAGCAGAAATGCAGCATCATTGATCGTAGACCACGATATCGTATTTATTGACTACATTTCAGATAGGGCTATGGTATTCAGTGGAGAGCCTGGACTCAATGGTATCGCTTCCAAGCCAGCAGACCTTAGAACAAGCATGAACCAGTTCTTGGGAGACTTGGATATTACATTTAGAAGAGATAAGGAAACCAAACGTCCTAGAGTAAATAAATATGACTCTTACCTTGACAGAGAACAGAAAGAGCAAGGTGAGTATTACTACTTGAAAGACTAGTTAAATTTAAACTAGTGAAATAAAAATATTTAAGGTTTTTAGATTTTTCTAAAAACTATTTTACTTTTTTTAAAAAATTTATTCAAAAAATTAATTCATAAAAAAAATAACTATTTTTAGAAATATTTAAAGTTTTATAATATACGAATTAATTTACATGAAATTACATGAAAATTATAAAAAAATAGTTTAAAATTGATTAAATTAAAAAATAAGAGAAAATAAGCATTTGAAAAAAAAATATAAAAATTAATAAAAAAAGAAAAAATAAACTAAATAATTAAATTATTTAGTTCTTAAAGCTTCAACAGCAAGTACAAATTCACGAGCAAATACCTTGACCTTTTCTGGGTCAATTGAGTAGCTTACTCTCAAGTAGTTATGACCAAAGGTATTACTGGTATATGAACCTTGTCTAGTGAATACCTTTTTCTCAATCAAATAGGAAGACATGTCTTCAGGATCGATTCCTGCACCTGATAAGTCGATTCCCATCATGTTTGCACTTGATGGATAGACTGGCAAGAAGACTCCTTCACATTGGTCAACCGCTTCCTTGATTATCTTTTGATTTTCAAAAGTGGTATCTCTAACCCTATCAATCCATTCTGGTTTGGATTTCAAGGCAGCAAGTGCACCAGCTTGTGCAATCATATTTGTACCTACATCGTTAATGATAATGCTTTTTACAACATCAATCACTTCTTCGCTTGAAATGATAGCTCCTAGTCTTAAACCTGCCATTCCAAATATCTTGGAGAAACTGTAACAGGTTATAGTGTTGTTTGGAGCATATTTAGCACAAAGGGTGTGGTTGTAAGCGAAGTCCCTATAAGTTACATCATGCAAGAGGAATATGTCATTTTCAATAGCTATTTCTGCAAATTCCTTGATTTCCTCTTCAGTGTAAGAGCTTCCAAGTGGGTTTAACGGATCGATTAAAAGAATGACTCTGGTGTTTTCATCCATATTTTCCCTTACAAGCTTAGGGGTTAACTTATAGTTGTTCTCTTCACTGTAAATCTTGACTTGTCTTACTTCAGCAGCAAATCTGCTTGCAAAGTTATCAATAATGAGATATCCTGGATCTGGTGTGATAACATTGTCCTCAGGAGATAAAACTGCATTCATGGCTAAGTATAATGATTCAGTCGCACCGGCGTTAACATATATACTTAAGTCTTCCAATTCCAAATCTTTTAAAATCAAAGATTGCAGTTCTGTAAAACCTTCTGGAGGTGGGTACTTGCAGTATTCGTCACTTCCAATGCAGTCAATCATTGCCTTGTGTACATCCTCATTGTGACCAATATGCAATTCATTTGTATTTTGACCCATCCAAATCATTTCTTTATCCTTAAAAACAGCTTCAAAAAAGTGGTTTGCAGATTCATAACCATCTGGAATAATCTTAGCTGCTTTTGCATATTTCTTCTTTTGGATCATCTTATCACAAATCCTATATCTTAATTAAAAATCTAAAATAATTTTATAATATAAAAATTTAATAGTATCAGTTTTTAAAAAAATTAAACTGAATATGTTTTCAAATAAACATACAACATTATATTATCTATTAAAAGTAACATATAAAATTATTTATAAAAACAAGAAAAAATAGCTTAAATTTTTAGAAAATGATTAATGATTAATAAATAAAATTAAAAAAGTAATAAAGAATGGAAAAAATGAAAACATCAAAAAATGATGAAAAAAGTAAAAAAAGAATGGGAAAATGAAAACATCGAAAAATGATGAAAAAAGTAAAAAAGGAAGGGGAATTGAATTATTCAATTCCATTATTAGTAATCAAGAAGTGAACAGCCAATCCTTCTCTTTTTGATTTATGCCTTTTTAAAAGAGCTATTCTTTGATTGGTTCCTTCTTCACGCTTGAGTTCAATGATGATTTTGCTTCTGTATTGAATGATTGTTCCACCAACAGGAGAGAAATCCTCTTCGCTTTCCTCATCAAATGAAGCATAGATTTGATTTGTAACAAGAACAGCAAGATCATGATTGATAGCAAGGGCAGAAAGCATTTGCATCTGTTTTCCTAAAAGATGGGATTTTGTGCTATCATCTTCCACTCTGAATAGCGCTACAGCAGAGTCCAATATAATGAGTTCAACATCTGCGCTATTTGAAGATATCCAGGATTCAATAAGCCCAAGATCCTCTTCTTGTTCCTTGAATGAAGTAGGTTCAAATACAATGATATTCTTTGCAACTGTATCAAAATATTCTCCTGAGATTTGTCTAATCCTATCAACGGATATCCCACCTTCAGTATCAATGTAAACTACTTTTTTTCCTCTTTTAGCTACACCAATAGCTATATTTAGACAAATATTGGTTTTACCTACACCTGGAGGACCATATATCTGTGTAATTGTCCTTTTTTCAATTCCCCCATCCAATAATTCATCTAAAGGAGAGTTAGTGGAAATCTTTTCCTGATTTGTCATATTTGATAATATTTTCATATCTTTCCCTTCATAATAATAAAATAATTTTATAATTTTTATAGTTTAATAATCTTAATAATGATCATGGTCCAAATTAAAATTTTACTCCGTAAACATAATATTTATTTGGATATATTTAAAGTTAATTTTTTTCTTAATTTCAATTTACACATTCATGCAAATATTATAATAATATTGTAAAAAGAATAAATAAGGATTATTTCTCCCTAAACCAATTTCTCCAAATCTTCTTTTAGGGAATCCATATCATTGGAATCAAATCCGTTTCTAACCAAAGTTGGTTTGGATGAACTTAAGTCAATTACAGTAGATGGCTTTGCCTTTCCCAAATCACCAACATCAATAACCAAATCAATATCATTTCCAATCTGCTTTAGAATATCCTGAGGATTGGATAATGTGCATTCATTTGTAATGTTTGCACTTGTGGTTGTTATTGGAAAGAGACTTGCAAGCAATCTGGCAATCTTATAATCCGGAATTCTTACTCCAACTTTAGAACTTGCACTGACATATGGAGACACAATCTTTTTCTTGTTTAGAATAAAAGTAAATGGTCCAGGAAGCCACTTATTGACAATAGCTCTTGAATCTTTATTTAAGTCCGCAATCAATTCCAAGCTATTTGTATCTTGAACCAATACGGACAATGGCTTTGATTGGTCTCTTCTTTTAATTTCATAGATTTTCTTAACTGCATCATTATTGAAAATATTTGCTCCCAATCCATAAACGGTATCTGTAGGATAGAGAATGATTCCTCCATCAGCCATAATGTCAATAGCTTCGCTGATTAGATCCATATCTGGATTTTCGCTACTCATTTTAAATATTTTCATAATAATACACCACAATAAAAATACACAAAATTAGATTTATACAATTTTAAACCTATTATTCTTTAACTTCAATTTAAAACTTTACTGAGATAATCTAATTAAATATATATTAGTTAATCAATATAATAAAATTATGCTTAATAGTTTACGACCATATCTTACAAAATTTTTAGAACCTTTAGCTAGTCGATTGAATATTAATCCAAATATTGTAACTGTAATCTCTCCATTTTTGGCGATTATCTCAGCATATTTCTTTGCTACAGGTAATCTAATAGGCGGAGCATTATTTATCCTTCTCAGCGGATTCTTGGATGTTGTTGATGGGGCTGTTGCAAGATATCATGACAGGGCAAGCCCATTTGGAGCATTCCTGGATTCCACAATGGATCGTTTTGCAGATGCAATCATTTTCATAGGTATCATATTTGGAGGATATTGTCACTGGTTTGTAGGTGTTTTAGCTATTCACTCAGCAATTACAGTCAGTTATGTAAGAGCAAGAGCGGAATCCCAAGGGGTTGAGTGCAATATAGGAATAGCTGAACGTGCAGTCAGAATGATAATCTTAATGTTAGGTGCAGTGATTGCAGCAATATTCCATTCAAACGTAATATTTACATATTTCATTTACATACTTGTAATCCTTTCATACTTCACAGTTGGCCAAAGAATATTCCATGTATGGAAAGAATTGAATGGACCTAAACAACATAGACAAAGAAGATTAAGATAAAATTTTTCAATATTAATTATTCAAAAAAATTAAAAAAAATTAAAAAAATAGAATTGTTCGGAGCATATGAAATGAAAGATCTTGAAAGTGAAGAGAAAATTGCAATTGATATTGCAAAACTTGAGAGAAACTTGAAACAAGTTGAAGACATCAAGTTCGAAGGAAAAGAAAAGGAAGTTTATGATAGGGCCATCGATAATTGGAATGATTCAAAATATTACCTAGAGAAAAAAGACACAAGGACTGCTTTTGGTTGTATTGAATATAGCCACGGTTTACTCGATGCACTAAGAATGATTCATGGATTAATTTAATTAAATATTCGATTGATTAAATGATAGTTTTATATCGTAAACTATAAAATAATAAAACTTCATGTCAAAAATATTTATCAAATTGAAATTTCGGAAATTTGAATGATTTTTTAATTGAAATTCTAGAAAATTTCTAGAAAATGATAAAAAATTATTCATAAATATACAAACTATTTGATATAATAAAAACTAAAAATTTAAATACTTTCAACAATAAATATTTATTCAACATAATAAGAACAATTTTTAATTTTAAAAATTTAAACTAATGATAAAATTTTCAAAATTAAATTTGAAAAAAAATATTTTGATTAAAAATGGGAGAGGTCATTATGACAGATATTGATGTTACTGAAATTAGAATTATCTTAGAAGATCTTAGTGAAGAACAATTAATTAATATCTTGGAAAAAAACGGTTACACTAATAAAGGTAAAAAAAATGTATTGATTAGAGAAATCATGACTAAAATTTCTCATGATATTGTTATCCAAGAATTAGATGAACTTGGTGTAATATAATCAAACTTTTTATTTTTTTTTACTTCTTTATTTTATTACTTATTTACTATTTTTTAAATCTTACTTACTTTTAAATCATAATTACTTTTTTTACTGATTTTTAGCATAAAAATAAATAATTTATTGAATAAAATTTTTAATATGATTCTAAAAACAGAAAGACTAATCCTAAGACCATGGAAGGAAAGTGATGCAGAATGCCTATACCATTTTGCAAAGAATCCTAAAATTGGACCTATTGCAGGATGGCCACCACACAAAAGTGTTGATGAAAGCTTGGAAATTATAAAAACTGTCTTTTCTAAAAGGGAAACTTATGCAATAACAATTGATGACAAGGCAATAGGCTGTGTGGGACTTCTATTTTATCCAAACACCAATCACTACTGGGGAGATGATGGAGTTGAATTAGGCTATTGGATTGGAGAGGAATATTGGGGTCAAGGATTAGTTGCTGAAGCGGCTAAAGAACTTATTAGACATGCTTTTGAAGATTTGAAAATCAAGAAAATCCATGCAAGCTGCAGATATGAAAACCACCAATCAAAAAGAGTCTTGGAAAAATTGGGATTCAAGTATTATTGTGATATGAAAAATTCAGATCTTTTAGGAAATGAAACACGAGAAATGGCTATGTTTTTAGAAAATGAGTAAACTAATTTTCAAATTAAAAAAAAGATTTTTTAAAAAATATCAAACTTAATAGTTCGATTATAATAAAACTAATAAAAATTAAATAAAAAAAAGAAAAAGAAATAGATGATTTAGTCATCATCCATGTCTTCGAATCTAGGTTCTAATTTTTCCATTACGCCAGGTAAAGAAGTGTATTCCATTTCTTCAGCTGGTAATCTGTGTGGTTCGAATGGACCATGTCTTCTGATGTAGGAAGCAATGTTTGCGGATTGTCTTCTGGTTTCATCAAATGCAGGGTCATCGAATAAGTCTACAGGTCCAATTAATTTAGCATCAGTAACTTGGAAACCTAAACCGACTACTCTTGGAGGTCCGTCGAATCTGATTGGGTTAGCTTCTTCTTGGCTGGTAGGCATCATAGGACCATTGTGGGATCCTCTCATCCATCCACTTACCATGTGTGGGAATGCAAATGGTTCTACACATTCACCATTTGCAGGGAAACCGGATTGAGCTCTTACAATAGCTACAGGGTCATCTTTACCTACATATTCACCAGCTAACATGTTCAATTTGTCAGTACTTACTGCAGCTGCGATTTCACCGTTTTTCTTGAATACTCTTTTAATTACGTATCTGCCGGTAGAACCGATTAAAGCAAGTAAGTCGTACATTTCTTCAGGACAGTCTAAGATAACTTTTTTGTGTTCCATTACATCGAACACTTCAAAACTGAATCCATCGTGTAAGCTTGGGTCAATTACAAGACCAGCAGTGTTGAATGGATCTGCAAAGATTCTAAAGATAGGCAAGTTGAATGCACCTGGTTCGGTTTTGTCCATACAGTAAACAATTACAGGGTCACTTCCTCTTTCTTTGAATTCCATTTCTGCACAACCTGGACCCATACCTTTTACGTTTCCAGAGAAAGTGTCAGTTAATAAGTCTTGACCTGCACCATATAATTTTAAGTCTCTTGCAATTTCAGTTGCTTGAAGGAAAGCATCATATGCAGTTTTGTGAACTTCTTCGTTTAATTCACCGTTTCTGTGAGTCATGATTAAATCAATGTCGTCCCCACAACGGGTTATATAATAATCTTCAAGAATACCAGTTTCTAAAGCACCAGATAATACTTCATCACATTTTTCCATTAATGCAGGATGTGATACACAGTGTCCAGAAACACTTCCAATATCCGCTTTGATTACACTAACAGTAGTTTTCATCTTAAAACACCTCAGTAATAAAAATTTACTATTTTAACCATTTAGTTAAATAGCAGTACATATTTAGCTTTAATTCATAATATAAGAACAATAATTAACTATTATAGCAATTAACTATTAAAAAATAATTATTCATTAATAACTAATCGTTATAATAATTAATTACTTGAATTAATAGCTAATATAAAATAATTAAATTATTAATCAAACTAAATACTTTCAAATAACTGGAAATAAAAATAATTTCTTAAGTTATTTAATATACATTATTATTTTTGATTAATATTATATATAATAATTATGATTTAAAAAAGAGAAAAAGTGAAAAATTAATACCTATTACCATAATAGGAAATTGCCCATAGTGTAATTATTGAAACCAAACAGGCAATCACAATAGCCAATGGATAAATGAAATATCCAATCACCATACCAATAACAACAAGTACAATTGTTGATATGAATGGCTTATTGTCTTCCAATGCCAATTGCAATGCAATATTAGCCTTATCTGAATTTTTCAAAGCATTTGCAGTTACAATGGATAAAATTGCTACAATAATAAAATTCAAACCATACAGGAAGCAAGGAACGAATGAATTGGAATTTTCAGCAACAAAAGTGGTTAAATAAGGAATCAATGATAAAAAGAACAATGCAATACCAATTGACCAAATAACCTTATGGTCCACTTTATTTACTATGTTAAACAGGTTATTGTTATAATTCCAGAAGTTAAAGCAAACTATGAAACTTACTGCATAGACTATAAACTCCAATTTTATATCGAAAAATGAATTCCAAGATCCGTTTGCAACCATTGGAATCTCAAGCACAATTATTGTGATTATAATCGCAATGATTGCATCAATGAAAGCTTCAAACCTATCAGTGCTGCCATTATCAGGTCTTCTAAGTCTTGAAAATATTAGCCAACATATAACAGAAAGCAACACAGAAATATAGATTCCAGGAGTGTAGACTGTATAAGTGATTATGAAACCCAAAAGCATGATTGCAATTGGAATATACTTATAAACACTTCTAAAATTAGCTTGACATAATCCGCAACTATACGGATTTGCCCTATAGACTGCATAGATTGAAATGATATACAAAATGTCTATTGCAATGAAAAGAACCCCAAACATAGTTTGAGCTGCAACGGAATTTAGATTCAAAGCAACCCATGTTGCAAAATAAGGGAGAAGACTTATTGCAAATATCTGAAGAGCATAAATGAATAAGACTCTATTATCTATCTCCTCCACGACCTGAAACAGATTATGATTATCATACCAGATGATGAAAATCACTAAAAAGCAGATAGCATAAGTGATGAACCTTGCATTCAATGCTAAAAAAGCTCCAAATGTAGGGGATGCCGGTTGTGTTAGTTTCAACACAAGAACTGTTATGATAATTGCTAGAATCGCATCAAAAAATGTTTCAAACCTATTTGTATTCATGAATATACCTTTGTATTTCTTAATAAATAAACTCCACTGATAAAACTCCAAATAATCAAAGTGTAAACGGATAATCTTTCAAATACGGGCATGTAAAGGCTTCCCATATTAAAGAACATTATCCAAAATGCGATTAAACCAATGATTCCTAAGACTAAAGTAATTTTTTGATAAGATTCAAACTTATCCATAGATCTTGATATGATAATGAGCAATAGGTTTCCACCAAGAATAGCCATTATTGCACCTAAGCTATGATAACCGTCAGTTACTGGATTTCCTGCATGAATCATAGCAACAATTATCACTCCAATAGCTGCAATAAGTGTTAAAATATAAAAAACCGCTTTGTTTTTTATTATAAAATCTTTGAATTTATAAAAATTGCAGAATATGAAAGTCAATCCAATTATAATGAATGCGGAATTCATTAAAAAGGATAAAGGAGAGTTTATATTAGGGATACCTAGTTCCGAAATTGTATGGAAAAGGTATGTACTTACCAAAGTGTCATTAAATGAAAATGCACTTATTGCTTCTGCTACCAAATAGTATAAGCTTCCTAAAATAAAAACGATTCCTGCAATTTTAGATTTCATTTTTTTATCTCCAAAACATATTGTAAAAATTAAACATTGAACAATTAAAATTCTATAGTTTCAAATGCTTTTTCAAGTGCAGCATCTTGATTTATATCCTCTTTTACCTTCTTTACCAATTCCAAATCAGCTTTTGTTTCAGGATATTTTGGAACTGCCTTACATCCCCCATCATCCCTTTTAGAGATTTCAAAGGTTCCAATCTTTTCAGCAATTCTTGTAATCTCCACCTTATCAAGACCAATAAGTGGACTTAAAACAGGAACATCAAGATCCTCTCTTGTAGCAAGGATGTTTGGGAGGGTTTGAGAAGCCACTTGACCTAAACTGCTTCCATCAATTACCGCTTCAGCATGCATTTTCTTGGCAAGTTTTCCTGCAAGCTTATACATTCCTGATTTGCATAATACACAAGTCATCTTATCTGGGGCATCTGATTTGCAGGTAGAGAGATAATCTCCATATTTGACTACCCTTCTCTTAATAGGTGCACCACTTGCATAAAGATTTAACTGATCTATCAAATCATTGAAGTTCTTAAGTGCCTCCGGGGTTGTATAAGGGTCATTATCACAGAATAATGCAATTACTTGACAGCCTCTTTTCATCATTAAATAGGTAGCTACAGGAGAATCTATACCGCTTGAAACAAGTGCAACAACCTTTCCTTGAGTTCCAAGAGGCAATCCTCCAGGACCTGGAATTTTCTCATGAAAAATATAAGTGTCATTATCCCTTACTTCAAGATAGATAGTTAGTTCAGGATTTGTCAAATCAACAGGAGATGAATATTTTTTCACTACTACTGCACCTGCAAATGCTGCCATTTCCTGTGATGAGAATTCATGATTTCCCACTCTTCTGCAACTGATTGCAAATTTAGTATTTTCATCTAAAAGTCCTTCATCATGGAGCTTTTCTGCATATGAAGAAACGGATTCTTCTATATCCTCAAAAGTGGATTTTGTTGTAACAACTGGAGAGTAAGATACAATACCAAATATTCTCTCAAGCTTTTCAATTGCATCATTAAAATCCTTTGGAGAAATATATATTCTTGCTTGTCTTACTTTAACTTCTGCATCAATTGATGCTCTTATATTATTTGCTAAACGATTTTCAAATCTTTTTCTAACCCCGTCACTTTTTAAAGCCAATTCACCATAACGGGCAATGATTAAATCATGTTTCATAAAATACCTCAATAATTAAAAATTTCATAAAATACACTGAAATAAAGAATAATTCGTAAAATATGATAGGTTAGTCAATAAAATATTTTCTCTTATTATATCTTTATCTTTCTATATATTTAATTTATAGTTAATAAATATAACGATTGTTATAAAAATAATCAAAAAAATAAAATAAAAAATAATTAAGGAATTAATTAATTTTTATTTAAAAGTTCAATAGCCAAATCTAAAGCTTCTGGCATTTTATCAGCATTTGGACCTGCTCCTTGAGCTAGATTAGGACGGCCACCACCGCCACCTCCAAGCAATGAAGCTGTTTCCTTGATTATGCCATTTACTTGAATTCCGCAGTCCTTAGTAGCTGCTCCAACAATCTTACCATCGTTGTTACCGATAAAGACAACGTCTGCCTTATCATTGTCAGTAAAATCAGTAGCAATCTTTTGAAGCTCTTTGATATCTCCATCAATGATTTCCTTTAGAACTTTCAATCCATTGATTTCAATTGCATTGTCTGCTAAGGTGCTGACTTTCAAATTAGCGATTTCCTTTTGCAATTTAGCGATTTCATTCTTTTGAGCTTTCCATTCACTAAAGAATCTGTCACAAGTCTTAGGCAATTGTTCGTTGGTTACACTGAATATGCCTGCACTTTCCCTTAGGATTTCCTTATCTACTTGAATAGAATCAATAGCTGCGAGTCCTGCTGAGAAATCAATTCTTTCCACTCCGTCTTGAACCCTTTCAGTCTTATTGATCTTGATTGGGCCCACTTCACCGGTTCTGTCAAGGTGAGTACCTGCACAAGCCTGTACATCAATTCCAGGAATCCTTACAACTCTGATTTGGGAACCAGGAACAACCCCCCCTTGGTATAAGGTGAATCCATATTCCTTCTCTGCATCATCACGGCTTAACCAATTGATATCCAAGTCAATATTCATCATCACATACTCATTTGCCAATTTTTCAATTTCATTAAGCTCTTCTTGAGTAATACGCTTATAATGGGATAAGTCTATACGTGAGCGAGCAAGACCTTTCTGTGCACCTGCTTGCCAAATATGCTGTCCTAAAACCTTTCTTGCTGCAGCAATGACCAAGTGAGTACCAGTGTGATGTCTTGCTAAAGTTATTCTTCTGTTCCAGTTGATAGCCATATGGACTTCAGTTCCAATATAATCTTTTAAAGTAGCAAATAATGCATCTTTATCACTATCCTTAGGAACAGCAATGTGATGCAAGACAATATTATTCAATTTTTCAGCATAAGTGACTTCATAGATTTTGCCATCAATGGACATTATACCAATATCTGATGGCTGACCTCCTCCTTCAGGGTAGAAGATTGTCCTATCAAGGATAATGTTGACTGTATCTCCTTTTTCAATGACTTCAATGATCTTACCATCAGATTCCTTTTGATAAATGTCTTTATAGAAATCAAGTTCAGTTTCTGGAACATCAATGTCCAAAGTCTCTTTTTTAGCAACCTTATCCTCTTCGTGCATATCTGCAACAATGGTGAAGAAGTTATCTGGCACAAATACTTCAAAGTCCTTATCGCCGCTTGCCATTTCTTCAACGGTTTCAGGAGGCATACCTTGAGCATCGTATAAGTCTATCAATGTTTCTAAAGGCATAGAAGTTTTTCCTTCTTTCTTAAGACGTTTAATTGTTCTTTTAACAGTCTTTTTACCTTTTTCAATGGTTTTTGCATATCTTTCTTCCTCAAGATTTATGATATTCATAATGTGTTCTTGAGACTCGTCGATTTCAGGATAGAATTTTCTCAAGAAATCCAATTGTATTTCCATAATGTCAGATAAAGACTCTTCCATCTTCAACTCTTTCATGAAACGGATTGTCCTTCTTAAGACAAGTCTTGCAAGGTAACCTTCCTTAACATTTGATGGGATGATTCCATCAGCTAACATAAATGCTAAACATCTTGTATGGTCTGCAATGATATAAATAGCTTCCATTGGCTCTGCATTTTTCAAGTATTCCTCAAGTGAAATGTCTAAACTGTCTGCCACTTGCTGACGAAGCTCTCTGATATCACCGATATCCTCAATATCCATCATACCTGCAATTTCTGCATTTCTAGCTAAAATATCCTCATTGACTTCAACATTGGTTATTTCCTTAAGCTTGTCCACTACAGGAGCAAAACATGCGTCATAAGCAGTTGGAGTTCCTTGTGAAATCCATGCAATTCTTTCTAAACCGTAACCGGTATCAACCACTTTAATAGGAATCTCTTCCCTTTCACCGTTTTCAAGGGTTTTGTATTGCATGAAAACAAGGGTAGCGAGCTCTACACCGCGACAGCACACTTCATAACATGGACCTTCGTTACCTCCACCTTTCCACCAGGACTTTATGAAAGTGATCTCTTCAGTATTGATTCCAATTGATTTGAAGAACTCATGACAAAGTCTGATTGTTTCATCTTCCCAGTAGATGAAGTTATCCGGCTTATTGATTACAGTATGTGACCCCATTGTAAAGCAAGTCATGTGCCTTCCGGTTCTTCCTACATTATCCACATCGTTAAGACGGATGGATGGCTGTTCAACTTCAAGAGGATTAGCTGGAGGTTCAACCAAACCGGAGGTAATCCATGGTTGGAAACAAAATATTGAAGCTCCCACTAAAAATACGTCATCTCTCCATCTTTTAGCTAAAGTTGGATAACGAGGTATAGGTTCATGACCTTCATCTTTTAAGAAATTTCTAAAAGTTTCTTGAATTTCATATAAATCATATGGCTTGTCAGTAGCAGGATTTCCGATAAATCCGTATTCATCACATGGAGCATCCCCACAAGTGTCTCTATCCACTTGAGAGTAAAACTCATTGCCACATGTTTTACATATTTGTTTTTTATATCCTAAATCTTCGAATATTTTAAGCATAATAATCAGTTTTAATCGTTGTTTTAAAAAATATTTTTTTGTTTTAATAAGTTAATTGTATTATTAATTGTATTAGTTTAATAAATAGTTGAATATTTATTTTATAATAAAATTATATATGTTTTTAATCTATTAAATATTTGTATAAAAATAGAATTTAATAAGAAAATTTTAATAGAATTGAAAAAATAAAAAATGAAAAATAAAATAAAATAAAAAATTAAATAAAATAAAAAGAATTAAAGCTAATAAATGAAATCCAGAATTGCCTTTTCAGTTTGGTCTCTTTGATTTTCTGGAGAGATGCTTGCTATCCCATCACCAGATTGAATTCCATAGGATCCGAATTGAGCATGATTCCCCCCATTGATTACATATTCTGTTAAATTATTGTCCATCAAGCTCTTGGATTCATCATAGGTTTCCTTATTTAATGTTTTATCATTGGAACCATAAATTGACAGGACAGGCATATTTCCCAAATCATCCACAGGATAAGATGCAAGAAGTATCAAACCGTTGATTTCATCTTGATGGGTAACTGCATATGAAGAAGCCATCACTCCACCTAAGGAATGGCCTGAAATGTACCATTCATCATAAGAATAATTACCATTGCCTATGATTGAATCAGCACTGTTACCACCTAAAAATGCTAAATTTCCTGGCATTTCCACTATAAAGCAATCCACTCCATCATTCGCCAAATCCATAAATAAAGGAAGATAAGAAGTGTATTCAATTTTTGCACCAGGATAAAAAATCAATGCACTATCATTTCCAGGACCATCCAAAAATAAACCATTATCCACTTTTTCAACGGATACATTCTCTGTTCCATTCAAAAGAGCATTTACACTTGGGTCTGCATGAGAATAATTATTTACATACCATATGCTAATGCATCCGATGAATATAATCAATGCTAAGATAATATACAATGCCATTTTAATTTTCTTATTCATATAAATCAGCTTTTAAAACCATCTAAATAAAAACAGGATAGTGAAAATTATTCCAATTAGCATTATTGCCAATTGGATGTAAGCATGCTTTCTAATATTTGGATCCTTGCTGTTTAGCATAAATCCTGGGAAAAATAATCCAATGAATCCTATAAATCCATATGATCCCAAGAAAAAGCTAAGAATAAAGCTACCCCAACCAAATAGGATAGCAATCATATAGCCTATAATAATTAGCTTTTTGCTGTCTAAAGATGGAAAATCATCTAAGTTATTCAATTCATCAGTCAAGTCATCAATGGATTCTGTAAAGTTCAAAGGACTTCCGCAATCATGACAGAACTTATAACCATCCGGATTCTCGCATCCACAAATTGGACATTTCATATTTTTCCCCTAAAGTCAATTAGAATGTTTGTTTTCCACTATTTGTATTCAAATAAATTTCTTTTGTATCTAAAACATTTCCATCATTGTCATACAATGTAATATATGCATCATCAGGATAGTAATCCAATGCACTTGCACTTGCAACCTTTACGTAACCATCACTGCTTACGGTTTTAGGAACAACTTTTCCTTGATTCAATGCATATCCATTATAACTGTACAATACGCTTATTTTCACTTTCTCTCCAGCATGCTCAGATCCTACATAAACATTACAATATGTCTTATCTGAGGCAGAACTTCCTGTTGAGAAACTACCGCTTTGAATGGTTGGATAAGATTCTTGAGTAGCTTGAGTGCTTGTTTCCATATCAGAAGCATTATCAACGGAATCTGAATTCAATGATGCGGAATCTGAAAGAGCATCAGAATCATCATTTGAATTGCCATTTGAAAACATTACCATAGCACCGGCAATCAAAAGTGCACAGATGACAATGGTTAAACAGATTATTACTAAGTTTTTATTATCTGATTTGGAATTTGAATTATTGTTGGAATTTAAATTTGAATTGTCATTTACCCTATCAGACGGATCAATTCCAGTATTTACATAATTGTCTTTTATTGGACGATTTGCACCTAAAACGTGCCCGCAATTCTTGCAAAACTTTGCGGAATCTGCATTTTCCGCCCCACAATTAGGACAAAATACCACAATTACACCTCCCTATTTACTAAGTAATACTTTATTAATATAAGCATATATAGATTTTGAAAAAAAGTTTATAGAGATTTGGAAATTAAAAATAATGAAAAATGTTTAAAAAAAAGTATAGTAAAGAATTATAGTAAAAAAGTGTAGTAAAAAAATAATAGTTAAATAATATACGAACGATAAAAATTGTTTAAAAAAAAGAAAAAATAAAGGATAGAAAAGAATCTATCCGAATAAAGCACCTAAACCAGCGGTTGCTGCTGCAGCTGCTTGTTCTTCGTCTTCTTCTTCTTCCTCTTCTTCTTCCTCTTCTTCTGCTGCTGCTTCAGCTGCAGGAGCTGCTGCTGCAGGAGCTGCTGCCATAGCGGTAGTTTCCATAGCTTCTTCAATATCAACATCTTCTAATGCTGCGATTAAAGCTTTTACTCTGGATTCATCTACATCAGCGCCAGCTGCTTCTAAGATTTTAGTTACATTTTCTTCATTAATATCTTGTTCTGTGGTGTGCAAAATCATTGCCGCATAAATATATTCCATGTTATCACCGTTTTTTGTTATAATAATTTATTTTTTAAAAATCCAATACATATTAGTTTTTTATATTGAATCTTGTGTGTTTTTAAAACAATCGTTTTAACAATTAAAAAGTATAAATTTTAAATTTTATCTAACCGAACAAAGCACCTAATCCAAGTGCTGCAGTTTCTTCACTTTTATCTTCTTCTTCCTCTTCTTCAACTTCCTCTTCTTCTGCTGCTTCTTCAACGACAGGAGCTGCTGCTACTGCAACATTTGCTAATTTATTAGCAATTTCGTCATCGATAGCGTCAGAAGATAATTCACCAGCTAATGCTAACATCTTAGCGTTTGCAAGTGCAATTAACATATCAGAAGTTTTGTCTGTAGGAATAGCTGCCTCAATAGCAACATTGTATGCTTTGGTATGAGCAGTACTGATAATAGTTGAAATAGTTTGGCTAGTTGGGAAAGCACTAAATACAGATAAGTTAAATGCTTTGGTAAATGCAGTTTGAATATCTGCAATAGTTTCTTCTTCGTCAATAGCTAATACGTCTGCTTTAAAGATAGAACCGTCTTCATATACAGCTTTAAGATCCATACCTACTTCCATAGGTTTGATATCCATTCTGGTTAAAGCAGCTGCTACTTGTTTAGAAACTTCTTCTCCAGCTTCTACTACAACAGTATCTTTAGAAACTACAATTTTTCCTTTGTCGATTTTAGCAGGTACACCTATTTGTTGTAAGTCACCAAGGAACGGACCTGGTGGGAATCCAGTGTCTCCAGCAGGTACAACAATATCATCAGGAGCAGTTGCGCCAGCTTTTGCAGGAGCAGATGTTTTACTGTCTTCTAATATTTTGTACAATCTGAAAGGATTCATGTCAGTACATACAAGTGCAGGTTGACCTTCCATAAAATCAGAAAGCCCAGTAATGTTAGCTTTCTCATTATCACAATCTTCTAAAGCTAATTTCATAAGGTTAATTTTAGATAATCTGATAGTTGCTTTTCCTGCGAGAGTTTTTCTCATTTCTTGTAATTGTCTAGCAGGAATGTTTAATAAGTTAACAATACCTACAACTTCTGCAGATTCGATTAAACCTTTAAGTTCATTAACTTCTTCTTTTTTCCATTCAGCAACGTGAGCCATCTTAGATCACCCTCACTACTGAACCCATTGTCGCTTTAATATACATGGATTTTATTTGGTTTCTTCCTTTTTCTAAATTGCGGTCTAATACTGCAAGAACAGCTTCAATATTTTCAGCTAACTTCTCGTCATCCATATCTTGAGTTCCAACTAAGATTTGAATAGAAGGTTGTTGTTTAACACCTACTTTAATGGTAGCTTGAGTTCTTTCAAGCAATGGTTCAATTCTTGCACTAGCTGGTACCGGTTTAGGCATCTTATTACGAGGTCCTAAAATACGACCTAAGAATCTACCTACAAGTGGCATCATATCAGCTTGTGCGATAAATGAATCGACAGAATTAACTACTTTTTTAGCAGCTTTAATGTCTTTACCAAATTCTTGTAAATCTTCTTTGGAAATCACGACATCTACACCAGCATTTTTAGCAGCAAGAGCTAATTCCCCATCAGCGATGACTCCGATTTTAATTTCTTTGCCACGGCCATTAGGAAGAGCTACTTCTTCGCTAAATCTGTTTTCTGGTTTTCTGACATCTAAATCCTTGAGGTTAATGATAACATCAATGGATTGAGTGAAGTTTCTCGGCTTAGCTTGTTCTTTTGCCTCCTTCACCGCATCAATAATCTCTTGTGTCATATATATCCTCCATGAACTTTGTTCATTTGGAATTTTTACGAGAAATCTTCAAATTAAATAAAATCTTTAAAAAGCATTTATAAAATCTTTAGATTCCTTTTAATATATCAATTAAAACCATATTATCCTAGAACAAGTAAGACAATACAATTTCAATATCATTTACATTTAAGTGAATAAATATTATCTATTTATCATAATTAGCTGTTGATATTAAATTAAGAAGATAGATTAAGAAAGTTATAAACATAAATTTTAATAATCTAATTTATAATTAAATTCAATCATGCAAATTAATCACTTAAATAAATAATATGTTAAGTATAATATTTTGAATTAAATTTTAATTGAATTTTAAGCATCGTAAGTATCTTACCAGAATAGCTAATCTATTCTACTAAAATATCATCGTACTCTCCAGCATCAACTGCTTTTTGAGCATCTCTAGGATCTTTACCGTCAACGGTAATACCCATACTTACACAAGTACCCATAATTTCTTTGGTTGCTGCTTTGTAATCATTTGCGAGTAATGAATCAAATTTCATTCTTGCAATTTTGAATGCTTGCTCTACAGATAAATCTGCTGCAACTTCAGCACCAGGTTCATGAGCACCTTTTTCAATGCTAAGTTCATCCATAATAAGTGCAGTTGTTGGAGGAGTACCAATCTCAATTTCAAATTCTTTAGTGCTGCTGTCAATAGTGATTATTACAGGTACTTTCATACCAGCGAAATCAGCACTTTTTTTATTGATCTCTTCAACTACTTGCATCATATTAACACCGAAAGGTCCAATTGCAGGGCCTAATGGTGGTCCAGGAGTAGCTGTTCCACCTTCGAGAAGAACTTCAACTGTATCTTTAGCCATTAGTCAGCCTCCTTTTTAATAATTCTAATTTGATCAGCTTTAACAGTAACAGGAATAGGAACTGCTGCTTCAATTAACTCGAGAACTACTTCTTCACGAGATTCATCTAAACGAACAACTTTAGATTTTTCACCTTTGAAAGGACCTGAAACAAGTTCGACAATACTTCCTTTTTGTATTGAAGAAATGATAGGTTGTGGTTTCAAGAATTTTTTAACTTCTTCCAAGGTTATTTGGCTATTTGCATCTATAGTACCATCTTTTTTAGCACCTACAATACCTCTTAAATGACGAACCTTCATATCTGGGTTCTTCATATCAAGGTTGGTTGCAGATTCGACTATAATATAACCTTTTAATGATTCCGGCACCACGATTGATTTAATATCTACTCCAGGCTTGTCCGCTTTCATCGCTAAAAGTCTTGCAACATTTCTTTCTTGACCTGCTGATGTTTTAAGAGCAAATATGGAATTTTTATTATCTTCCATTTAAATTCACCTATAATTAATATTTATAATTTAATAATTTATAATAAATTTATAGATTAAATTGAGTTATACAAATAAAATTTAATTATTTCCCTTAATTTAAATATCCATATAGAAGCACTTTCTTTCAATTCCAATCTATTTTTGTAAAATTACAAAACAGCAGCAATTATTTGAATTTTGATAAAACTAACAAAATTAAATAATTTATAGATTAAAATCTACAATTTAAATTTAAGAAAATATGAATTTTAAAGTAAAATAAATAAAATTAGATTCATATAATAAAAATATATATATTATTTATAATATATAAATGTTTCAATTTTTGCACTTTCCAAAAGAAAAAAATTACAAAAATAAGAATTTTAATAACTGAAGCCAGTTATTAAAAAAATGATTAAAAAATAGCTAATTAATTTATTATTTAATTTATAAAAATTTATAAAATTATAGAAATTCTAGAAATTCTAGAAATTCCTAAAAAATAAAGATCTAGAATTATAAGCCTAATAATTGGCCAAATAAAACAATTACAAAACCGATTACTCCAATTATTGCAATACCTATTGCAGTAACTTTGGAAAAATTAAAGTATTCTTCACGATCCGGTTTTCTAGCTACTTTTAATACTCTTTTACTTTGTTTTATAAAATCACTAGTAGTTTCCTTAATATTCATAGAAAATCCCTACACAAATAAAAGTTAAGTTAATAATAATAATTTTAAGAAATGAGATTAATTTAGCTTTATCTATAATCTTCATTAATCTTTAACTAATCTCTAATTTAATCTTAATTTATAATAATATTATATGTTTTATTTAATTACATTAATAAAGTTTTGCATGAAAATATTAAAAAATCATGACAAAAAATTGTAAAAAATAGACTATAAAATTTGTAAATAAAATTAAAAAAGAAAAAAGAATTATCACCCAAAGGGAGTGATAAGAATTTTAATTGTGTTTTGAATTACTCAAAACACTTAAAATCTAAAATTGAAATCTAAAACTTAAATTTAGAATATGCCATCTAAGAACTCATCTAAAGGATCTGCAGGAGCATCATCAGTTTTTCCTAAAGCAGTTCCTTCAAACTCATCATCGATGTCTATTTCCTCGAAATCATCGTTTTTAGGTTCGATGGTATATTGGGATTTTACACCAGAAACAACAATAGTAGTTCTAATCATGTTTTGTAAGTCTTCATCGATTTGAGCTCCCCAAATGATGTTTGCTTCTGGATCTAATCTGTCACCAACAATTTGAACGATTTTTTCAGCTTCATTCAAGGTTAAGTCAGAACTACCTGAAATGTTAATTAAAGCACCTTTAGCATTGGAAATGTCAATGTCTAATAATGGGCTGCTTAATGCTTCATGTACAGATTCAATAGCTCTGTCACCAGATTCAGATTCTCCCATACCAATCATAGCCATACCGGAACCTTTCATGATTGAGCTGATGTCAGCAAAGTCTAAACTGATAAGTCCAGGTTTGGTAATGAGTTCGGTAATTCCTTTTACAGCTCTTCCTAAGATTTCATCTGAAGCCATGAAAGCTTTGTTTAAAGGAAGGTTAGGAGCAACTTCTAATAATTTGTCATTAGGAATAACAATTACAGTATCTGCATTTTCTTGAAGTTTTTCTAAACCGATTTCTGCATTTTCTCTTCTTTTTACACCTTCAGCAGAGAAAGGCATGGTTGCTACAGCAACAGTTAAAGCGCCAGCTTTTTTAGCTACTTTGGAAATTACAGGTGCAGAACCAGTACCGGTTCCTCCACCAAGACCGCAAGTAACAAATACCATGTCAGCGCCTTCTAATTCTTCTCTAATGTCTTCTTCACTTTCTTCAGCAGATTCTTCACCAACGGTAGGTTCTCCACCAGCACCGAGACCGCCACAGGTTTGTCTGCCTAAAAGTAATTTTTTATCAGCAGTACTGTAGAATAAATCTTGAGCATCAGTATTTACAGTAATAGTTTTTGCACCTTCAATACCAATTTCATTTAATCTGGAAATTGTATTGTTTCCTGCACCACCAGTACCAACTACAATAATGTTAGCACGGCTGCTTTCAATGATTTTGATTAATTCTTCATCTAAATCATCATTTGATTTTTTAGGAGCAGAATTTTCAATGGTTTCTTCTGATCCTTTAATTGCATCATCTATAAATTTCACGAGTAAACCCCACAAATTTTATTAATTTAAAAATTATTTATAATAAGTATAAATTATTTTCTATTATTTATTAAATATGTTTAAAGTAATATTTAAATGTAAATGAAATATTACCAAAAAATCTATAAAATTTATTGAATTGTATTAATAAATTTTTAAATTTGATTTTTAAATAGTATTTTTATTATTAATTTTATAGTATATAACCATTACCCATTAATCTTATAATGAATAAAGAAAGAAAAAAGTTTTAATAAATTAAAACTGGTTTAACTAAATTTGCCATTATCTTGGCATAGCTATGATTTCATGGAATTTGATATCAAATACATTAGTCATGTTAGCTGCAGTCATGACAACAGCAGTGTCCACTCCATGACCTGTTCCACCAATAGCTATTATCTCTTCACCTACTGGAATCAATCCTGCATCAGCAAGCATGATGGAAATTTCTGCACACACTTTCATTCCTTGGCAGAATGTCCTGTAGGTTGCAGCAATGATTTCAACAGGAGTTGCTCCTCCGAATTTTTTGGAAATGCTTTTTCCAACACCGCTTAAAGCATGTGATCCCATAAATGTTACAATTCCTTCAGCTTCAAGCTTAGCCCTAGTTTCATCATCCATTTGTGCCTTATTCGCTTCTTTGAACCCTACATGATGAGAACAGTTTACAATGGTTACATCCATGTCCTTCAATGCTTCATTAAGCTTTAATGCACTTGCACCAGTAGATGATGCAATAGCTACATATTTAATATCAGAGCCTTCCAATCTTTCTTTAACAAGTCCAATAAGAGCATCAGTATTTTCAATGCCTGGTTTTTCAAAATAAGTTATTGCTTTTTCCATAAAAAATTCTCCTATAAATAAATCTTAAAATTTGAATTGCAAAAAATTCATAAATCAAATAAATTCTATAAGTTTATACAATAATAATTATATATTTACTAATATAAAATTATACTATTAATTGAATTAATTAAGAGATACCATGACAACTAATCCAACTTATAAAGAAGCAGAAACAGAGAAAGGTCAAAAATATAAATATGTTGAAATCAAAGGATACCAGGTCATTCCTATTGAAACACATTATATCAAACCTAATGAAAGCATAGATTTCATGATAGATGACATCTCCAAATTGGCAAATGAAGGAGATTACTTGGTCATTGCAGAAACTCCAATCTCTGTATCTCAAGGAAGATTGGTTGATGAAGCGGATTACACACCATCATTAAAGGCAACATTCTTAGCGACATACTGGAGCAAGTACTTTTGGGGATACATTCTTGGACCTATTCTAGGAATCAAGGAAAGAACAATTAAGAATTTAAGAAAACTTCCAGAAGAATCCAAAAGGCATAAAGAAGTAGTTTTACAACTTTACGGTTGGAAACATGCATTAAAACCTGCTTCAGAAGCAGGAATCGATTTAAGCAATGCTCCTGGAACATGCGTGTCCCTGCTTCCAGAAAACCCTGAAAAGGTAGCGAAGGAAATAAGCGAAGAGATAAAAAACAAAACCAACAACACAATAACAACATTGATTATAGACACTGACGCGACTTATAGAAGAGGAAACAAGTATTTTACTGGTCTTCCAATAGCTATTCCTGGAATTGAAGCGGACAAAGGAGTTTTTGGATACACATTAGGACAACTTTCAGAAAACTTGGGATCAACTCCTTTAGGCTGTTCAAGAGATATAGATGTTGATGAAGCAATTGAAATAGCAAATGTTGCTGAAGATTATCAAAAGTCATTATCCACTGCAATGGAAACTATCTATAGCGTAAAAGATGTATTGGATTCCGATACCCATGAAGTTACTGTAGACTCATTAGATTCTATCATTCATACACCTGCAGTCATAATTAGAAAATAGAATAATGATTAATAAGATAATGATTAATCTTTTTTTAAAAATAAAATTTAATAAATTCTAAAAATAGGAAAAACAGTTAAAAATAATAAAAAAATAAAAAATAAGATAAAAATAGAAAAACAGATAAAGAAAAAAAGTAAAAAATGAAAAAAACAGAAATTATCCTGAAATTATATCTTCAAGAACTTTAATTTCCTCTTTTTTCCTATCAATTTTTTCTTGATTGTCTTCATATTCCAAATCAAGATCACATTCCGGACAAAGGAATTCAACAGTTGAAGCATCCTCAAAGTCAAGACGGTAATGTCCGTTTGGACAAACGAAGAACATGTTGTTCTCTTCATATTCCAATTCAGAATTTAATCTTTTAAGCTCAGAACTTGCTAAATTAAATTCCA
Source organism: Methanobrevibacter sp. (assembly GCF_045114555.1). Lineage (GTDB taxonomy): Archaea > Methanobacteriota > Methanobacteria > Methanobacteriales > Methanobacteriaceae > Methanobrevibacter. The sequence continues at coordinate 33,848 of NZ_JBGUKT010000037.1, read as the reverse complement.
ACTTTTTGTACTCATTTTCATTGAATCTCCAATCGTAAGTGTACCATTGGGTTTCCTTATCCTTATCCCTTTTATAGCTTGCTAAACGCATGTCATATAATTTGTAAAGGATTTTCCTAACAATGTTTAACTTACAGTTGGTCTTTTCAGAAATTTCCTCATCAGTTGTGTATCCATTCTTAAGGCAATCAATGATTTCATCAAATGTAAGATACCAGAATTTCTGATTAACTGCTCTTTTTTTAGCTTCCTTTTTAGGCTTTTTAGCTTTTGACTTTTTAGCCTTGGATTTTTTAGCAGCTTTTTCATCTTCATCGGAAGTCTCTTCAATAGCTTCCTTAACCACTACTTCTTCAGACTCCTTATCTTCATTCATGACCTTTTTATCATCATCAGAGGATTCATCTTTAACTTCTTCAGCACTTGCATCTTCTTCTTTCTTATCCTCTGCCTCTTCATCTTTTTCTTCCTTTTTCTCTCCCTTAATTAAAGCATTTAAATTATCATTCAATGTTTTTAATGTTTGTTGAGAATATGTTTTTTTAGTTTCCAAGAGAAGAGATTCATTTTCTTCAATGAACTGGTCTACAATTTCCAAATCTAATTTGACTTTTTTAGCTATCTCTTCATGGCTAAGCTTTCCAGATCTAAAGTGTTTAATGATTTTTATACAAATTTCGTTGACTTTAATATTGTAAACGAAGTTATTTGTTTCAAGCAATTTAAGAATATCTTTAACTGTTTTAATATCTATTTTAGTTTTTCTAGCAATAGCCTTATCATCACATAATCTGCTCTTAGGCCATTCTTTAAGACATCCGATAACATCTACAGCTTCTTCGAATTCAAAAATTTCCGGATATAAATTTTGAATAATTGGATCTCTTAACATAATAATAGTCTTCCTTATAAATATTTAAATTTTAAATCAAAACTAAATTAAAAAATTACTTAATGGTTAATATTATAGTAAATGATTTAATAAATTACATTATGTTTATATTTATATACACACTATATTATAAATTTAATGTTTTTATATAAAAAATTAAAAAAATAAATAAAAAATTAAAAAAATAAAAAAAGTTAGAAGAATTATAACATTGAAACCTTTAAGACCCCTTCCACCCTAATGAATTCATTTAAAAGTTCACCAGGAATTGGATCTTCTGTAATGATTGTCAAAACAGGATTTGTATTCAATTGGGTGTCTCCTGCATAAGCCTGACGAATGCTTATGTTATGCTTGCTCATGATCCAAGCCACTTCAGCTAAAACACCATCGCTTTTTTCACCAGCTTCTATTTCGATAACCCCTAAATTCAAGCTTTTTGCAATGTTTTTTATCAAGGTTCCTGCTGGAATGATATTTGAGAATATTTCATATAATCCTTCATCAGCAATAATGACATCCACTGTGGACTTAATTACTCTACGATCAACATTTGCAGCAGCTGCCAATGCAGAGTCACTTATTTTCAAATCTCCACAATATATCTTACCATCTTCACCTATTCTTAAACCTAACTCAAACATTTTTTGAGCTACAGCCATTCTTGCAGGATATTTACTAAATTTTAAATTTAAACTTTCCCACATGGTATCACCAAGATTTTTCTCTAATAATATATTGTACTTTTAAGTATATAAATGTATAACAATACATAAAAATGTACATTGAAAAACCATATTTCTAAAATTTTGCATTGATGTAAAATAAAAAAAATAAGATAAAAAAACATTTAAAAAATTCTAAAAAATATCCAAGAAATATCTAAAAAATATATAAAAAAATATCTAAAAAATATCCGAGAAATATCTAAAAAATATCTAAAAAATATCCAAAAAAGACGATAGAATTGACACTGAGTGTAAAAAATTGAAAAAATAAGTAAAATTAGAAGTAGGCTAGCTGGGATTCGAACCCAGGACCTCACGGTTATCAGCCGTGCGCGCTGACCAGGCTGTGCCACTAGCCTATAAACAAATACAAGTATTATTAACTATATGTAATCTAATATATAAATCTTTTGTTAAAAAAGATTTTGAATAAAACTGAAATCTTTAAAATTCAAAGAAAATTAAGAAAATTTCAATAAAAAAATAGAGTAATTAAGTTTAAAAAACTTAATTATCTTTGTTAAGCATCTCATTAAGAGAGTCAGCCATTACGTGACCTTCAATGATAAGTTTAACTTTATCGATTCCTTCAACTTTTAAAGCTTCAGCTTTAGCTTGAGCAGCAATACGGGTAACACTCATACAACCTGGGTTGGTAGGTTTAATTACAATCTCAGCAGTTGAACCTTCAATTGCAATAGATTGTACAATACCCATTTCTACAATACTTACGCCCATGTGAGGGTCGTTTACTACAGAAACTGCATCTTTTACAGCAAGTGCTAATTCTTCAGACATTTTATCTCCTCAATATTTTTTAAATAATTGTTTTTTATAATTGTTTAATTAAATTAGTGATAAGAATAAAATTTGAAATTTTATTTCCTAACAAAAAGTTAATAATATAACTATTGTTTTAATTATATTTAAACTTATCAATAATAATAAAAATATCCATATAAATATTAAATAAATATAACTTTTTTATCATTTTAATTTATTTCATTAATTTATTTCAAAAAAATGAAAGAAAAAAATAATTAGTTTTTCTTTCTGTGCCTAATCTTTACACCAATACCATTTCTTAACTCAACCATTTCACGACCAGTCAAAACAGCTTTTCCAACACCCACGACCTCATCATTTCTAACGACAACGACCTCATCCTTTGGAAGAATGCTTGGATCTGCATTTACGATTCCTGGAGCGAACAATGAGTTTGTCTTTAAGTCAAAGTCTATCTCAACTACATGGATTCCAAGTTCAGCAAGTCTTCTTCCACCTTCAAGGTTAAGAGTGTATAAGCCAACATCCCTATTTAGAAGAGCCACTGTTTTTCCATTGGAATAAAGGGTTCTATGATATCTTCCTTTAGCAACAACATCATCAGTGATCATTGCTTCAGCATCTTGTCCAAACTGATATTTTGCTACTGATCTAAGCTCATTCAACACTCTATCCCTATGTTTTGTTTTAGGGTATTTCTTAAGCTCTTCCCTTAAGTTGAAAATGGATTGCGGAGAGGTAGGTCTGCCACTGTCACATACATAGGTGCAGTTATCCAAATACTCACGACAAACCTCTTCGTAACCTCCTTCAACATTTGCAATTACAGGCTTGTCTCCAACATAATCCCTAAGTAGTTCTCCAGCTAATCTTATCTCATCATCATTCCAATCACCGGAAACAGCCACATCATAGGATTGAATTGGGAAGGTGTTTTCCAATTCCCTTGGACAGATTCCGAATGGAGAAGTTACAATCACTTCCTGATAACCTTTTGTAGCCCTTCTGAACTTTTGGTGAGACTGAGAATTGGAGTATGGCTTTTTCATACTGCATGGAAGTGCAACTACAACATCCCCTAAAGGTTCCATCATAGCCATCCTCTGCCTCCATCTGACTACTTCAGGCCTGTATAATGACTCATCACTTGAACAAATAACTTTCATTCTTTTCCTCGTGTAAAATTATAAAATTAAAATAAGATAAAAAATCAACATTATAAGATTAATATCAATTTAATATATAAATTTCTTTTATAAAATAGTTTTTATAAAATTTATTGATTTCCTAATAAAAACAGAATTCCCGTTTTAAAAAAAATTATTCAAATCTTAAAACAAGCTCTTCATGTATCTTCTTGATTTTTTCTATTGATGGATGATTTTCACCTAATTTCCTTTTCCACTTTTCAATAGTGAACTCAACATCCACCTCATCAGCACCATTGAAGAGATTATCTGCATGAGAAACTATCTTTTCCTCCAATGTTTGAGGAGTGTAATCCTTTATAGGCAATCCTAACTGCCTTGCATCATCTTCAGTGAGGCCAGTTCCGATATGCCTTTCAACGATATTGATTATCTCTTGAGGATATCCCCTTTCCTTAAGTATTTGAGCACCGATTACAGCATGTTCTATTGAATTGGTTTTAGATCTGCCTATATCATGAAGCAATCCTCCAACCCTGACAAATTCCATATCAACATCATCAAAATTGGATGCGATTTCACATGCCTTTCTTGAAACTCCTTTGGAATGCTCAATTACCCATTCGGGACAATTCAATTCCTTCAACAATTTTATTTCCTCATCCATATAATCACAATTAAAATAAAATTTAATATAAATTTAATTTAATTAAACTAAAATTAAAATGAAAAATAGTAAAAAATCAGTTTAATGATATTCTAAACGATTAATATCAAACAATTAAATCCATAAATGTCAATAATAAAATAAAAATTAAAAAATAGAAATAAAATGAAAAAGACTATAACATGTCTTTCATCATTTTTTCACGTTCTTTGTCTTCTTCTTCTAACATTTCCAATAATTCATCCCAGGATTCTAAAGATTCTTTAGCAGCTTGTTCGGATAATTTTTCAATAGCATATCCTGCATGAATCAATACATAATCACCAATTTCTGCATCTGGAAGAAGATCCAATTTTGCATTTTGTCTTACTCCTCCAAAGTCTGCAGCGCAAATGTTAGATTCAGTGTCAATCTCTACAATTTTAGCTGGTGCAGCAATACACATTAGCAACATCTCCTTTTATTTATTAAATGAATTAATTAATTTAAAATCTTAAATTAAAATCACTTTTACTTGATATTTTAATTATTAGTTTTTAGATTATATAAATATTTTTATTTTATCAAACTAATTTTTTAAAAAAATAAGTGAAAGTATTAAAAAATTCATAAAAATCCAATATAAGACAAATAAAATTCAAACCATGAAAAAAATTGAAACAAAAAACAAAAATCAAGGAACATGAAATTAAAATGCAATCCTTTTATTTTTTAAAAAATATTTTGTTTTCGATAAAATAGTTTGAAGTATTACTAAAAAGTTTATATATAATAAAGAATATAAATTACTTTATCAATATAACTTTAAAAAAATTAAAATAAATTGAATTTTGATTTTTAAGTTTATCAATTATATTGATATTAATTTGGAGGAAATTATTTATGCATATTATGGAAGGATATTTACCATTAACATGGTGTATCGTATGGTTCATCATATCATTCATCATCGTTGCATATGGTATCTATCAAATCAAAAAAATCGTAGATGAAACCCCTGAATCCAAAGCTTTAATCGCTGTAAGTGGAGCATTCATGTTCATCTTATCATCTTTAAAATTACCATCTGTTACTGGAAGTTGTTCTCACCCTTGTGGTAACGGATTAGGTGCAGCATTATTCGGCCCTGCTGTAACTGCTGTACTCGCAACTGTTGTACTTTTATTCCAAGCTTTATTACTCGCACACGGTGGATTAACCACTTTAGGTGCTAACATTTTCTCAATGGGTATTGTAGGCCCATTCATAGCTTGGATCGTATACAAAGGTTTAACTAAAGCTAATATCTCATCCACTATTGCAATCTTCTTTGCAGCATTCTTCGGTGACTTATTAACTTACGTAGCTACTTCATTCCAATTAGCTTTCGCATTCCCTGCTCCTTCTTTCGGCAGTGCATTAACCAAGTTCTTAGTTATTTTCGCAGTAACTCAAGTACCATTAGCTATTGGTGAAGGTATCTTAACCGTAATCATATGGGACAGATTAAAAGCTTACAAACCAAAATTATTAGACAAATTAGGCGCATTAGCTCCTAATGAAGCATAAGGTGATTAATATGGAAAGATCTACTTTAATTATTTTAGCTGTTGTATGTATTATATTGTTCATCGCACCATTAGTTATGTTCAGTGGTCACGGTGAAGACGACGGATACTTTGGTGGAGCAGACGATGCAGCTGGTGAAGCTATCGAAGAAACCGGTTTTGAACCTTGGTTCTCTTCAATATGGGAACCACCAAGTGGTGAAATAGAAAGTTTATTATTCGCTCTTCAAGCAGCTATTGGAGCAATCATTATTGGTTACTTCTTCGGTTACTGGAGAGGACAAGGTAAAGAAGAATAATTCTTCTTTATCAATTTTTTTTCTTTTTTTTAGAGTTTTTTATAAAACAAATATTAAAAAAATTTTTGAAAATGAATTTTTAGTGATTTTATGAAATTTGATATGGATTATATTGCTCACAATAATGAATTAACTGAAACAAACCCTTATTTTAAGTTGTTTTTAACAATAATATTATTGTTAGTTACTTTAGCATTGGATAATCTATATTTTGATGTCTTTATTTTCATCTTATTCTCAATTATAATATTGGGAGTAGCAAAAATCAGCTTAAGATCTTATTTGAAATTCTTGACAATACCTATGGCATTTCTTGTAATAACATGTCTGTTCTTGATATTCTTCTTTGGAAATGGAGAAGTAATTTACGAAACAGGAATATTCGGCATTGTAGTTACTGATGACTCATGGCATTATGGTCTTTATACATTCTTTAGAGTTTTAGGATGTTTCCCTTTATTAGGTTTTCTTGCATTGACAACACCAATTGCAAAGATCTTCCATTGTTTGGATACCTTGAAAGTTCCTAAGATTCTTACTGAAATAGGATTATTAATGTACAATACAATATTCATATTCCTAAATGAAATCGACACAATGCAGAAAGCACAGAAAACAAGAATGGGATATCATTCATACATGAATTCAATGAGATGCTTAGCAGATCTTATAAGCAATATATTTTTAAGGTCATTAGATAAAAGTGAAACATTACAACATAGTTTAGATTCAAGAGGTTATAACGGAGAATTGCCGGTTTATGTACCGCCAAAGGAGGAATAAAATGTTAGAAGTACAAAATATTAAATATTCTTATAATAAGGATTATCAAGCACTTAAAGGAGTTAGCTTAAAAGTAGAAAAAGGAGAAATGGTTGCTCTTTTAGGTAAAAATGGTGCTGGAAAGTCTACTTTGTTCCTTCATTTGAATGGTATCTATGAACCTGATGAAGGAAAAGTGTTCATCGATGGCGAAGAATTGAAATATGATAAAAAGTCTTTGCTTAAATTTAGACAAAAAGTTGGAATCGTATTCCAGAACCCAGATGATCAAATTTTTGCACCTACTGTAGAGGAAGATGTAGCATTTGGACCTTTAAACTTAAAGTTACCTATGGAAGAGGTTCAAAAAAGGGTCACTGAAAGCTTAGCTCGTGTAGGAATGAGCGGTTTCGAGAAGAAGGCGCCTCACCATTTAAGTGGAGGTCAAAAGAAAAGGGTGGCTATTGCAGGAATTCTTGCTATGCAACCGGAAATCATGGTTTTAGACGAACCTACCGCAGGATTAGACCCTCAAGGTGTAAGGGATTTAAGTGCATTATTGAAAGAACTTAATGATGAAGGAATTACAATCATAATTTCAACCCACGAAGTTGACTTGGTTCCAAATTATGCAAAAAGAGTTTTCGTTTTGGTTGACGGTTTATTGATTGCAGAAGGAACTCCTAAAGAGATTTTTGCACAACCTGAAATTCTCGATCAGGCAAACTTAGAAGTGCCTATTGTTACAGAGCTTTTCCAAGACCTCGAAAAAGAAGGATTCGACATGAACAACGATTATCCTTTAACAATTGACGAAGCTAAAGAGAAGTTCCTAGAATTATTGAATAAAAATTAATTCTTAAAACTAATTTTTTTTAAATCATAAAAAATTCATAATTTAACCTAATAAAGTATTACTCCCAAAGGAAATTAATAATACTTTTCACTATTTTTTATAAAACTATTTTTAATAAATTTACTATTACAATTAATCTTAGCTAAATCAACCACTATTTTTAAAAATAATTAATAAATTTTTATAATAAAATAAACATACTAAAATTAATTAACAAATTAATATTAAATCATAAAACCAACTAATTTAAAAAAAAATATTCAAGGGATAGTATGGAAGAAATAAAAAAAGTTAAAAACATTGTTATTGGAGCAGGCCCTGCTGGAAGACTTGGATCATTTGAACTCGGTAAATTAGGAGAGGAAACACTGCTTATTGAAAAGAAATACATTGCAGGAACCTGTCTTAATGAGGGATGCATGGTTGTATGTGCACTTACCGACATAAGTCGTTTCATAAGAAACTTCAAGAGATTCACTGAAATCGGATTCATCGATGGAAACATAAGCTTGGATTATAAATCTGCATGTGACAACATTAAAAAGACCCAACTCATGCTCCGCAGACTTAACCAAGAGGAAAATGAAAGCGTGAACAATAATGTTATCTATGGTGAAGCGAGTGTGGAAATAAACGATGATGATAAAATCATAGTTAAGGTGAAATTAGACAATGACAATGAGCTTCAAAGAGAAAATGTAAAAAATAAGGATTATGATATATACGAGGCAGAAAATCTTTTGATAGCTACTGGTGCAAGGCCATTTATTCCAAATATCGATGGAGTAAAATATGCTTTGACAAGCAGTGATGTACTTTCCTTAGAGGAAGTTCCAAGCAAATTAAATATAGTTGGTGGAGGAATTATTGCTACCGAATTGTCAAACCTATTCTCAAGCTTTGGAAGTGAAGTGAAGATAATTGCAAGAAGCGAAATCCTAAAGGAATTGGAGCCAGAAATCAAATCTTATGTAGTTAACAAGCTCATTGATGAAGTGGATATACATGAGAACACCAATGTTTTGGAAATCACTGAAAAATCCATCATAACTGACAAGGGAGAGTTTGAAGGAAAAACATTGATAGCTACTGGAAGAGTTCCTAATTCAGAGATAGTGGCAGACATTGTAGACTTGAATGAAGATGGCTCAATTAAGGTGAATGAATTCTTCCAAACCTCAAATCCAAATATCTATGCTGCAGGAGACGTTACAGGAGGAATCACCCTTACTCCTTATGCAAGAAAAGAGGGAATTTCAGCAGCAAGAAACATGGCAGGATACTTGAATAAGTTTGATGATATAAACGTTCCACAATCATTGACATTGGATTTAGATGTGAGTTTCACTCAAAAAGCATCAGAACCCGATATGGATAACAACAATGTTGAAGATATAATAATTCCAGGTCTTGGAGGTCCTCATGCATTCTGGAGAATCCTTAGGGGAGAAACTGGACTTACTAAAATTTCATTGAATACAGAAACAGAAGAGATAGTGAGAGCAAGCCAAATATCTCCATCCTCAATTGATGATACAGCATATCTTGCATTCCTAATGAATATGGGAATAACCAAAGAGGATTTCGATGATTTCTTGGAAGTTCATCCATCAACAGATGCTTATTATAAAATCTTAAAAATCATGTAAATGATTGAAAAAATAAGTAATAAAAAAATATAAAAAATATAAAAATGGATAAAATATTCATTATTTTATCCTAAACTCTTTTTTTAAAAATAGTTTAATGAAATAAATTAAAAATAAAAAATAAATAAAAATTTAATAAAAAATTATTAAATCTTATTTTACCCAATTAACTAAAACATCCTTACGTGGGTTTGGTTCATTTGGTTCAACTTTATAACCTAAAGCAACACCATACAATGGAGTGTATCCTTCAGGAATGTGAAGCTTTTTCAAGTTTTCTTCAACACTGAAGTAAATAGCTACAAGACCTAACCAACAGGATCCAATATCCAATCCTTCTGCTGCAAGAAGCATGTTTTCAATAGCTGCAGAACAGTCTGCTTGCATATTTGTTGCATCTGATTTAGCGGATACAAATACGACTGTTGGAGCATTGTGCATTACATTAACACCAGATTCAGCAATTGCTTCAAGGAATTCATCCCCTGAATTGGATAATATCTTGAGTACAGAATCATTGATATCTGCAAGGGTTTCCTTGTTTTGAACTACAGTGAAATGCCATGGAGCTTCTCCTCTTGCTGTAGGAGCCATAATAGCTGCTTCCAAAATTTGTTCAATCTGTTCATCTTCAATTTGTTCATCTTTGTAAGCTCTTACGCTTCTACGATTTTTAATGACTTCAAAAATATCACTCATAAGATCACAATAATAAAAATAATGAATTAAAAAAATTTAATTGGATTGATAGAACCATGATGATTAGCTTAACTTTCTCAAATCAGTCGGTTTTGTTCTAACATCCTTTTCAATTACTCTTTCAAGATTAGGGGAATATGGATTGTAAAGCAATCTTCTAAATCCAAGTGAAATTAATAAATTGTCAGTGACAACTTGCTGACGTTCACCAAGAAGGATTTTTCTGAATAAATCACCTAAACCTCCACCAGTTAAGACATCCATAAACAAATCACCGAAAGTTGGATTGTTTATATGCAATTTATTAATAAGGAATCTAGATAAGTTTCTTCTTCTAATGTATGCAATCAATGCAGTAGTTACAATGAACAATATTAAGGTTCCTACGAATCCTCCAAGAATGTAAAAGCTTATTCCCAAAGCTATTGCAAAGGTATGGTTTCCCACTTCACCCAACATGATTTTTCCTGAATAGTCTAAAGGAGCATATGCGATACATGTAACTAAAGTGAGCAATGGAACATAATATGCAGGAATCTGTGCTACAGGCGCTACACCTAAAATCAAGGTAGCAAGGATTGTAAAGAAGCTCATTACAATAACTACGCTTACTGCAGATCCTGGTTGCATATCTGCAATGTTCATAGGCTGAATCATTAAAGCAACTAAAATAGAAGAAATGCCCATAAGAGGATAACCTAATCCGATAACGCATAACATACCTATCCCTCTAGCAAGCTGACCTATTTCAATAGGCAAGTTAGCGATTCTTCTTCTACCTATCACATCATCAACTAGAGCACATAATCCCATCACTAAAACAAGATTGTTAAATCCAGCAGGCAAGAATAGGCTAATTACAATAAATGGAATTATACCAATCCCACGAGGAGTGCCTCCACGTACAGGTTCATATAGATTTCCCATATAACCTCTTTTACCTAAGAAACGGAATATTATATTCAATGCCCCAGTTCCTAAAAATGTTGCAATAAATACAAATAATAATTCTAAAAACATGTTTAAAATCCTTTAATTTTTTAATGTAATATTAATATTTTTATAATTTTTATTATATATAATATTAAGTTTTAGAATAATTAATAAATAAGTCTAAATATAATATTAAGTTTTAGAATAATTAATAATTAAATCTAAAAATAGTTGTTAAAAATAATAAATTAATTAATGGAATACCTTAAGGTAGCAGCCATTCCACCTAATCCTTCAAGCTGTTTTCCACCTTCGTGCTGGCTACTTATGACTAAGACTTCACCAGACATGTTTTCAACCATATCCATGGATTCTTCCAGGTCTTCACTTCTAATTAGATTATCCAAAACCAATAATTTTTCAATAGCTCCCAAATTGATAGCCTCTTTCACTTGCTTTTTACCATAAACAACCAAATTGGAAGATTTTGCTATTTCTTGAAGGATTTCATTTATCGCTGCAATTTCAAAGGCAACCCTATTTTCTGCAGCCAATTTTTCAACTGTTCCCTTTTTAAGGACTTCATTAATGCCCACTCTTCCACCTGAACCGGTTGCTTCAACTATTGATTTTTTAGCCAAATCCTTATGCTTCAATTCAAGATACTTCAAGAAATCATTTTTAAAGAATCCTGGACCTGCTAAAACTATGGTTTGGATATTATCAAACTTGAGAATATAATCCACAATCTTTTGATAGAATTTTTCTATATTCTTTGCCCTATTCTTATCAACTATCCTTTTTCCGGAAACATTCCCCATAACTGGCCCATAATATTCAATTCCAAATTGTCTCATCAAACCAAAGTCTGCAACATCATCTTCCAATACAACAATGATTGCAGATAATTTCTTGGAAGCTTCAATAGCTTGCTTGATTCTCTTTAATGCATATCCGGACCAATGTTCCTTAAATATTTTGATTGGAGTGTTCAGTTTTGCTTCAATTGTATGGTGGGATCCAAGAGGAATCAGGTCTTCAGGACCTTTGATGATTGAACCTATAATCCTAAGCTTTCCAGTGAATATATGAAAGCTTACATCCTCAACGGAAACACCTAAAGTAAAGGTCTTTTTTACTCCCCTATCACTTCTTAACTTATCTCCAGTGTTGTCTTGAATCCTTCTTGTTGTCTTAGAATATACAGTATCCCCCTCAGCAATTATGTGAGATAGATGCCATAAGTCATCTAAAGTTTCAGGAAGAAGTTCAATAATTCCTTTCTTTCTATCTTGATAAGTTATTTTCATGAATAAACCTCAATTAAAGCAAAAAAATTATAAATCTAGTGATAATTCCAAATAGAATGAATCAAAAACATATCAAAAATTATAAAAAACTCAATATTTATATAATTATTATAAAACAATATAAAATATGATTATTGATAATATATAAAATTAAGTAATTTTTAAATAAGATTTTCAAAAATAATAATTATCAAAATCAATTTAAATAATTTTTATCAATTTCTTAAACAAAACTAATAGAGCTAATAAAATGAAAATTGGAATTATTGGAGGAACACGAGGTTTAGGAAGAACCATTGCTTGGTATATGAAAGACTTTGACTTCGATGTTACAATTACAGGAAGAGATTCCATTGTCGGAAAACAAGTCAGTGAGGAACTTGGAATAAAATATAGTGACAATAATAAGAAGATTGTTCAAGATAGCGATATTGTGATTATTTCCGTTCCTATTTCAAGCACTGAAGCAGTTATAGAGGAATTGGGACCATTCATGAAAGAAGGTTCATTGATGATTGATGTTACTTCAGTGAAAGAGGGCCCTAGCCGCAAAATGAAGGAATGCATTGGCGAAGGGGTTGAATTCATCCCTACTCACCCAGTATTTGGTCCAAGAACAACAGATTTGAAAGGGCAAATCATAGTGCTTACACCAATTGAAAAGGGAAATTGGTACCCTAAAGTCTACAAGTTCCTTGAAGACAAGGGAATGAGAATAGTGGAAACAAGTCCAGAGCATCACGATGACATGATGGGAATTGTGCAGGTCTTGACTCACTTTTCATACATCTCTACAGCTTCAGCTATTGAAAAACTTCAAGTTGACATTAAGGACACTGAAAACTATGAAAGTCCTATTTACAATCTAATGATTGATACAATAGCTAGGATAGTATCCCAAAATCCATATCTTACATACTCCATCCAGCATGAAAACAAGCGTGGAGAAAAGATCAGGCAAGCTCTTTTTGATTCCATAAGCGAATTGAAAGAAGCATTGACAAATGAGGATGAGGATGAGTTTGTTGAAATCGCCCTCAGGGCAACAAGGCATATGGGAGACATTCAAGCTGCTTTAGGTAGAAGTGACAAGGCAATAAATGCCCTTACCCAAGAATATAATGTATTGATGCAATCCATTGGACAGGAAGTGGGGCTTAAGCATATCTATTCAGATAAAATCCATGTTGGAAAAATCAAGGAAATCGGTTTGGATTTCGTGTATTTGGAAGATGAAAACGGAAAGGTCAAAAAGCTAAAGATATCCAATACCGAAATGCTTGATGAAGAGGAACTGTTCAATTGGAAGGTCAAGAATCAAAAAATTCACACAAGAGACCTAAGTGCACTCTTCAGGAGAAAATCAAATCCTCACATCATCAAAGACGCTTTAAAAAGAATTGATGACGTTGTTGATGTAGAAATAATTGACATTTACAAAGGTGAACCTATAAAAGAAGATGAAATCAGTTACACCTTTTCAATTCAATCATTAAGCAAAGAATCCATTGAAGAATGTGAAAAACTTATAAAAGGATTTGGTGGAATTACTAGATAAAATCAATTAAACTGAGGTTAAACCATGAAAATGATTAAGCAAACATTGGGTTTGAATGTAGAGGATTCAAAATATTACATCAAACTGATTATAGAAGCTGTATTAATCGGTTTATTCTCAGGACTAGTTGTATCCTTATACAGATTCGGATTGGACAATAGCGAAAACATACTATTTTCCACCTTAAAGTACATACAAGGAGACTTCCTATTAACAATTGCATGGTTTGCAATACTTGCACTTATGGGATTCATCACCGCCCTTCTAATGAAATGGGATCCGGACAGTTTAGGAAGTGGAATTCCTATAGTAATGGGTGAAGTTAAGGGATACTTTGATGTGTGCTGGTGGAAAACATTGATTGCAAAGTTTCTTGGAGGAACCCTTACAGCGCTTGGAGGTCTTTCCTTGGGAAGAGAAGGGCCATCTGTACAGTTAGGAGCAATGGCTGCAAAAGGTGTTTCAAAATACTTGCCAAACAGCAAAACAGATGAAAAGCGTCTTTTGGTATGTGGAAGCGGAGCGGGGCTTGCAGCAACATTCAGCGCCCCACTTGCAGGATTCATTTTCACCTTAGAGGAAATCAATAAGGGATTTGACAGATCCATCGTTATTGTAGGGTTGGTTTCAGCAGTTGTAGCCGATTTGGTATCAAAAATATTCTTTGGACAAAGCCCAATATTCCCATTCACATCATTGAATCTTCCTTTAAAATACTTCTATCTTTTGATTATTTTAGGAATTATCGTTGGAATCTTAGGATACATCTATAATGTGGGAATGATTAAGGCTTCTGAAATGTGGGAAAGATTGAGTTTTCTTCCATTGGAAGTTAAATATGTCATTGTATTTCTCATAACCGGAGTGGTTGGCCTAATTTTGCCGAATGTGTTGGGTGGAGGATACTCCATGATGCATTTAATAGAATATACATTGCCTCCATTATCTGTTTTAATCATCCTTCTAATTGGAAAATACCTTCTTTTGATATTCTGTTTCGGTTCAAGTGCACCAGGAGGAATATTCTACCCAGTTCTTGTTATTGGAGCATATATCGGTGCAATATTCAGTGCAATTGTCATCCCAATTTTTGGATTGAACCCGATGATTGCATATAAGTTCATCATGATTTCAATGGCGGCAATGTTTGCAAGTTCTGTCAGAACCCCAATAACTGCAGTGGTATTGATTGCTGAGATGACTGGAGTTACAAACTCTCTTGTTGCAATGATTGTAGTAACAATACTTGCATATATAATTCCAACAATCCTTGGAAATGACCCAATTTATGAAACCTTGCTTATGAGACTCTTGAAGAGGAATAAGGGAATTGACTTCGATAAGACAAAAAGCGTTTTGGAAGAGTATGTTGTTCCAATGGACTGTGCACTGATCGGAACAAAAATCTGGGAGCTTCCTATCCCAAAATCCGCTATGGTTGTGTCTGTTGTAAGAAGCGGAAACACATTGATTCCTGATGAGGATTTGGAATTGAAATATGCTGATGAATTGTTCATCATTATGAATCAGAACACATACCCTGAGGATAACCAGAAAATAGAATCCTTGATTTACAACAACTGGAAAGAGGAATAACCCTTATTTTTTATTCAAATTAAAAAAAAAAAGTAAAATGGTGACTAATATGAGAATAGCTGTTGCTTCAACTAATGGAGAAAATGTAGATTTGCACTTTGGAAAAGCAAGATCATTATATGTTTATGAATATGATGAGGAAAAGGATGAATTCAAGTTCATAGACCAAAGGAATGTTGAAATTGAAGCAGACATGAAACATCAAAATCCAAAGATCATTAAAGCCATTGAAGATTGTGAAGTGGCAATATGTGAACAATTCGGACCTAAAGCAGCAATCTATGCAGAAGATGCAGGTTTGAAATTGGTAAAGGATGAAGGAAGCGTTGAAGAGGTCTTAAGAAAATACATAGACCATGTTAATTTCATGAAAAACATTAAAATCTAAAAAATTGAAATTGGGATTAAAGATGTCTAAAAAAGCTAATTTAAAACCAAGAGCAATGATGTATCCCTCTCCTACAGTTATTGCCTCTGCTTATGATGAAGAGGGAAAAGCAGATTCATGTACTCTTGCATTTGCTGCAATGTGTAGCCATCACCCTCCAGCAGTGATGATTGCAATCAATTCAACTGCTAAACGAAAAACCCTTAAAAGCATATTGGAAAGGCAGGAGTTTGTTCTAGGTTTCCCAACAGTAAATCAAGTTGCAGAGACAGATTACATTGGAATGGCATCAGGATACGATGTGGATAAACTTGAAAAGGTAGGTTTCACCACCACTAAAGCTAAAGAGGTAAACGCACCTATCATAAATGAAATGAAAGTATCTGTTGAATGCAAAGTCATGAACATTGTTGAAGTAGGTAGCCATACTCAGATTACTGGAGAGATTGTAAACATTCAAGCAGATGAAGATGTTTTAGGCGAAAAAGGAAAAGTTGATTTGAAATTGCTTAATCCAATAGTCTACGATGATGTTTTATATGACTACCTTGAAGTTGGAGACAAAATAGCTGATGCATTCAATGTTGGAGTTAAGTTTAGAAAATAAATTAAAAAGAAATTAAGAGGAAAATTAAAAAAATAAAAAATTCAGTTAAAATAAAAATTAAAGGTAAAAATTAAAAATAGAAATTTAAATTCTTATTAAAAAAAATAAAAATTAAAGATGAAAGAACTATTTTTTAGCCCCTTGAAGGGCAATAGGAACATATTCCCTAAATCTTTCATCATCCAACAAGTCTGTATTTTCCAAAAGATACTTGCTTGTTATCTTATTTATTTTAGACAATTTTAATTGGCTATTGATATAACCTTCCTCTTTAATCAATCTACTGAGACCTTTTCCATATGTCAATGATGGATCTGCAATTCTTTGTCTCATTGAATCTATCAAGGACCTGCTGCCAATACCTAAGGTTCTGCACATGTCATCAATTTCATCAAGAATTCTTAATCCCCATTCTTCCAAACTGATTTCCTCACCATCCTTAAGCAATTTCATATTAAAGTCGTATGCTGCCTCAGCAGCCATTTCCTCATTGTAAAGAGCTTCCTCTTGCCAATTTTCATAGTCTGACTCTTCAGCAATCAATGTATAAATGAGGAATAAATGGAGAAAATCCATGTCTTTTTTTATTAAACCGCATTTATAAAATGGATTTATGTCTAAAGTTCTCACTTCAAGATATTGAATTCCATCATTTCTTAAAGATGAAAGAACATCACTTGGGTCTTTAGGCTTTAATCTGATTTGAGTGTACAATTCCTTAGCTTGTGATAAGTGACCTTCATCAATGAAAGATTGAACATCCCTTGTAAATTCCTCCACTGAATGATAACTAGGATATAAATGCACTAGATTTTTATATCCGCAAGATGCATTCCTGAATGAAGGACCTCTTTCACTATAAACCCCTCCACGATTATCGCTATGCTCCATCAATTTGGTACATTCTGGAGTGAATGTATCGTGAGCTGCAACGGAACAGCCTGTAAGATAGATTATAAGCCAAACATATCGAATGTAATTTCTTGATATTTTCAAATAAAGCCTATTCTTGAATTCCTTATAGGAGATCATTGAATCCTCATCATTCTCAATCTCACTGATGTCCAAATTTTCATATAATTTTTCTAAGAGTTCCTCCTTAAATGAGAAGTTAAAATGAATACCTGAAATCAATTGCTTCCTAAGACCATATTTTTTAGCTAATCCTTTTCTATATTCCATTGACTCCTCAGCCAATTCCCTACCTTTATATTTTGCAATTGGAATTTCACTTGAATCTGGAAGTATGCAAGGCAGTGATTGGAACCATAAGAACTCATCGTCATCTAAAGAGCTGTTAACCAAATCAGACATGAATGAGAAGAATGAAAATGCCTCATCAATAGTATCAAATGTAGGGGTGATGATCTCTATTTGGCTTTCAGAGAAATCTGTTGTTATGTAAGGATTTGATAATTTGTTTCCAAATATTTCAGGGTGTGGACTAAGTGAGAGCTCTCCATTTTCACGGACTCTTAAACCTTCCCACTCTATACCAAAAGAGCCTTGTTTCAAATCCTCTGAACTTGCACTCTTATGCAATTTAGATAAATTGAATATCCTATCCATTTTATCACACCTTCATATCATAAATCACCGTAATCTTTAATGATTTTTTCCAAACTTATTCCTTCTTTCAATGAATCCAACATCCTTTTTCCAGGATTTGTTCTTTCATCCACATTTCTGTATAATGGTTCTAAAAATATTTCCTCACCAAGATTTCTTTCTTTCAAACCCTCATTTGCCAAATCTAAAACATCCCTTGCAAGACTATACAATGAATCTTGATCAATTGAACTTGGAATTTCGGTTTTTATTAATAATTTTCTAAGCTCTGTACTGTTATAACAATCGTGAAATACAGGGGCGTAAAAAAATAGCCTTTCAAGTTCCTTTGTTTTATGTTTTAAACCTACATGAAAAGCTGCAACAGCCATTGAATCCTTGATAGGTTGAGTGCAAACACTTCTATATTCAATAGTTCCTCTGAATGTTAAATTAATAAATTTAAATGCCCTCAAATATTCAATATCATCTAAAGAAGGTTTAAACTCAATGTCCCTATAAGATCCTTTGCAATAGCATTCCCCCACAATGGAATCGCTATTGAAATAGTCCTTTAAAGGCATTGAAGGGAAATTAATGTAAATTCCATCACGCATTACACAGTAAATGTTTAAGGATTCAAGATAGGAAACCAATTCTTTAATATTGTCAAATTCAATATCATACATTCCAATATTATGAGGATTGATTCCATGAGTGCTATACTCCCAGAGGTTATCCCTAAAGCAAACGTAATCCTCATTATCCTCCAAAAGGACTGAATTGGAAAAGATTAACGCTTTGATTGGCTCCAATTTGGAAAACACGTTTATGTTTTCAATCAAATCATCATATGGAACATCCAATTGAACCTGAGAAGCACTTGAAAACATTCCGTATCCAGGATAATCATGGAAATACATCAATGAATCTGAATAATTGTCTGCTGACTTCAAATGATTATAAAGCATCAAGTATCGTTCACTTGGAATTGGAATTTCATTATTGTATTTTCTATAAGGGTTTATTCCCATACCGCTTAATGTATGGTTATGACTTTCGAACTCCTCTTTAATGAAACTGTAATACTCCTCAAATCGTTCATTGATGGTGAATAGGTCCTCTTCCTTTCCCATAGCAAATTCAATATTGTTATAGGAACAGTCATAACATACCATATCGTCATTTTCACAGTTTCTTAAGGCATAGACATTTCCATCGTAATCCCTGCCTTCAACTTCAAAAGAATTGAAATGATTCTTAAATGATTCAGTTACACGATGAACTATATCAAAATCCACCGCTTCCTTATTAAGGTTGATTATTGGAACCTCAATTTCTATCCCAATATACTCTTTTTTAGATTTTTTAGTAGATTCCAAAAACATTTGACAGATCTTTTCCCTTATCATCTCATCTGTAATTGCATCATCTGCCATTTAATCAACTCCAATTCCAATTTAATTATCCCTAAAAAGGGCCATATTTCTTATTTCTAAAACTTCTAAATTTTCTAACAAGTCACTAAAAACATCTTCAAACATCTTCAAGCAACATACCTTAAACCTCAAAGAGCATAAGATCCATTACCACACATTTTCCTCTTCAACATCACTTTTTAAAGTGCTAACAAATTTTTCAATAAACTTATTCTGCTCTTCAGTTTCAACATATTCAAATGAATGTGGTTCTGCCTTAAATAGTAATTCCCCATTTGAAAAGGAGATTAAAGTATTCAACGGCACTTCTTTCCAATCATTTGAATCTAAAGCTTGAGTTGAAAAGAAAATGCTGTTTTCAGTTTTCAAATAATGTAGGGAACCTTTATAATTTGTGTGAACATACATCTGTTCTCCATCATAAACAATTAGATTTAATTTATTAGATAATGCCATAAAGCTTATCAAGTCAGAAACTATGTCAAATCTTTCCTTTAAGCTTAAAGGTTCACCTTTAAAAGATTCAAACTTGTTTATTAAATCAACAATGCCTAGGAGAATTCTTTCGGAATCGGTTTCTCCCTCTTCCTCAGTGCTGTACTTACATAAATCTGGGCAGTCAAAAACTGTTCCATTATGTATAAGAGTCCATCTTCTACCTGCATTGTCTTTTTTAACGAAAGGATGGCAATTGTAAAAGTCCTTCACACCAATAGTGCCTAAGCGAATGTGTGCTAAAGCATTTTTAGAAATGATTGGATTCAATAGGATATTTCCAAGCATGACACTGCTTCGAGCTTTTACAGGCTCTTTAATTACGCTGAATTTTTCTGGATCCAAAATAGCCAATCCCCAACCATGAGGATGCTCTTCACAATGACTATAAAACTCTTTAAGATAATCATTAAGCTCTTCTTCCTTTGATGAGCTAAATCCAAAGATCTCACACATTTTTTTACCTCCTTTCATTTTTTTAATAAAACAAATTACAGAAACATAAAAGTTTTATAACAATTGTTATATTTTTTATATTATTTAAATGTTTTAGTAGCAAACCAGGAAAATGAGAAAATTTTTTAAACATTTTCTAGAAATATACTGGAAATTTATTGGAATATTAAAATATTTTCAAAAATATATAAAGACATTTAAAAATATCTTAAAGATATATCTAAAAATATTTTAGAGTATAATAGGAATATGTTAAATATAGCTTAAAAAATTAACTAATATATTATTATGTATACTGCCAAATATACTACTAAATTACTAATATGATTATCAGATAAAAATTATAATATCAAAAATATTTATATACTATAAAAATCATAACTAACAATAACCTTTATGGGCGGGTTTTAAACTTATTTAAAACTTTTATGATATTATTTTAATTTAAATGGATTGATTCCAGAGCAGGTAAATTATAGATTATAAAAATTATTTAGCTTATAATCAAATTTTATAACTATTTTTGTATCTATTTTTGATATAAGGCCACTTCAGATATCTAAAGTGACATTAGCCCATTAACCTGTGATTTTAATATTATATTTTTTATTTCATCTAATGATTATTCATCATGAGATCAATAAGCATTGGATTTAACTAAAACTTATATCATAGCTAGATTTCTATCCTATTTTATATTATATTATAGTTTAGCCATAGCTATGCTTTATTTCAAAAAACAAAAACAATTATTCTAAAAAATAATTACGTCAAAAATATAGAGAGGAATGATATAAATGGCAAAGAAACAAAGACGTAGAGTACGTGACACTTGGAAAGAAAAATCTTGGTACACCATTAAAACTCCTGTAGCATTCGGAGACAAAGAAATCGGTACCACCCCTGCAAGAGACCCTGAACTCGTGTACGGAAGAACTGTAGAAGTAACCATGAGAGAATTAACCGGTGACTTCTCTAAACAATACATCAAATTACAATTTGAAGTAAATGATGTAAACGGAAACATCGCAAACACTAAATTCACTGGACACAAAACCACTACTGATTACGTAAGAAGTATGATCAGAAGAGGAACCAGTAGAATCGATGCTCCTGTTATTGTAACTACCCAAGATGATCGTAAATTAAAACTCCATGTATTAGCTGTAACTACCAGAAGAGCAAAATCTTCCCAACAAAAATACATGAGAGAAACCATTAACGAATTAGTTACTAAAGTAGCTTCAGAAAAAACCTTTGATGAACTCGTAGAAAACTCTGTAAACGGTAGATTAGCTTCTGAAATTTACCACAAAGCTAAAAAAATCTATCCTCTTAAAAGAGTGGAAATCATCAAAAGTAAAGTATTAGAATAAATTTTCTAATATTTTATTTTCTTTTTTACTATTTTTATTCTTTAAATTTTTTATCAAACTTTTTTAATCATATACTCTTTTTAATTCAATTAATTTCAATCTTATTACTTTTAATTCTAATAGTTTAATAAAATAAACTTCTTTTTTGTATACAATTAAATTTAAACAATTAGTAAACTATTTAAATAAGTTTGTAAAAGTAATAAATAAAAATAACATTTAATAAGAATTAAAGACTAAATAATAATTAGAGAATATAATTATTAAGACTAATAATAATTAGGATTAATAATATTGTTAAATACTAATTTAGACAATTAAAAATTTACTAATACTTAATAAAAGTGATTCTATGCATGAAGCTTTTGTAATAAATTGGGGATATGTCATACTTCTGTTTATTTTAGGTGGAATAAGCTATAAACGAAAAAGCTTAGACTTATTAGGTTCCCTTATAATGATCTTTATGGGAATTACAATCATCTTTTCAGCAGGAGTGCGTTGGTTCATTTTAATCGTATTGTTCTTTGGTTTGAGCATATTCGCTACACGCTTTTCAAAACCATATAAAGAGGAAATCGGACAATATGAAAAGACAAGAACTGCAAAAAATGTAATCTCAAATGGTTTGGTTGCTTTTTTAATGGCAGCATTTGGAAGCTATTACCTTCCTTTGGCAGGAGGATTCATTGGAGCAGTTGCTACTGCTACAGCAGATACATTAGCTAGTGAAATTGGTGTTCTCCAAGAACCTCGCTTAATAACCACTCTCAAGAAAGTGCCTGCTGGAACCGATGGTGCAATATCAATTTTAGGAACTTCTGCAGCAATTGTAGGTGCAGGAATAATTGGAATTGCTTCATTCTTATTAGGGGTCATTTCAGATCCTTTAATAGCTATAAAAATTTCAGTTATCTCAGGAACTTTAGGTTGCTTTATTGACAGTGTACTTGGAGCTGTTCTCGAAAGAAGACATTACATAAACAATGAACATGTCAACTTGCTTGCCACCATCTGTGGAGCAATCATTGGTATAGTTTCTGTAATGTAAAAACTTTAATTTTATTAATTTTTTAACTTTATTAATTTTTTAACTTTATTTGTTTTTTAACTTTAAACTCTTTTTTCAAATCTTTTTTTTAATTTTAAACTTTTTTGATTTTCATTTAAAAAAATATTTTCTAAAGCAATGTTTAATATTTTAGGATTTTTCTCAATTTTACTTAATACAAATAAAATTTCAACTATTTTTTCAAGTTTTTTAAAAAAATATCCACTAAAATAAAAACAAATTTTATAAGCATATAAATTCATATATTTTATTAATAGTAAATATTAATTAATTTAATATTACTTTTTAAATATTCAGATATTTATTCAAATCAAAAATAAAAATTTTAATAAAAAATTAGAATTTTAATAAAAAATTAAAAATTAATAAATAACTTTATTTCTATTTCAATTTATTGTGATGGTGAAAATATGAAAGGATTAATATTGGTTATGGATGGGATGGCAGGCCGTCCTTTAAAAGAACTTAACAATCAAACTACACTTCAAGCAGCTAAAACTCCAAATATGGACAAAATGGCAGAAAGAGGAATTACCGGATTAATGGATTCAATTGCTCCTGGAATCATTCCAGGAAGTGACACAGCACACTTATCCATTTTAGGTTACAACCCTTATGAAGTATACACTGGAAGAGGACCATTTGAAGCCGTTGGTGTTGGTGTAGATGTTATTCCTGGAGACATAGCATTCAGATGCAATTTTTCAACATCAGATGAAGATGGAATCATTACAGATAGACGTGCAGGAAGAATTAGAGATGGAACAGATGAAATCATAGCAACCCTAAACACTATGAAAATTGAAGGATATGAAGACATTGAAATCATCTTTAAGGAATCAACTGGACACAGAGCAGTTTTAGTGCTTAGGGGTGAAGGATTGTCTGGCAAAGTAAGCGATGCAGATCCTAAAGTGGAAGGAAACAAACCTAAAGTAGTTAAAGCTCTTGATGGAAGTCCAGAAGCGGAAAAGACTGCAGACATATTAAACAAATTAGTAGCTAAATCTTATGAAATGACTAAAGACCATCCAGTAAATCTTAAAAGAATAGAAGAAGGTGAAGCACCTGCAAACATAATCATTCCTCGTGGTGCTGGAGAAGTGCCTGAAGTGGAATCAATCAACGACAAGTATGAAGTAAATTCAGCATGCATTGCAGAAACTGGACTTATTATGGGTATTGGTCGCTTTGCAGGAATGGATATCATTGAAATGGAAGATGTTACTGGAGGTACTGACACTAACCTCGAAAACATTAGAGACACCATCATCGACCAGGTAAACAATAGTGAGCATGACTTCTTCCTAATCAATATTGATGGTGCAGATGAAGCAGGTCACGACGGTAATGCAGAGGAAAAATTGAAATTCATTGAAAAAGTGGATGAAGTTGTAATGAGCGAACTCCTTAAATTGGAAGATTGCTATATCTTCTTAACTGCTGATCATTCTACACCTATTTCCGTTAAAAACCACTCTGGAGACCCAGTCCCTATCTTAATAAATGGTCCGGAAGTAAGAGTGGATGATGTAAAGGAATACAATGAATTTGCAGTGGCTAAAGGTGGAATGTGCAGAATCAGAGGTGCAGATGTGATGAACATCATTACTGATTTAATGGGTTATGCACATAAATTCGGAGCTTAAATAAATAAAAACTAATTAATATTTCTTTCACAACTAATTCATTAAAAGGGGTTAAATCATGGCAAATAAAAAACTATTTGGAACTTCTGGAATAAGAGGGAAAATCGGTTCAGAAATTAATTCAGAACTAGCATTGAAAATAGGTAAATCACTTGCAAAATACTTAAACAATACTGGAAAAGTTGTTATCGGATATGACACCAGAACCACCAATAGAATGTTGGAACAAGCAATTACTGCAGGTCTCATCGAACATGGAGTGGATGTTGTTAAAATAGGTATGGTGCCAACCCCTCTTGTAGGATATGCAACTTTAAAGCTTGACGGTGATGCAGGGATAATGCTTACCGCATCCCACAACCCATCACAGTACAATGGTATAAAGCTTTGGAATAAGAATGGAATGGCTTATACCCCAGAACAGGAAGAGAAAATAGAGGAAATCTATTATAACCAAGACTTCGGCAAAGTGGAATGGGACAAGATTGGTATCATAAGCCATAACGATGAAATCAAAAAGCAGTACATTGATGACTTATTAGATATTGTGGACATTAAACCTGGCCTTAAAGTGGTTATTGACTGTGCATGCGGTGCAGGATCAGAGCTTTCCCCACTTATATTCAGAAAGGCAGGATGCGAAGTCATCACCTTAAACTCACAAGTTGATGGATTTTTCCCAGGTAGAAACCCTGAACCAAATGAAGCAAACCTTTCAAGCTTAATGAAAGCGGTTGTAGCAACCGGATCCGACTTGGGAATTGCTCATGATGGTGATGCAGACAGAATGATTACTGTTGATGAGAAAGGAAGAGTTTCCGAGTTTGATAAACTTTTAGCACTTGTTTCAAAGAAATTCGGTGGAACTGTTGTAACCACTGTCGATGCAGGATTATGCATGGATGAAGCAATGGAAGAAGTTGGAGGAAAAGTTCTAAGAACCAAAGTAGGTGACGTAAACGTTGCTGAAGTGATGATTGAAGAAAATGCAAGCTTTGGTGGAGAACCATCAGGTACTTGGTTACATCCAGACTTCTGCATGTGCCCAGATGGAATCTTATCAGGTCTTAGAATGGCTGAAATCGTTTCTAAAGAAGGAAAATTATCTGAACTTCTTGAAAAATTCCACCAATACCCTCATATGAGAGAAAAGGTAATCTGTTCCAAAGAAGAGAAATTCAAAGTTATGGAAAACATGGAAGACCTTTTGAAAGGTGCATTTGATGACATAAAAGACATCAATACAATTGATGGAATCAGATTAAGTTTCAATGATGGAAGTTGGGTTCTAGTCAGACCTTCTGGAACTGAAGATTATGTTAGAATAACTTTAGAGGCAAAAACAGAAGAGAAAGCCGAACAAATCAAAGACACTTGCATTAAGATTATTAAAGAGAATATTTAATTATTCTCTAAATTTTTTTATGAAAAAATTATTAGTTTTAATTGTTACGAATAAAACCATTATAAATTAAATTCCCTAAAGAATAGTTTTAATGATTAAATAATAAAATAATAAGAAAAAATAGTATAATAAGAAAAAATAGTTAAAAAAATAAAAAGAAAAAGTTTTGATCAAACTTTAAAAGCTTGAAGAATTATACGAAAATTTATTCATCTTCAGTAATAATTCCTTCAATACCTGCAGCACATTGAGGGCATACCCAGTCATCAGGGAAGTCTTCGATAGGTCCTGCTGGTACTTTGTAAGTTTCATCTCCAGTTTCAGAGTCCCAAGTGTATTCACAATGCATACATACATATTTTACCATATAATCACCTTTTTATAATTTAATTAATCAAATAATTAGTTAATTAACTATAATTTTAATATGTACAAACTTATATAAAAAACTTTTTTAATTAATATGGTTCTGAAGTTAGCGAACATAAATTTTATAAAAACTTATAATAAATTATATAAAAATTAAAAGAATTTAAATAATTATTTAAATGAATAAAAAGTAATATAAAAATAAGGTATCTAATTTTGATTAAAAAATATTAAAAAGGTAAGCAAAAAATATTTTTTAACAAAAATGGAAAATTTTAAACAGAACTATTAAAAATTAAAAAAATAATGAAATAGCAGAATAGGAGGAATTAGGTGAAAGCTATAATTTTAAGTGCAGGCGAAGGAACAAGAATGAGACCTTTGACTCTCACAAAGCCTAAAACAATGTTGCCTGTTGCTGGAAAACCTATTATTCAATATAATATAGAGGCACTGCGAGACTGCGGTGTGAAAGATATTCTCCTTATTGTAGGATATAAAGAGGAGATCGTTAGAAATTACTTTAAGGATGGTTCCCATCTTGGAGTGAATATCAGTTATGCTACACAAAGCAAATTGGAAGGAACTGCAGATGCAATAGGATATGGAAAAGACTTCATTGAAGATAGTTTAATCACTCTTAATGGAGACATCATATTAGATGTGGATATCCTTAGCGAAATCATTGAAGATTATGAAAAATCCAAGCCAGACACATTAATGGTACTTACAGAAGTTGAAGATCCGAGCGCATTCGGTGTTGTTGAATTGGATGGGGATAACATCATAAATATTGTTGAAAAGCCTAAAAAAGAGGAAGCTCCAAGTAATTTGATAAACACTGGAATCTATATTTTCAATAAGGACATTTTTGATAAAATTGCTAAAACTGAAGTTTCCCCAAGAGGAGAATATGAAATCACAGATTCCTTGTCACTCCAAATAGCTGATGGAAAAGTGGTTAAAGGACATAAAACCACAAAAGAATGGATGGACATTGGAAAACCATGGGAATTGATTGAAATCAACGAAGAATTGCTCAACAATATTGAAGGTGAAATCAAAGGAACTGTCGAAGAGGGAGTAACTATCCATGGAGAAGTGTTTTTAGATGAAGGCAGCCTTCTTCGTTCAGGCGTTTACATTAAAGGTCCTGTTTACATTGGTAAAAACTGTGACATTGGGCCAAATTCATACATTAGAGGAAATTCATACTTTGGAGATAATGTCCACATCGGTAATGCAGTGGAGATTAAAAACTCAATCATTATGGAAAACACCAATGTTAGCCATTTAAGTTATGTAGGTGACTCCATTTTAGGTTCCAATTGTAATATTGCAGCTGGAACAAATATTGCTAACTTACGTTTTGACAATAAGACTGTGAAAACCACAATTAAAAATAAAAAAACAGATACTGGAAGACGTAAATTAGGTGCAATTGTAGGGGACTCTGTAAAAACAGGTATCAACTCTAGTTTAAGCCCTGGAGTCAAAATAGGAGTAAGAGCCACAATTGGTTCAGGTGTTTTATTATATGAAGACCTGGAGTCTGACATGAGAGTCTTGGTAAAACAAGAACACATTTACCAGAACAAAAAAGAAACTGGACAGATCTCTCTAGAAGAAGCAGAAGATAATAAAGAAGAATAAAGAATTTAACAAAATTATATTAATTAATTAGATTTATATTGATTAAAAATTTATATTAATTAAATAGAATTAATATTAATTAAATAGAATTTACATTAAATAATTTGAATTTATATTTATTAATTTATCTAATTAATAAAAAAATTAAAAGAGGAGTATATTATGAAACTCAATGAACCCGTAAAAATATTCCCTGGTGCACAAGTAATAGGCGATGTTGAAATTGGCGAAAACTGTTCCATCTGGCATGGTGCAGTTATTCGAGGAGATGTAGGACCTATAAGAATCGGCAAAAACTCCAATGTGCAGGACAACTGCGTTCTTCACACTTCAGCAAACTTGACTCTGAAGATTGGAGACAATGTGTCTATAGGGCATGGTGCTGTAGTTCATGGCTGTGAGATTGGTGACAATGTTCTTATAGGAATGAATGCTACTGTTTTAAATGGTGCTAAAATTGGCAAGAATTCAATTGTAGGTGCTGGAGCAGTAGTGAGTGAAAACAAGGAATTTCCAGAAAACAGTTTAATATTAGGTGTTCCTGGAAAGCTCATCAAGGAAACTACACAAGAACAAAGAGACCATATTATTTGGAATGCATCACACTATGTTGAACTTGCAAATGAATACGATGAATAAATTCATCTATTCATCAACTTTTTTTATAAATAACATCTAAAATTTATAATCATATTATCATACTGAATAAATTCTGGCTATCAAAGATTAAAAACACATATCAAGAAGGTAAAATAATGAAAGTACGTAAAGAAGTAGAGGAATTAGACCCTTATGTTCCTGGAAGATCAAAAGAGGAAATTGCACAGGAATTTGGAGTTAAAAAAGAAGATATCATCAAATTGGGATCTAATGAAAATCCATGGGGACCATCTCCAAAAGTAAAGGAAGCTATTGAAAAAGAACTTGCAAACATTAACAGATACCCTGAATCTAATTTGGAAGAACTTAAAAAGGAATTTGCAAGATACTCCAATGTAAAGCCAGAACAGATAATCGTTGGGGGAGATGGTGCAGATGAACTTATTGATACTTTAGCAAAAACCTTCATTGAACCTGGTGACGAATTTATAGTCCCTTTACCTTCTTACATGTATTATGAATTCTTATTCAAGCCATATGGCGCCATTCCAAATTATGCAAAATGGAATTTGGAAACAAATACCCTTGACTTGGATTCTGTACTCAATGCAATAAATGAAAAAACAAAGATGCTATTCCTATGCACTCCAAATAACCCTACTGGAGCATTGATTTCACAAGACGAATTAAGAGCAATCCTAGATAAAACCAATAAATCCAAAGGCGGACTGTGTGATGCAGTGGTTGTAATAGATGAAGCATACTTTGAATACTCACTAACCAACAATGTAAACCTTTTAGATGAATATGATAATATTTTCATTCTAAGAACAATGTCTAAAGTGATGGGACTTGCAGGAATGAGAATCGGTTATGGTATTTCAAGCAAAGAGATAATTGAATTCATGCACAGAATCAAACCTGTCTTTTCACTTACAAAACTTTCCTATATAGCTGCTCTCACAACAATAAAAGATACGGAATACATTGATAAATCCATTAAGGATGGAATAGAAAGCAGAGACTTCTTATATGATGAGATATCTAAAATGAAATCAGTTAAAGTCTATAAATCATATTCAAATTTCATGTTAATTGACATTCACAATACAGGTTACACAGCTGCAGAGATTACAAGAGAATTCATGAAAAGAGGAATGATTGTAAGAGACTGCACTTCATTTAAAGGATTGGATGAATATTACTTTAGAATAAGCATTTGTACATTGGAAGAAGATAAAAAATTCTTAAATGTCATGCGAGAAATTTTAAACGAAGATTAAAAAGATAAATGAATAAATAATACTTACTGAAATTAAAAAAACTAAAATAAGATTAAAGGTTTGATAAAATGGAATACAGCGTTACAGTAACATCATCAATTGAATATCCTAAAAATATGTCTTTTGTAATATTTTTAGCAAAATGCCCTCTTAGGTGTCCTTATTGCAGTAATAGTGAAATTTTGGAAGAGGGAACTGAAATCAGCTTGGAAGAGATATATGAAAAAATTGATGATTCTGCAATGTTTATGGATGCTGTTGTTGTCTCAGGTGGAGAACCTTTAGTCCAATATGAAGATGTTATTGAAATCTTCAAATATGTTAGGGAAATCGGCCTTAAAACCAAATTGGATACAAGCGGAGTTTACCCAGATAGACTTCAAAAAATACTTGATTTAGGATTAGTGGATTATGTGGCTATGGATGTTAAGGCACCCTTCGATAAATACAATGAAGTCATCAATGCAGATATTGGGCAAAAGGTAAAGGAATCCATGGAAATTGTAAATAGCTATGAGGATATCACTTTAGAATGCAGAACCACTTATTGCCCTAAATTGCTCACAGAAGAAGACCTTTTTACAATAGTGGATGAAGTGGAATGTGATTTATACACCATTCAGCAATTTAGAAACAGATGCGTTTTAGATGAATCATTGGCAGAGGCAGAAGAGCCAAATCCTCATGACATGGAGGATATCGCTAAAAGGATTAAAGATGCATACCCTAATCAGGACATAAATGTAAAAACTGCAGAATTTGGTCAAAAAAGCATTTAAATAGCTATTAAAAAATTGTTCATATTCATAACTTCAATTGAAATCAATTTAAATTAATCAAATTGAAAAACTTAAAAAATAAATAGATAAGTTTATTAATTTTTCAATAAAGATAATAATATAATTAAGATTACTTAATTATTATTTTAGACTATTTTTTATTAAAAGTCTCCAAAAAAGGTGATAAAATGCCAATCATGTCCTTTGGAAGTCAGAACATAAACATAATCACAAATAAAAAAGCTATGACTGTAAGGAAGTTATGGAAAACACCTTTAAAAGTTGGAGATAGGCTTCATTGTTATTGGAATTTAGCTTCTAAAGAAAAAAAGAAAATTTTTGAAGCTCAAGTTACTGATGTGAAAACACTTCCATTTAAAGAAATCAAGAACAATGATAAGCTAGCTCAAGAGGAAGGATACGAAGATTCAAATGAGATGGTTAAGGAATTTAAAAAAATGTATCCTGATGGAATCTCTGATGATGATTTATTCCAAGTAATCTATTTTGAAAAACTAGACATCAATAAATGGAAAGGGGAAAAGATCGACCAAAAAGAGATGATCACTCAAAGGGCAGACATTTTATTTGATACAGGCAAATATGACAAGTCTGTCTTATGCTATAATGCTGCCTTAAAGATTGACCCTAATGACGTTTATCTCTTAAACAAAAAAGGGGACAATTTAAGCAGGCTCGACCGTTTTGATGAATCCATTGAATGTTATGACAAGGCTTTGGAAATAGAAGGGGATAATGAATACATTTGGAACAACAAGGCAATAGCTATGCTTAACTCTGGGAATATAGAAGAAGCTCTTGAAGCAAGCAATGGAGCATTGAATGCAAACCCTAACAATCCAGTAGTTCTCTATTGGAGAGGATTCATTTTGGAAATCTTGGCAGAATTCGACAAGGCCTTAGAGGTTTATGACAAATTGATCACCATTGACGACACCAACCCAGAAGTTTGGAATGCACGTGGAAATGTATTGACTGATATGGAAAGGCCTGAAGAGGCATTGGAAGCATATGACAAGGCTTTGGAATTATGTTTGGAAGATTCTGAAATAGACGCAACAGCACAAAACAGAAAAGGAAACGCTCTTCTTGATCTTGGTAGATTTGAAGAGGCAATTGAATGCTATGACAAAGCGATAGAACTCGAGCCAAGAAACACATCATTCCTATTGAACAAGGGAGTTGTATTGATGGAACTTGACAGATTCGATGAAGCGGAAATCCTTTTCACTAAAGTTCTTGCTCTCGACCCATCAAACGATGATGCAAGAGTCCTAAAAATGGAATGCTTGGAAAATATGTAACTATTTTTTTAAAATTTTTAACTTTTTTACCTATTTTTTACTACTTTTATAATAATTAATTAGTTTATGTAGATTATAGAATTAATAATAAATAAAAAATGAATTTGAATTAATTAAATTGAAATAATAATTAATTAAAAATAGGTTTGTCATATATGACTATATTTTAATAATAGCTAAAATTAAAATAATGAAAAGAAAAATTTATTGAAAAAATAAGAAAAATAAAAATAGAGATCGGTTAAAAAATCAAAACTTTAGATTATCAATTGCATTGACTAATTTTTCACTTAAATCATATGTTCTTTCCATTGGCTCATAGGAATAAGTTTCATACACAATTGTTGGAATCCCACTTTCTACAACAGGAATTGTAATGTATGGAGGACTTGTCCTATACTCTGGAGCATAATAAACAAGTTCAGTGATCTTATCCAAAAGAATATTCAAAATATGTGTTGATTCCTCATCAAATCCTGGAGCGAAAATGAAATTGGTTTTTGCATAAGTTCCAGGACCCTTCAATCCTTTATTGCTGTGAATGTCTGCAAAGAAATCATAATCATTATCTATTATATGTGGAGCTACAAACTCTTGAGCAAGCAATTGTCCATCCATACGACCTTCTGTTTCTGCATCTAATTCTCCAACCACATTTATATTGTAAATATAATAGGAATAGTTTAAAATTCCTTCCTTATCCCAATCAACTATGGTATCAAACAATCCTCTATGAGCCTTGCTTTCCATTGGATGCATACCAATTAAGTAAGCTACTTTAATATCTGAATCAGTGTTTCCAAAAGGTCCATGGAGATGAACAGTTCCCAAGTCATTTTCTCCAATCAATTCTGCATCATATAGTGAAGAATCCACTTTTGCCTCATCTGTAGGCTCTTGAGGATAATTATTCTTAAACATTTACACACATCTCACTTTAAAACTGCATTAAAATTCTAAATTATCTACAACATTTACAAACTTATTCATCAAATCATAAGTTGTATTGATTGGCTCATAACAATATGTCTCATAGTTTACAGTTGGAATCCCCGCTTGCTCTGTAGGCAATGTGATATAAGGGGGACTTGACTGCGCATTTGGGAAATAATAAACCAGC
The DNA here is from genome assembly GCF_045114555.1 of Methanobrevibacter sp. Lineage (GTDB taxonomy): Archaea > Methanobacteriota > Methanobacteria > Methanobacteriales > Methanobacteriaceae > Methanobrevibacter. Next base: position 854 of record NZ_JBGUKT010000037.1, on the reverse strand, counting down.
TCTGGCATTTTATTTAAGATCTTATTTACAAAGGCCTCTGACTTTTCATCCTGACCTACTGCAAAGACAAAATTAGTCTCTTCATAAGTTCCTGAAATCATCCCCTTATTACTATGAACATCCACAAAAAGGTCATAATCATTGTTGATTATATGAGGGGCTACAAACTCCTGAGCAAGCAACTGACCATCCATTCTGCCCTCATCATCAGCATCATAATTTGTTACATTGATTTTGTAGATATAATAACAATAATTCAAAGAAGCGCTTTTAGAATTTACAGTATCAAATAAAGCCTTATGAGCCTTGCTTTCCAATGGATGCATACCGATTGAATAAGCTATTTTAATGTTTGAATTAGGGTTTCCAAAAGGTCCTAACAATTCTACTGTCCCCAACTCATTTTCACCAAGCAACTCAGAGTTCACATTGGAAGTGTCTATTTTCGCTTCAGCGGTTGGCCCATCCGGATATGACTGGTTAATTATGAATGCATCATCAACATTTGCATCAATGCCCTCATTAGAATTGCTTGAATTATTCATAGATATTGCATATCCAAAGAAAACAATAGCTATCGCTAAGATAATCACTAAAATAAGTATTAATTTTGATTTATTGTTATCTGGTATCATATTCTCAAAAATAGTAAATATTAGAGAATAATTAAAATTAGTCCCTAATAGTTTAAAATAAATTTTTATTAATTTTTATATTTCTCTACCAAACTGATTCCCCAACTAGCCATTTCATTAGCTTTTTCCTGGGAGTCAGATTCAGCAAAGCATCTAAAGATTGGTTCAGTACCTGAAGGTCTGATAATTACCCAACCATCCTCTTTTAGGATTTTAACC
>NZ_JBGUKT010000036.1:0-4952 GCF_045114555.1 Methanobrevibacter sp. | reverse complement strand
TTCACATATTTTTGTATCTACAACTATAGACCCGGTTCCATTACATTTAGGGCATGCTTTTTTCATTTTTCCCCCTCACAGATCTTTAATAAATTCAATAAATAAAAAATTGCATTGAATAATCATTGTTTAGATTATTCCTGCTTTTTTGAATAATTCTGAGTTTTCTTCCACTAATTGATTTCTTTCACCTTGAAGTATCACTGCTTTTTTCATTTGATTATTTGCTGATTTTGCATATGAATTTCCAGAGTAAGGATCATTATTTGCATAGTATTGAATAGCTAAATAAAGCTCATCGCTTGCCTGTTTCTTTAATGACACTTCTTCCTTTATCAAATCAATATACTCTTTATATACACTTTCATTTAAGTCATCTTGATACTCTTCAATTTCTGAAAGCTTTGTTTCTGCGTCATTGAATTTTTCCTTTGCAATTTGAATGTTGTTGTTTGCACTTGCATAGTCACGGCTATTGATTGAGCTGATTGCAGCGTTATAATCATTATCTCCTTCAGTGATATCAGTGTTCAAATCTTTCATTCTACTGTTTATGTTATCAATAGGGCCATTAATACAACCGCTTATACTAACAACTGCTATCAATATCAAAACAATTAATATAATATCTTTTCTCATGCTATCAAATTTAATTTTTTTAATTTTAAACAATTTAAACAAGTTAAATAATATTTTTAATTAGTTAATAATTTGATAAATATAATTTAAATTTAACTTATATAATATTAATATTATGAATTTCATATTTTATAAAATTTAGTAATTTGATAAAAAATAGTGAGGATAGTGAGTAAAAATGAGAATAGTAAAAATAGTAAAAAAGTGAAAATAATGTAAGTTAAATTGTTTTTAAAAAAAATAAAAAATAGAAAAGTATTATTTAAAATAAATAATACTTAGGAATGCCATAAACCGTGGATGTTACAATATTCAATAGCTTTTACATCTTCAACTTCAGCATTTACATCGAATACTGCTTTAGGTTCATCACCAGGTTTTAAGTTTGCACGGTAAACTTGATCTCCTACAATTAATTCAACAAAATTAATGTAATGTTCTTCTAACATTGGGTGAGCTTCTTCGCCCATAGTAACGACAATTTTGCCGTCTTCTTTAGTGATAACAGGGATGTGTTTTACTCCACCTTCTGGTAATTGTCTAGGTTCTAAAAGTTCCATTGCTTCTCCACAGCAAACTAATTCTCCAGCACCTTCAACAATAGCTTCTACCATGTTTCCACAGTGGTTACATCTGTAAATTTCATTGATTTTGACCATATCATTACCTCCAAATAATAATTAATTTTAATTTGTTCCTTTCAATATATAAAGTTTTATATAATTAAAACATTTAAGATTTTCATATCAAATTTGCACAGATTTTTTATTATTTTCCTTTATTTTAGTTTAATTTTTAAAATGTTTTATAAAAACTTTTTATATTTGTAAAAATATAAATATAAAGTAAGATATTAAATTTCAAAAAAGTTGTAACGGAAGGTTGAATCAATCCTTCATTTTAATGTTTTAATAAGTTTTTTAATGCTTTTTTGAGATTTGAAATTTTTAATAAATTTAAGAAATTTAAAATTTAAAATTAATAGGCATAAATTGAAATTATGGATAGTTAAGTTAAAATTAATATGCCTATGTTTAAGCGATGTGAGAGTATGAGTTTAATTATTGCTTATGTTGGAAAGAAAGGATGTGTAATGGCAGGAGATAAGAGAAGAATTGCCTATTTTGGTTCTAAAGAGGAACGTGAACTTTTAGAACAGGAAATTTACACTGGTGAAATCACTAATGATGAAGAATTATATGCAAGAGCTGAAGAGCTTGAGATAAGTTTAAAAATAACTGATGATGCAACTAAAGTAAAAAGCTTGGAAAATGTTGCAGTCGGTGAAGTCAGTTCAAGAGGAACTATGGAAACCAAAAGAAAAAGAATCTACGGTACAACAAATGGTTTCCAGATTATTGAACTTACCGGTTCTGAAATTGTAAACAGAAAAAGAGGAGACTCTTCCATAATTGTATTCGGAAATAAGATTACAAAATCATTAGCTAATGAAATGCTTAAGAAAAGATGGAAACCAAGCTTTAGCTTAAAGTATATGGGAGATATATTTGGTCAAATCTTAGATGATATTTCTAAAAAGACACCATCTGTAGGAACTAAATATGATGTAGTTATTCAACAAAATGACTTGTATAAGGATAAGGTCCAACCTTATTTAGATGAAGTCATTGAAATGGATATAAATCTTTTAGCTAAGTTTAGAGCTAAACTTAGAGAAGACTTATTGCAACAAAATGAAACAATTAAATTGGCTTCTACAATTATCGATGAAGGTCCTGTAGGTATTGTTGATTCAATCGATGATAAGATGATTCAAGTGAAATTAAATCCTGATGTAAGGGCATTTGACATCAATTGGAAACTTCTTGCAAAACCTGGTGAAAATGTTATCATGTTTGTTGAAGGTGATGATGAGGCATTATTAGAGGACCAAGTTGTAATTGAAAATGAAGTTTTATGCATTAAACGTAATAAGGCTAATTTAAAATGTGATATCATTTTATGTCATCTTGAATAGATAGTGTTTATTATTGATTTTGCGTTTATTTTATAAAAGGTGACAATAATGAGAATAACATTTTTAGGCTCTGGAGGTGGTAGATTTGCCACCATCAGTCAGAAGCGAATGACTGGGGGCTTTAGAATTGATGATTTCGGAGGAAAGAATTATCAAGTCGACCCAGGTCCTGGAGCATTGGTCAGATCTTATCAATTTGGTGTAAATCCCACTAAAATTGATGGGGTCTATATTTCTCATTCCCATACAGACCATTATAACGATGCTGAAATATTCATTGAGGCAATGACCAGAGGAATGACAAAGAATAATGGTATCATTATGGGAAGCCAATCTGTTTTTGAGAAAGTCCAACGTTGGGGTCCTGCTATTTCAAGTTATCATAAAAGCAATTCTAAAAATTTGATCTTGACTCCTAATAAGATAGCACGTTTTCCTTCATTTACCATTAAAGGTACTGAAACAAGACATGGAGATCCTACAGGTGTAGGTTTCCAAATGGAGAATAATGGATTTAAGATTTCATACACTGCTGACACTGAATATTTTGATGAATTGCCAAAATACCATAAAAATGCAGACATTTTAATCGGAAGTGTCTTAAGGCCTGGACCAAGGTCAATTAGAGGACATATGTGCACTGATAATTTCATAGACATTGTTGAGCAGGTCAAGCCAAGCTTAGCGATTATGACCCACTTCGGTTTCAAGATGATTGCTGCAAATCCTGTTGAAGAGGCAATAAGAGTCTCTAAAAAGACAGGAGTCAGAACATTAGCTGCTTTTGATGGTATGAAAGTGGATATCAATGAGAAATATCCTGAACGTTCTAAGATGATTCGTCTTAAGGATAGGTTTGCAAATCGCATAAAACAAGAGGATGTCTATTCCCTTAATTTTGAATCAAAACCAAATAAAAAAAGGAATAATAAGAAAAATAATTATGACAATTAAATTATTTTCTTATTTTTTTCAAATTTTTTAATTCTATTTTTTTAATCTTTTTTATTTTAATTTTTTTAAATTTCATCAACAATTTTTGCTATTTTTTTCATTTCATGTAATTTCAAGATTCTTTCATGAAATGTGTATCTTGATTTAAATTGATTTATTTAAGTTTGTAGGATGTATAAATCCTCCACGAATCATATGGTCTGCTAAAATGATGGCTGTAGCTGATTCGGCAACTGCAGTGACTCTTGGACATATGCATGGATCATGTCTGCCACTGATTTCAATTGTTGTGTTTTCTTGTCTTTCCAAGTCAATTGTATTCTGTATTTTAGAGATTGAAGGGGTCGGCTTAACTGCAATTCTTGAAACGATTGGCATGCCATTGCTCATTCCACCAAGAATTCCTCCAGAATTATTGGTTTTAGTTTTTACATTATTATCCTCATCGTAGTAGAACTCATCATTAATATCTGAGGCTGATGATTTTGCACTTTCAAAACCTAAACCAATCTCAACTCCTTTAACAGCATTAATGCTCATTAATATCTGTGCTAAGTCACCGTCAAGCTTTCCGAATACTGGCTCTCCAAGTCCTGCAGGAACTCCAGTTGCAATTGTTTCTACTATTCCTCCAACTGAATCCCCTTCCTGCTTTTTGGAAAGAATCAATTCTTCCATGAGTTTTGCAGCCTCTTCGTCACCGCATTTGACGTTATTTTTTTCAATAGATTCTTTCAAGTTTTCATAATCTATATTTTTTGCTTTGATATCTCCTATTTGGACAACATGAGATACTATTTCAATGCCTTGGGTCTTCAATAGTTTCTTTGCAATAGCTCCTCCGATAACATGGCCTATGGTAATTCTGCCGCTTCCACGACCTCCTCCATTGTAGTCGTAAATTCCATATTTTTCCATCCAGCAGAAATCTCCATGTCCTGGTCTTGGAGTGCTTTTGATATTTGAATAATCCTTAGATTTTTGATTAGTGTTATAAACGATTCCAGTGATTGGGGTTCCATCTGTTTTTCCTTCAAATATTCCAGATACTATTTCTATTTTATCCCCTTCCTGTCTGGATGTTGTAAGTGCACTTGTTCCAGGTCTTCTTTTATTCAATTCAATTTGAATATCCTCTTCACTAAGTTCCAAATTAGCAGGGCATCCATCTACAACTGCTCCAAGCGCTTTTCCATGACTGGAACCGAAACTTGTAATTGAAAAGATTTTTCCAATAGTGTTTGTCATATTATTCCTCAGATATTTTATTAGATTATTATAAGTTTGTTCAATTTTCTTAATTTTAATTTTCTAATATTAAATATTTTTATTTCCATTAATATAGTTTAAGTTTTTACATGGTTTAATTTAAAATTATATT
>NZ_JBGUKT010000035.1:0-85329 GCF_045114555.1 Methanobrevibacter sp. | reverse complement strand
ATTTATAAGGATTCTTTAGAATATTCTGCTAAAGACTTAAAGACTTTATTGATATTGGGAGTAACTTACTTTTTAAGTTTCCTTTTGCTTCCAATATTCCTGATTTACGGTTATTCATACAGAGTAACCAAAATCTCTGTAGAAGGTATGATTAATGGTAATGATCCATTGCCAGAATTTGATAACATAATTGACATGTTTGTAGATGGTATAAAGGTTGTTCTGGTCTATCTGATTTATGCGCTAGTTCCACTTATAATATTCTTCTTGTTTGCAGCAGTATCCAGCTCAATCGGAGGATATGGTGAATCTGCATTAATGGCAATCGGTGCTGTTATCACTGTTGTGTTAATCTTATTCGCTTATGTTATGAGCATGTTTGGAGTAGCACACATGGCAAATAATGGCGATTCATTATCTAAAGCATTTGATTATAAGGAAATAATTGAAATCATAAAATCTGTTGGTGTTACAAGAAGTTTAGGAGCTTACATTGGTTTAACCATTATTTGTGCAGCAATTTATGCAGTTGTTTTCTTCTTGATCTTATTCGTATTCGGATTCTTCGGAATATTTACTGGAACTTTAGGATTTGCTATGGCAGCTGGCGGAATATTTGTTGCAGGATTCTTTATAGCTTACTTCGTAATGTTGTTTATTGTAGGTCCTTACACCATGATAATGCAATCAAGAGTAAGCGGATTATTATACAATCTTCATTAATTAATTAAAGGCTTTAAAATAAAAAATCTTTAAAATTAAAATTATTAATTTATATTTTATTATTTTCTTTATTGGTGATTTTATGGCTAGTATTACTGATGTAGTTAAAGAAGGATTGAAATATCCTTTTAATGATGGAAAAAAGGTTTTGACTTTAGGTATTATATTCCTTGTTTCAAGTCTTGTCTCATTTGCAATGGAATTTTTGGTCTTTGACAATATGAGGATTTTAGCGAACATGACTCCTGTTGATACAGCTCAAGCAGCATTTTCTGCTATTCCTCCAAGCAGCATGGCTTTGATTGTCTTGTCATGGATTATAACATTCGTATTGATGGTATTCGCTTCAGGATACATTTATGATGTAATTAAATATGGTATAGAAGGAAGATCTGAACTTCCAGAGTTCAGTGACATTAAAGGACTATTAGTGAAAGGTCTTCGTTCATTCGTTGTTGGATTAGCTTATTCCATTTTGCCTATGATTCTTTTCTTCCTTGGATTGATGTTAACTGTAAATGAATCTGTAGGTGCTTCTGTCAATGCAATTGGGGGAATCATATTATTGGTTGCTATCATATTTGCAATATTCGTTTCTTTAGTGAATGTAATGGCATTATGCAATATGGTTGATAAGGATGAATTTGCTGCTGCATTCAGATTTAAGGAAATCTTAGGATTGATAAAGAACTTAGGTTGGGGAAGATTCATAGGAATTTTACTCTTTACTGTTATAGCAGTTATGATTATCTCTGTATTCTGCGGATTTATATTTGGAGCTATTGCTGGAATCATCAGCGTTATAGTGAGTTCTGCATTTGTTATGGCTCTAGTTAATATGATTCTCAATTCCTTGCTTGTCAATCCATATGTCAGCATTGCAATAAGCAGAGTTTATGGATCAATTTACAAAGAAGCAACTAAAACTGAATTAGAAACTATCTAAAATAAGAAAATTAGAAACTATGGGTGATTTAACTAATAATTGTAAAATGGGTGATAAATTGAAAATCGATTCAAAAATTTTAACTGTTTTATCTGCACTCTTTGTCATTGCAATAGCAATTTCAAGTGTTGGTGCAGTTGATTTGGTAAGCAATGGTATAGACAGTTCTAACTTTGCAATAGACATTCCATCAGGCAGTGACTTTTCTGAGGAAGCAACCACTAACTTGAATGTTGGCGATGTGGCTATGAATATGGAAGTCTTTGCAAACCATGGGGAAAATGCAAATGATGTAAATGCTATTGTGTATTTGAAAGATGATTCTAAAGATCAAAGCATCATTTCAGATATGATAAATGATTTGAAAAAGGACGCTCCTATCGTAGAGGAAAATGACAATTATTTCATTGTAGAAACCAAAGATGCAAATAATTGGGATTTCTTTAATCTTGGCATTGGAAATGACATTGACACCATATGGAACTTTGCTACTGGAATCTTTTCAGATGATTCCAATGTGAATGTCACAACTGAAGATGCTGATGTAAAGGTTTCTAAAGATGAGGGAATTCACATAGTTGGTGATGACAACAGCACTGTTTCATTAAGCACTAAAGGATTTGCGGTTTCAGATCCGAATGGGGATGATGTTTCCATTTCAACTGATGGTGTAAATGTCAATGATTCAAAGGGTGAAGGTTCAGTTGATGTCAATTCTTCATTCGATGGAGATATTATTTCAAATGTTGATAATGCAGACTATGCTATTTGCATTGAAAGTCCAGATAACAATCAGGTAATTGTAATTGCTGGTAACGATTTGGAATTATTAAAATCAATTGCAGAAACTGCTTCTTTTACTAATTAAAATCATATTTTTAATTAGTTTTTATTTTTTATTTCTCTTTATTTTTTTCTTTTTTTCATTTTAATTTATTTTCTTATTTTTATTCCAAGTCAATCAGTTCTTCAATTGACTTGTATAACTCTTCCAAAACGGAATAGATTTTATCTCCAATAACTATTTTAGGTTCCATATTCGCTCCATAACTATTGAGCTCTTTGGATTTGCAAATGATCTTTACACTCCAAGTGAATCCTCCCTCTAAAGTGCAGGATTGATATTCCTCTTCAAGATCCCAAAGGCCTATTCTCTCTACATCTTCCCAAAATTGAATCCACTTATCCTTGCTTATTCTGTTTATATCTATCAGTTCTGGATTTGGATTGTTTACCAAAAGGGAATTGTTCAATAGCTTAATGGATTTTGTTCCATTTAAATCGTGCTTGTAATTGATCTCAAATTCTTCTGGAATGTAGTCGATTGTCATGATTTGATTTCCTGAAATCTTCTTATTTTTATTAAAAATATGTTCGTTTAAACTTATATATTATAAAACTAAAAATTAAAATGAATATAGATATTTTTCATATATTTTTGAAAGGTGAGCTTATATGATTCGATTAAATGATTTTTTAGATAGATTATCCATAATTAAGGTTTTATCCTTCTTTTTATTGATTATATTAGTTCTTACCTTAATTCCTATGGTCTCTAAGATTCATTTAGGAAGTTTATTCTTCAAATTCATATTGTATGGAATCATGCTGCTCTTTTTTGCTTATGAATTGAATAAAATTGATTTTAATGAAATCTCATTTAAAGATGCCTTAAGGAATGAATACGATTCAATATTCAAGGTTTCTGACATTTATCATATTTCATTTATTGTAATTGCAAATATCCTATTTGTTTCAGCAATATATTTCATCTTGAGATATTTAAGCCATTTGTCAATAATCAGCTTCAATTCTCCTCTTTTTGGAGATTTCAGAGCATTAAGCATTTCAATATTGGCTCTTTACTTTTTCACTGTAGTTATACTCTCTCCGATTATAGAAGAGCTATTGTTTAGAGGATTATTCTTAAGAAGATTCAATAAGGAATTGAATGTGACATTAGCTATTTTGATCTCTTCAGTGTTGTTTGGTGTTTGCCATAATTTTGGAGGAATTTTAGGTGCTATCCTATTTGGTATTTGCGTTTCAATTCTTTATATAAAGTCTAAAAACATATTGGTGCCTATATTTGCTCACTTTTTGAATAATCTATTATCATTCCTTTTAGCATTAAGTGGAGTTGAATATTTGATTCAGTCCAATTCAATGATAATTATCTTGATAATCATTTTAGCTATTGTTTCTAATTTTGTCTTGTTTAAGGCAATTTTCAGTGAATGGCCTGAAGATATGGAATAATATGATAATTTCTTTTGTTTTTTTCATATTTTTTCCAATTTCTTTTTCATTTATTTTTTTCATTGATTTATATAATCATAAACTTTATATGACTATAAAATATAATTTATGTTATGTTTAGATTTACAGGTAAAGAGATAAGAGATTTAATCATATCCTTTATAGTGATTGCTTTAGGATTTACCATTCTCTACTCCAATGGTGATTACAGCAATATAGGCTTGGTTTTCCCTATAGTTATGATTGGAGTGGGAGCAGGTTTCATTTTCCACGAATTAGGACACAAATTCGTTGCAATGCATTATGGATATTATGCGGAATATGAATTATGGCCTACAGGACTCATTATTGCATTGGTCAGTTCATTCTTTGGATTCATATTTGCAGCTCCTGGAGCAGTTGTTATTTATAGTAATGGTATGGAAAAGAAAACAAATGGTATCATTTCCATTGCAGGACCAATTGTAAATATCATTTTAGGTTTAATCTTCTTCCTTATTTTAGTATCTCTTGGGGATTTCGCATACACTGAAACCGGATATCTTGTCGCATTGACTTGCGTTCTTGGTACAAGAATCAATTTCTTCTTGGCAGCTTTCAACCTATTGCCGATACCTCCTTTAGATGGTTCTAAAGTAATGGCTTGGAGTGTTCCTGTTTGGTTGATAACATTTGCAATCGCTGCACTTTTAGTTTTAATTTTTGGAGGATTTTTATAATTCCTCTAAATTAGAATTTTTAGCATGAAAATTTTATAAACTAAAAGTTTTAATATAAGAAATGATAGAAATAGTTAATACTTATAAAATTTATATTAATATTATAGTGTATTGATATAGTATATTGATGTTTAATTAATTAATCAAATTTAAAATTCAATTAAAAAATTCAAATTTATTCAATTATTTTAACGTGATATTTATGGCAAAAAAAGATAATAAAATTAGCATGCCTATGAGCGGGGCAGGTTTAGTAAGATATTTCGATGACGAAAGTGTAGGTCCAAAAATCGCTCCAGAAATAGTCATCGCACTTAGTGTAATTTTAGGAATCTTCTGTTTCATTTTAAGATTCTCTGTATAAGCAAACTTTTAAAAAAAGTTTGATTGAAATTATTTTCACTAGTTGTGAGTATTTTGCTCTAGCTAGTTTCTTTTTTTAATTAATTTACTTTTATTTTAATTTTAAATTATTTTCATCAATTTTAAATTATTTTTATTCTATTTTTTTAATTATTCTTCATCCCATTTTTTCTAATTTTTTTTAAATTTTCTAAAATTTTTTTCAATTTCCTATTAGTTTTTAAATGCTCTCTTAATATTTTTAAATATGATAAGGAATATAATAATATTAGAGAAAAAATAAGGAAAAAATTAAATTTTTAGTCAAAAATTTTTATCAAATTGTTTGCAAATATTAGTATTATTTTCAGTGATTATAATGGATGATGGAATGGATTATTTTGAAAGATTGGAAAGTGAAACTCTCAAGCTCTATGAGATAGCTAATGAGGCAAGATCAAAAGGGTTTGATGTTGAGTTAGAGACTGAAATTCCATTGGCAAAGGACTTAGCAGAGAGAGTGGAAGGGCTTGTAGGTCCTAAAGGCATTGCAAAGCGTATCAAAGAATTGGAAAAGGATATGTCTAGGGAAGAGGTTGCATTTGAAATTGCTGCTGAAATTGCATCTCAGGAATCAAATGAAACAGGGGCTAAATTAGAGGCTGAAAAACAGGCTTTTGCAGATCAAGGACTCAGAACCGCTTTAGCTATTTTAACAGAAGGGGTTGTAGCAGCTCCTTTGGAAGGGATTTCTGGAGTAAAGATCAAAAGCAATTCTGATGGAAGCAAGTATGTTGCCGTATATTTTGCAGGCCCTATTCGTAGTGCAGGAGGTACTGCAGCTGCTTTATCCGTTCTTTTAGGTGATAAGATACGTGTAGCTACTGGACTTGACATTTATAAGCCTACTGATGATGAGATTGAAAGATATGTGGAAGAAGTGGAGCTTTATGAATCTGAGGTCACTAATTTGCAATACTCTCCAACTCCTGAAGAGGTTAGGTTAGCTGCAAGAAGCATTCCAGTTGAAGTCAGCGGTGAGCCAACAGACCAAGTGGAAGTGTCTCACAGAGACTTGCCTCGTGTAGAAACAAATAACATTAGAGGTGGAGCTCTTCTTGCTATGGTTGAAGGGGTTATTCAGAAATCCAAAAAGATCTTAAAGTATGCTCACACCCTTAAATTAGACAGTTGGGAATTTTTAGCTGAATACGCTAAAGGTGTAGGTTCCTCTAAGGAGGAAGAAAGTTCCCAATCTGATAGTGAAGAAGTCATTGAAGAGATTGATGACAATATAATTGATAAGGATGAACTCTTTGAACATTCCAAATACGCTCATGATATCATTGGTGGAAGGCCTGTTTTAGGTTATCCTTCTGAAAAGGGTGGATTTAGGCTTAGATATGGTCGTTCCAGAAACACGGGTCTTGCAACTATGGGTGTTCATCCTGCAACAATGGAGTTATTGGAATTTTTGGCAGTTGGAACACAGCTTAAAATCGAAAGGCCTGGAAAAGGTAACTGTGTAGTTCCTGTAGATTCCATTGAAGGTCCAACTGTAAAACTGAAATCCGGTGAAGTCCGCAGATTGGATTCAATTGAGGATGCAAGAAAGGTTAAAGGTAAAGTTGTTGAAATCCTTTTCCTCGGAGATATGCTTGTTGCATTTGGTGAATTCCTAAGGAATAACCAGCCAATGTTAGGTGCTTGCTGGTGTGAAGAATGGTGGATTGAAACAATCAGAAATAGCGCAAAATACCAATCATTCACCGATGAGGAAAAAGAGGCATTCAATTTAAATTCATTGCAAACCAAGAAATTCACAGTCGAAGAAGCATTTAAAATCACTGAAGAGTTTAATGTGCCTTTGCATCCTGAATACACTTATTATTATAATGACATCTCCATTAAGGATTTAGTTGATTTAAGCCAGTGGTTGGATACTAAAAGAGACTACTTGGAAAATGGATATCTAAATGGAGAGGATTTAGAACTTGATTTGTCCTATCAAAAAAGAATTTTGGAAGTTATGGGCTTATGCCACAAGCTTCAGGATGGAAAAGTAATAATTGACAAGAATCATGGTTTTAGCTTACTTAAGACAATAAATGGAGATTATTCAAAATATCTCGCTGATGAGTATTACAAGATGAAAGTAGTTGATATCATCAATGAGAATATCGATTTCGAGATAAAGGATAAGGCTCCATGTTATATCGGTACAAGGGTTGGCCGTCCTGAAAAATCCAAGGAAAGATTGATGAGGCCGGCTCCTCATGTCCTCTTCCCTATTGGAAACAATGGTGGAAACAGACGTTTGGTTGCAGAAGCTGCTAAAAAGAAAAAGATTAAAGTGGAATTTGCAAGAAGGGAATGTACAAATCCTGATTGCAGATTAAGTTCATTCCAAGCCATTTGTCCACATTGCGGATCCCCTACTGTCATTGGGAAATCCGGCCAAAAAGATATTAATTTGGCCCATATGCTTTCCAAGGCTTCAAATAATGTGGGAGTTCGTAAAGTCGATGAAGTTAAAGGGGTTGTTGGATTAATTTCTGAAGATAAGCTCCCTGAACCTTTGGAAAAAGGTATCTTAAGGGCTAAAAATAATGTGTTCACATTTAAGGAAGGAACTATCCGTCATGACTCCACTGACTTGCCGCTAACTCACTTTATTCCAAAAGAAATTGGAGTAACAGTTCCTAAATTATTGGAAATGGGGTATACTAAAGACTGCTATGGCGAAGACATTGTTAGTGAAGACCAAATTATTGAACTTAAGGTTCAGGATATTGTAGTTTCCGATAATTGCGGTGAGTATTTGGTAGGTGTAGCTAATTTCGTTGATGATTTGCTTGATAGATATTATGGAATGGAAAGGTTCTATAATGTAAAGGACAAATATGACTTGATTGGGCATCTTATTGCAGGGCTTGCTCCCCACACATCTGCAGGGGTATTGGGTCGTATTGTAGGGTTCACCAAGGCTTTAGGATGTTATGCTCACCCTTATTTCCATTCTGCAAAAAGGAGAAACTGTGACAGTGATGAGGATTCTGTGCTGTTGCTGTTGGATGCATTGATCAATTTCTCAAAATCATACTTGCCAAGCACTCGTGGAGGAAGTATGGATGCTCCTTTGGTTTTATCCACTCGTATAGACCCAGAAGAGATAGATGACGAATCCCATAACCTGGACATCTTTGAAAGATTCCCGCTTGAATTCTTTGAAAGGTCTCAAGAACCTTTAAAGCCTGCTGACATGTTGGATTTGGTGGATAATGTTGCTAAGCATTTAGGTACTGACAGGCAGTATCACGATTTGATGTTTTCACATCACACTTCAAGCATTCATGCAGGGCCAAAAGTTTGCTTATACAAACGTTTAGGATCCATGAAGGAGAAGGTGGAAGCTCAAATCAATTTAGCGGAACTTATCAGGGCAGTTGACCAAAGGGGAGTTGTAGAGGGTGTATTGTCTTCTCACTTCTTGCCGGACATTATGGGAAACTCAAGAGCTTTCTCCAAACAGAAAGTAAGATGTCCTAAATGCGGTGCTAAGTATAGGAGAATGCCTTTAACAGGTAAATGCAAATGTGGTGGAGACTTGATTCTCAGCGTTTCCAAGGGATCTGTAGTCAAGTATCTTGAAATTTCACAGAACCTTGTAAATAGATATCCTGTATCACACTACCTTGAACAAAGATTGGAAATTCAGGAATTTGGTATCAATTCATTATTTGAAAGTGACAAATCCAAGCAAAGTTCCTTAGATGTGTTCTTTGGAAAATAATTGCTTGATTTGTTCGCAATTGGGTAATGGATTATATTGGATTGTTATTTCATTGATTAAGGATAGTATTAGGGTTAATCCCTTAATTTTTTAATTTTTTAAGTATTTTCTTTTTATTGTTTTAAGTATTTTCCATCATCACAATTGTTGCATTATAATTTGTTCGTATAAAAACGAATGATTTATATACATCTTATTACATATATTATTTCGTGAAGTAACTAACTTTTTGTATAGTTACAAACTTTCGTATAATCTCGAATGGATATTATACATGTAAGTACATAATTATTAGTAATCAAATTGAAAGTTTAATCTAAATTTTCATGATTACATTAATTATTAAATTAATTATTTATTATTTGATTTTTATTTTAAATGAAGGTGTTAAAGTGGAAAAAGTCGATAATGTAGAAAACGATATTAGAAGAGCTAAAATCACCGTTAAGAAAAACAACGGTGTTTGTGAAGCTTTCAGTTATGAGAAATTGTTAAAGTCTTTAGTGATGGTAGATGCTCCATACTTTGAATCTGAAAGAATTGTTTCAACTGTTGTTGAAAACTTATACGATGGAATCAGCACTAAAGAGATCAAAAAGATTGTTTACGAATGCTTAGAAGAAGTAGATTCTGAATCAGCTAACAAATACTTAGCAAAAACTACTTTAAAAGTACGTTCTTCAAGAGATAAAATTGAACCATTCGACATGGCAAAAATTGCAAGTACCTTAGTTGAAGAAACTGGTGCTTCCCAAGAAACCGCTTTTGAAATTGCTACTGAAGTT
Organism: Methanobrevibacter sp.; assembly: GCF_045114555.1. Taxonomy (GTDB): domain Archaea; phylum Methanobacteriota; class Methanobacteria; order Methanobacteriales; family Methanobacteriaceae; genus Methanobrevibacter. The sequence continues at coordinate 75,762 of NZ_JBGUKT010000035.1, read as the reverse complement.
TGGAAAGAACTCAAAAAACTCAATGTCGAATACCTTACTGCTCCTATGATTAGGGAAATCGTAAACACAAAACTTGTTGAATACGGATTAGAAGATTTAAGAAGCAGATACACTCGTTTAGGTATTCCTGTTTACAACATCACTTCCTTAATTGAAAACGGTTCAAGAGACAATGCAAACATGATGCATAACCCTGAATCCATTCACAAGTATGTTGCTGATGAAGCATTAAAACAATATGCTCTCTTACACATGTTACCAGCTCACTTAGCTGATGCACACATGTCTGGTGACATTCACATTCACGACTTGGAATTCTTTGCTGGAAGACCATTGAACTGTCTCCAACATGATATAAGAGCATTCATCAAACATGGTCTTAAAGTAGACGGTACTGGAGATCACACTTCAGTTGCTGCACCTCCTTCCCATATGGAAACCTTGATGAACCATACTGGAGAAATCATGTTAGCAGCACAGCAAAACATGTCTGGTGGACAAGCTATGTCCCTCTGGAACGTATTTGTTGCACCATTTGCAACTGGCAGAAGCTATGATGAAGTAAAACAATCCATTCAAATGTTGGTTTACAACTTGAACATGGCTTATGCAGCAAGAGGTTCCCAAGTTCCATTTACAAGTATGCAATTAGAATTCGGAGTTCCAAAATTCTTGCAAGATGTTACTGCATATGGTCCAAAAGGACAAGTTGTAGGAACTTACGCAGACTTTGAAGATGAAACCAGAATGATCCAAAGAGCATTCACTGAAATCTTGCTTGAAGGAGATTCCGAAGGTAAACCTCACTTATTCCCAAATACAATTTACACTTTACGTGAAGAGACCTTAAAAGGTGACTATGATGATGATTTACGTTTAGTTCATGAACTTTCTGCAAAATACGGTTCATCCTACTTCGTAAACATGTTACCTAAATACAGAGGTCAAATGGCTAACTACATGGGTTGCAGAACCTGTCTCCAAGACACCTGGACCGGTGACTGGGAACAAGACTGTTTAAGAACAGGTAACTTAGCTTACGTAACATTGAACTTACCAAGAATCGGATACCAATCCAGAGATGAAAACGATGTATTCGAATACTTAGACAACTATATGGATTTAGCTGTTGAAACCTTAATGATTAGAAGAAACCAAGGTCTTAACTGTTTAAACAACTTTGATATCTTACCATTCTTAGATCAAAAAGTTGATGGTGAAACCTATTACAGAATCCAAAACGCTACCTTATCCTTTGGTTTCTGTGGTCTTAATGAAATGTTGCTTGCATTATTCGGTGAAGGTATCGAAAACCCAGATGCAAACAAATTCGGTATCAAATGTTTAGAATACATCAATGCAAGAGCAAAATCCTTACAAGAAGAAACTGGACTCAGATGGTCTGTATTGCAAACTCCTGCAGAATCCACTGCATACAGATTTGCAACCTTGGATAAAGAGCAATTCGGAGATAAAGCAATCTTACAAGGGGACAATGGAGCTAACTACTACACTAACTCCTCACACGTACCTGTTAACAGTGACATTTCCTTTGCTGACAAAGTCAAAATTGAAGGCAAATATCACAGCTTAACTCCTGGTGGACACATCTTCCATGCGTTCATGGGTGAATCATACTCTGATCCTGATGCATTAATGAGCTTAACCAATAAGATTGCAAGAAAATCCGATATTGGTTTCTGGGCTTACAGTTCCGCATTCAGTTTCTGTTTACACTGTAAAACCTTAATGAAAGGATTAAGCAACAAATGTCCTTCCTGTGGTGAAACTGCTGATGTAGAATGGTATGACAGAATTACTGGTTACGTACAACAAGTAGGTCATGCTAAATCTGCAAACGGTGGATGGAACGCAGGTAAACGTCAAGAATTAATCGACAGACGTAGATTTGAACAATAAGTTCAATCTACCTAATTGTTGATTCATTGTTGATTGATCATTGAAGTTTAATTTACAATTTATTAATTTATTTTCATAGGCATTGTTTTTTGCCTATTGTTTTTAAATTTAATTTTTATATAGAGCTTGACTCTATTTTTCCACTTAATAGGGTTCTTTAAAAGAATCCTATTTACATCCTTTAATGGCTATTTTTATAAAATTTCTATAAATTTTTAAAAAATTTTCCAAATCTATTTTTTCATATAATTTTTATCATGATTTTTTTGATTAATTCCAAATTTTCGTAATTAATTTTTTATAAGATGATAATAAAAATATATAATATAATAAATTATTAGGATATTTTTATTGGATATTTATATTGAATATTTATTATCAATAGTATCGAATTTATATTAATTTATTACTTCATTATGGCTTTCATATACGGTTTGGAATATAAAACTCATTAAATTGAAAGCAGCTTTTATAATTATTATGGTGAAACAATGAAACATTGGATTGAAAGAATCGCTGATGAATTAAATGAAATGGATGTAGAAAAACATGTCATAGCAAGTGGTACATCTATATCAGGTTCTATACATATTGGAAATTCTTGTGACGTATTTATAGCTAACGCAATAGGAAAAGCTTTAAGAGAATTAGGAAATGATGCAGAAACCATCTGGATTGCAGATGACCATGACCCTCTTAGAAAAGTTCCTTTTCCACTTCCTGAATCTTATGACAAATACCTTGGTATGCCATACTCTATGATTCCATGTCCTGAAGGATGCTGTAAAAACTTTGTGGAACACTTTGAAAAACCATTATTCAAAGTTCTTGATGCTTATGGTATTGAAATAACCCCTAAATCTGGTTTTGAGATGTATAAGGATGGTTCTTATCTTGAATCAATCAGAATATCCCTTGAAAAGCACAATGAGATCAAAGCCATATTTGACCAATACAGAAGAGAGCCACTCGCAGACCACTGGTTACCTTACAACCCAATCTGTGAAAAATGTGGAAGAGTAAACACCACTGAAGCATATGACTTCGATGGTGACATTGTAAAATACAGATGTGAGTGCGGTCACGATGGTGAAATGGACATTAAATCCGGTAACGGTAAACTTACCTGGAGAGTTGAATGGGCAGCAAGATGGAAAATCTTTGGAACCACTTGTGAACCATTTGGAAAAGACCACGCAGCAGCTGGTGGATCTTATGATGTAAGTAGTGTAATCTCTGAAGAGATCTTTGATTACCCAGCACCATATCCAGTTCCATACGAATGGATCACATTGGATGGTGAAGCAATGAGTAAATCTCATGGTGTATTCTTCACTCCAGAACAATGGTTGGAAATCGGACCTGCAGAAAGTCTTAACTATTACTTATTCAGAAGCAAACCAATGAAATCCAAAGACTTCTCTCCAAAAATGCCATGGTTAGACTTTATGGACACCTTTGATAAGGTTGAAAGAGTATTTTACGATGAAGAGGAAGCACCATCTGAAAAAGAAGGCAGAAAATTCAAAAGCATCTACAAAAATGCTCAAATCAATGCTGATGCACCTTTACCATTCAGACCTCCTTTCAGATTCTTGGTAAATGCTTATCAAATTGTTGGAGAAAAGGACCTTGAAAAGATCTTTGGAATTTTGAAAAAGAATTCACAATTAACCAAAAGCTTTAAGGATAAAGACTTCTGTGACTTAAGCGAACTTGAATTGGCTCAATATGATGAAAGAGTGGATAATGTAATTGTTTGGTTAGACAAATATGCTCCTAAATTTGTCAAGTTCCAAGTTCAATACGATTCCATTCCAAAATTGCCTCTTCCAGATGATCAAATTGCATTCTTGAAAGACCTTGCTGATTTGATGGAAGAAAAAGAGTTCTCATCTGCTGAAGAATTGCATGATGCTATGTATGAAGTTTTAGAAAGCCATGGATTGAAACCACAAAAGGCTTTCCAAGCTATCTATAAAATGATTCTTGGCCAAAAACAAGGACCAAGAGCAGCTTCATTCTTACTCTCTTTAGATAAGGACTTTGTAGTTAAAAGGTTAAGACAAGAAGCTTAGACCAAGCTTTTTGACCTTCGGTCAAAAACCTTGACCAAAATTTTTTCCAATAGTTGGGAGTAATTTTCTACTCTCAATATCTACTATTTTTTTTATTTTTTATTTCTCATTTCTTCATTATTTCTAAAATAATCTAAGATTTATTCGTTCGATTATATTCAAACTTTATTTTTAAAAATAGAATTTTATCTAAAAAATAATTAGTCTAAAAGATAGTGTAGTAAATAAAATTTGTAAAAAAAAAGAAAAAAGGATTAATTAATAAAAATTAATCAATCGAAATACAATTATCTGCCTCTGATTTTGCTAAGGAATCCTTTGCTATCTTCTTTAAGTTGTTCAGATAATTGTTGGTTTTTGTTTTTAAGAGAGTTGATTGTTTTGTCTTTTGCATTCATTGCAGTGCTTAACTTATTGTAATCTCTCTGTTTATTATCTAATTTTTCGTTAAGGTTTTTTATTTCCGCTTCTAATTTAGCGATTTTTCCTCCAACTCCTGCTTTTTCTGCTTCATATGCTGCTTGATTGGATTTGATTTTAGCATTAAGTTCAGCTGATTCCGCCTTGAGTTTTGGAATTAGATTTTCTTTCAAGTCATCAATTTCAGCGTTTTTGTCTTTCAATTGATTTTGCTTTCTTTTGATTTCCTTTTCCTTGTTGTCAATGACTCTGTCTTTTGCATCCAATTCCTTGTTCAATTCCTTGATTTCCTTGTTAAGCTCATCAATTATTGATTTTTCATCTTCGCTTAATCCTTCTTCAGATGCAATTTCTGCCTCTTTTTCATTAGCTTTTTCTTCAAGTTCGACAACAAGTTTCTCAATCTCATCCAATCTGACTTTAGCTAATTGAAGACCAGCACCTTTTTTTGTAACGCTTTCACTTAAGTCGGCATTAATTTCAAGTTGATCAAAATATTTCTTTGTGCTTGTTTCCAATGCCTCAGTAAGTTCGGTTTTCAGTGCTTTTAATTCTTTATTCTCCTTTTTCAAATCAGGAATTACTTCATTGGTTAAATGATTCAATTCACTTGCCTGATTTTTAAGTTTCTCATCTTTTTTAGCTAATTTCTCTTTTAAAGTTTCAATTTCTTCTTCGGAAATAAAAACCACCGTCCGCTATCAATTATCCAGTATATTGTCATATATATCAGACAATCAATTATTTTTCATAATTTGTTTACTTGCAAATTTAACCATTATTTTTTTTTAACAGCTAAATTCGTTTAATCGATTATAATATTTTTTAAATACTATACAGTTTTAAATATTATATAGTTATTTTATGATTTTTTCCATTAATAAATGTTTATTAAAATTTATAGATATGAGAACTATAAATTTAGATTATTTTTAGCTTAATGGCGGTTTCATAATCCACTTTTCCGTTAACTTTTAGCTTTTTAGCTTTTTGGAACTGTTTAACTGCTCTTTCAGTATTAAATCCAAATTTTCCATCAATTTTTAAGTAATGGCCCTTATATTTAAGGTAGTATCCATTCTTTTTCAAGGCTCTTTGTATTTTTTTAACAGTTAGAGTATCCTTGCTGCCTCTGCAAACGGTTTTGAAACCATTTTTCACTGTTATTTTCACAGTTTTACTTGATTTCTTATAGATTTTATTTCCGAGATAAATGATGGTAGCTTTATAAGTTCCAACTTCATTATTAATCGCAAAAGTGGCTATTCCTTTGCTATTGGTTTTTGTAGAATAAGTCTTTCCATTAATTTTCAGCTTAATGACTTTTGACTTGAGAGCTTTATTATTGCTATCTAATAATTTCACAGTTAATTTTTTGCCTTTTTTATAGTATTTGATAAGATCTTTAGCGATTATGGAAGTTTTATTCTTTAGGACAGTAATCTTGATGGTCTTCTTATGATTCCTAAAATCACTATCGACAAAATTTATAGCAGCGTCATAAGTTCCAGGATAAAGATTGATTGCTAATTTAGCTATTCCATTGGAATTGGTTTTAATTTTATACTCTTTTCCGGATATGGTAATACTTATTTCCTTATTGGCAAGGGGATTCTTGTTCCCATCTGTCAATTTAATGCTTAAGTCCTTTGTGCTCTTATAATATTTTGTCAAATCATTAGCTGTAAGATTGGATTCATTTTTCATTTTAACCGGAATGGTTAATGTTTGGTTGTTTAACTCTGCATAGACGTATCTTACATTAAGCTCAGGTTTATAATTTAGAATTGCAGTACCATTTTTCATGATTACATTATCAATTGTCTTTCCTGTGCTAGTATAGAATCTTACAGTCAATGGCAAGTTGATGTCTTCATCATAGTCATAAATCTCTTTTGTTTCATTATCAAAATATTGATGTAAGCTAACTGTTAATATATTGCTTTTCTCTTGTTCAATGATTTCATTGCTTGAAGTGAAAGTCATGATTAGCCATTTTGATGCATTTATTTTCCATGCTTCCCAAGCTTCACTATGTGGTGAATAGTAATTGCCTATTTCATTTTGTCCCCACCAGCAGTATAATAAGGAAGCGTTGTCATCCAATGCAACATCCCCATAACGTTTCACACCCATTGTAAGGATGTAATTGTTTACAAGTGCACAATTTTCCATTTTAAGTTCGGTGTCCTTAAAGTTGTTTGAGACTGCAGCATGATTGGTTACATGATTGCCATCAAAGACAGTATTGTAAACTTCAGTTACAACATGCTGTCCACTTGGAGGTGCAAGGATTGCAGCTGCATAAAATCTTGAATATCCATTTATAAACTGGCTGTTGTTGATTATCATATAATTGTGATTGCTTATTGCTCCTCCAGTGTATTCTGTGGTCTGATTAATAAAGCTGCAGTTGTTTATTGTGGTATTTGCTAAGGAGAGTATTGCTCCTGCTGAATATATTGCATAATTTTTAAAGAAGGCTGTGTCTTCTATATTTGCAATTCCTCCACATGCAATGGCTCCACCCACTCCTTTTTCAGCTGTGATATGATTTTCGCTGAAGTAGGACTTTTCAATTTCTGTTATTCCTGATGAGTAGATTGCCCCTCCATATTGGACTGCGCTGTTATTTATTATATTTGATTTAATTATGGTCAATTTTCCATTATTATTGAATATCGCTCCACCATACAGGTCTGCATAGGAATCCTTAATTGTACAATTGATTAAAGTCAATTCACCTCCATTATTGTAAATGGATCCTCCTACTCCTGCACCATCAGCAATAATGTTTCCATTGATTAGGTTTAACCCTATCAATGTTAATTTGGCATCGGAGTTCATTATGAATATTCTAGCGATATTTTTAGCATCAATTATGGTCTTATCTGTCTTACCTTCGATAGTTAATGTTTTATCTATTGTAAGATTGAATCCCTCAAATTCTCCTTCAGATAGATATATTGTTGACCCATTTATGCTATTATCAATTCCTTGTTTAATGGTTTTAAATGGCTTATTTTTGCTTCCATCACCAATTATATCATTTCCATCTGTAGAAACATAGATAGAATTGGAATTGCTCTCTTTAAGTTGATTTAAAGAGGTTTCATCTTGGATACTTTCTGAATTCAGACTTTCAGTTTCAATTGTGTTTGCAATGGCATTGTTTTCTTCACTTGTTTCGATAGTATTGATTATATTATCATCAATATTTTGATTTATATCATTATCAGATAATTCTACTGCACTAATAGAACTTATAAGACAAAATATTGCCATAATAATAAGAAATAATGTTAAAACACTTTTTATTTTATTAATCTTGCTAATAATTTAGCCCCCATTTTATAAAATTTATAATCAAAAATAAATATTATTCACTTCGTGATATAATTCTAATTTTAATGTTTAGTTTTTATATATTTTTCTTTTTAAAAATTGAAATTTAATTAAATTTTTTAATTTACTACAATTTTTTTAATATTTTTAATTTAGTAAAGTTGAAGGCATTTAAAAATATTAGTTTTCAAATGCTATCGCAAGTTAAAATTATTATAAAAATAAAATATTCATTACTAAAATGTTGATGATTTTTTGTTTCGATTCTATCGAAAAATTTTACATACATATGTTAATAAAAATCATTAAATATTGGGAAGTCTAAAATAATATTGTACTAATTTTAGAAAAAAATTTTTCAATTCAATAATATTTTTTGATTGAATTTTTTCTAAATTTAAATCAGTAAATATTATTTAATTTATTAATAAGATGATAATCTGCATTGTTTTTTTAAAATAATCATATTTAATCTTATTTTATCTAAAAAAAGTCATTGATAAAGTTTTTCATGCTTTTTCATTGATTTTTTTATTAACAGTTAAAACGGTTTAAACAGTTAAAAACAAGAGTGAAAGGGTTGTATTTATTTGAGTGTAAAAAAAGATTTATTAGCGGTGGGACATACTGCATTGGATTATATCATCACAGTTGATGAGTTTCCTAAAGCAAATAATTCTGCACCTATGAAAACCATGAAAAACTTGAATGGTGGTGCAGCAGCAAACGTTGCAATGATTGGTGCGACTTTAGGGATGAAAACTGGATTGGTTTCTGCTGTAGGATGTGAATTCATTGATTCTCATTATCACAAGAATATGCAAAAGTTGGGTGTTGACACTGAAGCTTTAATCATATCCCAAGAGGAGAGTACTCCAACAGCATTTGTCATGACAAACAACAATCAAGATCAAATCAGTTATTTCTACTGGGGTGCTGGAAAAGAGTTCCATGACAGTGAAGTTCCAAGAGACAAGATAAAGGAATTTAAGGCGGTTCATTTGGCAACAGGAGATCCTCATTTCAATTGCAAAACAGGAATCGTTGCTAAGGAAGAGGAAAGATTGGTATCCTTCGATCCAGGCCAAGACTTAGGAATGTACAGTCCTAAGAAATTGAAGGAAGTCATCTCTAATGTAAACATCTTATTTGGTAATCATCATGAAATCAAGCGTATTCAAGAGTCAATGAATGTTGATATCAATGGTTTGATGGATTTAGGTCCAGAGGTTGTTCTAATGACCTGTGGTTCTAAAGGAAGTATCATCTATAGTCCTGATGAAGGCAAAATAGAAGTTGAGTCTATTTATAGGCCTGCTGTTGATCCTACTGGTGCAGGAGACTCCTATAAGGCAGGATTCGTTTCTAGACTTATTTATGGCGCTTCATTAGAGGAAGCTGCTAAATTTGCTTCATCCGTTTCATCATTTGTTGTTGAAAAGCAAGGATGTCAAACAAACATGCCTACTTTTGATGATGCATATAATAGAATGATGGATTTCTACAAATAATTCTATTTTTCTATTATTTTTCTTATTTTTCTTTTTATTATCCCTATTTTTTACAATTTTTATTATTTTTCATTATTCTTTTTTCTAAATTTTTTTCTTAATTTTGATTGTTAATTGAATTTTATTTTCTTTATTGTTTTTTGATTTTTAGAATTTTTTAATCAATTTTTAAAAAAACTTAAAATTTAATAAAATGTATTTGATATATATCAAAACTATTTGATAAAAAAGGCTTGTGAGTGCTTTATTTTGTGAATAAAGGTCATATAAAATAGATATCTTTATATTAGATAAAATAATTAAATAAAATCATAAAATCAACTCAAATAGAATTAAATTTAACTTTACTTTAATAAAATATATTTGAATTTAAATTAAACGATTCCTCAACATAATTTAAAGAAATAAAGGATTCTAATAAAAATTTGATTTTATGATAATCTAGCATAATCAAAACAATGGAGATAGATGATGACACAAATAAGCGATGCAAAAAAAGGCATATTAACAGAAGAAATGAAACATGTCGCTAAAATCGAAGGAGTTAGCGAAGATTTTATCTTAAGGTCTGTAGCAAACGGTACTATTGTAATCCCTTCTAATGTAAACAGGGATATTGAAGCAGCAGGTATTGGTGCAGGCCTTAGAACAAAAGTAAATGCAACTGTAGGAACCTCTACAGATATCGTAAACTTTGATGAAGAGGTATATAAAGCACAGATTGCAATTGATCATGGTGCAGACTGTTTGATGGAATTAAGTATCGGTGGAGACTTGGATGTAATAAGAAACAGGGTTTTAGACATGTCCCCACTTCCTGTAGGTTCCGTACCGGTATACCAAGCTGCTATTGAAAGCATAAGAGAGCATGGTTCTGTAATCTATATGGATGAAGATGACTTATTCAACACCATTGAAAAGCAAGCGAAAGACGGTATTGACTTCATGGCTGTTCACAGCAGTATCAACATTGAAACATTGACAAGACTTAAAAGACAAGGCCGTGTAACTGGACTCGTATCCCGTGGAGGATCATTCATGTCCGGTTGGATTGTAGAAAATGAAAAGGAAAACCCATTATACTCTAACTTTGATTATGTATTGGAAATTGCAAAGGAACATGATGTGGTTCTTTCCCTTGCAAATGGTATGAGAGCAGGTTCCATTGCAGACTCTACCGATAGGGCTCAAATCCAAGAATTGATTATTTTAGGAGAATTGATTGACAGATCCCGTGATGCTGGTGTGCAATGTATGATTGAAGGTCCAGGTCACATTCCTATCAATGAGATTCCAACCAATGTAATGATTCAAAAGAAAATGTGTTCCAATGCTCCTTTCTATATGTTAGGACCTATTGTATGTGATGTGGCACCTGGTTACGACCATATCGTTTCCGCAATCGGTGCAGCATCTTCTGCAAAAGCTGGAGCAGACTTCATTTGTTATGTAACTCCTGCAGAACACTTGGCTTTACCATCTCCTGAAGATGTAAAAGAAGGTGTAATTGCAACCAGAATCGGTGCATATGCAGGTGACTTGGCTAGCGGTCAAATCGATGGTTCACAAGACTTGGCTATGGCTGAAGCAAGAAAAAGATTAGATTGGGAAGCTCAATACGAATGTGCAATGTTCCCAGAAGCTGCACGTGCAAAAAGAGATGAAAGACCTCCTGAAGAAGAGGACACTTGTACAATGTGCGGTAACTATTGTGCTGTAAAAATAGTAAATCAATGGTTAGACCAATCTGATTCTGATTTAATAAAATAAGTTGGCATTAAGTTTCATTTAATGAAACTTATTTTCTTTTTTTATTAGCTTTTTATTCTTTTATATATTTTTTATATATTTTTTTATTATTTTTATTTAATATTTATCTGGTTTTCCAAGGTTTCATTGGTATAAATCCTTGTTCCCCTATTTTTATTTGTCCATCAAAAAGTAAATATTCAATCAAATTATAAATGTCATCTTTTGTATCATTTATTTGAACCAAACTTATTACGTGGCGGGTTTCATTTTTTAGGATTTCATTTCCGTTGAAATAGCTTGCATTTAGGAAAGTATAGTATTCATCAGAGTTTCTTACAATCTTGAATGCATCAAATTGTGATTTAACTTCCCTTTCAATGGTGAAATTAATGTTTTCCTGTCTTAAAGTGCTCCACGCTAACCTTTGAGCACTTCCTTTGACTCCAATGAATTTCAATCCTTCCAAATCTTCTATCTTTTCAATTGTTTTTCCATGATTTGGGGAAATCAGTACTAGATGGTCATAGGCAATAGCTGTAAAGTTCAAGTCATTTTCAAAAGCAAGCAATGGGTCGTCCAATGCTAAAATGTCAACCAAATCCTGTTTTGCAAGTTCATATGCACTTTCGTCATCACTGCTGTAAATCAATGTATTGAATGGCAAGTCATAACTTATTGCCTGAAGCAGGCCTGTAATGATGTGGCCTCCGGCGATTATGATCTCTTTTCTATCCTCCAATCGATTTTTGTATTTGTAGTAAATGTCCAGGAGTTCATATCCCTTTTCGCTTAATTCTGAACCGGAACCTACTGTAATGACCAATTTCTCACCAAGTTTGTCCTCAGCATTTTTGATTCTTCTGTTAAGCACAGAATGAGACACTTTCAATTCCTTAGCAGTTTTTCTTTGGGAATATGTTTTTGACAATGATTCCAAGGTTTCAAAGAATTTGTAATTAAATGATATTCCATCTATTTCAATTCCAATTTCAGGTTTAATGGTGTTATTTTCATTATTATCAACATTTTCCTGATTTTGATTTTCACTGCTTGGCATATAATTCCTCTAAAACCCATTTTTATTTTGAAAATATATATTTTCTTTTATTTAAAATATTAAAAAAAGTTTTTGTTTTTAGTACTGATTAATTTTAAATATCTTAATGAATATAATATTATTATCTAATTTCAAAATATTTATTAGTTAAATTTTTGTTTTTTATTTTTCTTTTCATGCTTTTTAAGTTAATTTAATAATTATTGAAATTATGTATTAAGTTTAGGTAGAGATTTAAATGGAGTTTATGTTATCAGCAATTGAGGCAATTTTAGACAATATTCGTGATGCAGAAGAGTATTTAGTTGAAGAGGATATAGCAAATTTTATTGAAATCATTACAACTGCAGACAACATCTTTGTAACTGGTGCAGGCAGATCTGGACTTGCAGCTAAGGCATTTGCAATGAGATTGATGCATTTGGGCTTAAGCTCTTATGTTGTAGGTGAAACCATTTCTCCAGCAATAAATGCAGGAGATTGCATTTTAGCGATTTCAGGTTCTGGAGAAACAAATACCATAGTAACTGCTGCTAGAATTTCTAAAAAAAGAGGAGCAAAAGTATTGGCATTGACCTCTTATCCAGAAAGCAGCTTAGGTCAATTGGCAGATGGTATAATTCATGTTAAAGGTAGAACAAAAGTTGAAGTGGATGATGAAAATTACCTTAAAAGACAAATTAAAGGAAATTATACTTCATTGACTCCTCTTGGAACTGCTTTTGAATTGACTTCATTGGTTTTCCTTGACGGATTGGTTTCTGAATTGATGGAAGCTATGGGAAAAACCGAAGAGGACTTGAAGAATAGACACACTGTTTTAGAATAACTCTAAAATATTTTTTATTTTTATTTTTTTAATATTCTTATTTTTTTTAAAATCTTTTTTTAATTCCTATTTTTTTAACTCTTTATATTTCATATCTCAGATTTTTTAATTAATTTTCTTATTAATTTTTTTATTAATTTTTCCATTTTTTAAGTGTTATTAAACCATTTTATATTCGATTTACAATTCTATTTAAATTTTAATTTAATTTAATATCATTATGAAATGTTTTTCTTAATCGTCAAAGCTTTAATTTACTTATTTTTTTCAAAAAAACCTTATTATAAATATTTTAGAAAATTATTTATATAATTGATATGAAAAATATTTCATGTTTATATATAATTTTTAGGTAATTCTATGGAAAAGAAAACAAAAATAATATTGCTTGTTCTAATTGCATTGGTTATTTGTGGAGTTGCTATCAGCATATTCAGCTCTCCATCTTCAATGAATTCATCAGGTAATCAAACAATAACTGATATGGCAAACAGAACAGTGAACATTCCAAGTGATGTTAATAGGGTAGTTGCTACAAGCCCTCCAATGACTACAATCATGTATATGTTGGCTCCAGATAAGTTAGCTGGTGTAAACTTCCAATGGACTGATGAGGAGCTTAAGTATGTTCCTGATCAATACAAGGAAAAGTTTCCAGTTGTAGGAGGATGGTTTGGAAGCCAAGATGGTAATTATGAGGAGTTCATTGCTTCAGAACCGAATTTGGTTGTAGAAGGCATTGATGAAGGCATGGGCGTTGATTTGTCAACTGTTGAAGAAAGACAAGAGAAATTCGGATCACTTCCTGTTGTTGCTGTAACTGACAATACCAATGTTACAAAGATAGACAATACCATTGAATTTTTAGGAAAGCTGTTAGGTGCAGAAGATAAGGCAAATCAGCTTATTGACTTTAATGATAAGTATTTGGCTGAAGTCCAATCCACTGCAAGTTCCATTCCTGAATCTGAAAGGAAGTCTGTTTATTATGCTTCTGGTGAGGATGGTTTGTCCACTTATGCAAGTGGTGCTTCCCATGGTCAACTAATATCCCTTGTTGGAGGAAAGAATGTGGCTGATACTGAAATTCAAGGCAGTGGAAGTGAATTGACTGTTTCCATTGAACAGGTAATGAAATGGAATCCTGATGTGATAATTGCCACTGATGAAGACTTTTACGGAAACGTTTACAGCGATTCCAAATGGGCCAGTGTAAAGGCAGTAAAGAATCATCAGGTTTATCTTTCACCGCAATCCCCATTCAAATGGTTTGATAGGCCCCCAGGTGCCAATATAATCATTGGTGTTCCTTGGACCGCTAAGGTAATTTATCCTGATAAGTATTCCAACATCAATATGGTGGATGCAACTAAAGAGTTTTACAGCAATTTCTATCACTATGATTTAAGTGATGATGAAGCTAAGGATATTTTAACTTCTTCCGGTCTTAATGAATCAGATTTATAGTTGAATAGTTTAAAGAGAATAGGATTTTCCTATTCTTTTATTAATTTTTTGAATAATTTTAAGGATTTGTATTGATGAGTGAGAATTCTTCTTTAAATATTGATAATTTGGTTATTTACCTTTTACTGATTGCACTTCCAATTTTTTTATTCTTTGTGTCTTTTATGTTAGGTAGATATCCAGTAGCTCCTATAGATGTAATAAAGACTATTTTAAGTCCTATTTTCCCATCTTTAGCTGTATCTCCTGAGCTAAATTCAATAGTTTTCACTATTAGATTGCCCCGTATAATTGCAGCTTTGCTTGTTGGTGCTTGTTTGTCATTAGCAGGAGCTTCATTTCAAGGAATATTCAAGAACCCTCTTGTTTCTCCAGATTTGTTAGGGGTATCTGCTGGAGCGGGTTTTGGTGCAGCTATTGCTATTTTAGCGAATATGGGAAATGCATTGATTCAGTTGTCAGCATTCATATTTGGAATAATCTCTGTATCAATCACCTATGTAATCTCTAAATCATATAGGGCTGGAGGAATTCTTTTGCTTGTTCTTTCAGGTACAGCAGTTTCTGCATTCTTCAATGCTTTGATTTCAGGGACCAAATTCATGGCAGATCCTTATGATAAATTGCCTCAAATCACTTATTGGCTTATGGGCAGTTTATCTGCAGTTAATTTTAATAAATTGTCAATGATTATCATTCCTCTTCTCATTGGCGTAACTGTCATAATGATTTTAAGATGGCATTTGAATGTTCTGTCAATGGGGGATGAAGAGGCCCAATCTCTTGGATTGGACCCTGGAAAATTAAGGTTTATTATTATTGTAGCATGTACTTTAGTTACATCTGCAGCTGTTTCAATCAGTGGAATCATTGGTTGGATTGGACTTGTAGTGCCTCATATGACACGTATCATAGTAGGTCCGGACCATAAGATCTTGCTTCCTGCTTCATTAAGCATTGGTGCAAGTTTCCTGCTTCTGATTGATAACATTTCAAGAACATTCATCTCTATTGAGATTCCAATTGGTATCCTAACAGCAGTTATAGGTGTCCCAATATTCCTCTACTTGCTTAGAAGAGGTTATTCTGAGTGGAATTAATTTTATGTAATCGGTGTTTTCATGGCAAAATTAGTTGAAGTTAAAGATGTTTCCTTTTCTTATGATAAGGATTCTCCAATCGTATTTGAAAACATTAGCTTTTCAATAGAAAAGGGAGATGTCCTATGTATTTTAGGACCAAATGGGACAGGAAAGACCACATTGATTAAAACTTTAAATGGACTGCATAAGGTTAATTCAGGAACAGTTCTCTTAAATGGTGAAAATATTGACAAGCTATCATTTAATGATATTGCAAAGACTGTAGGTTATATCCCTCAGGGGCATATTCCATCTTTTCCTTTCAGTGTCTTTGATGTGGTATTGATGGGTAGGTCTCCATACATTAATTTAACTGCATCTCCTAGAGAAGAAGATAAGGAAATAGCGTTAAATGCACTTAAAACTCTTGGAATTGAAGATTTAAAGGATAAAAGCTATACCAATCTAAGTGGAGGTGAAAGACAGCTTGTATTTTTAGCAAGAGTCTTGGCTCAAGAGCCTGATTTGCTTATATTGGATGAACCAACCAATCACTTGGACTTTGGAAATCAAATCAAGCTTTTAGAAATAATCGAACAGTTGTCTGAACTTGGACTTGCTGTCATAATGTCTTCACATTATCCTGATCATGCATTTTTGGTAGCTACAAAGGTGGCTATAATGAAAGACAAGTCATTCATTGACTTTGGAAATCCTGATGATGTCTTGACTGAAGAGAACTTGAAAAATGCATATGGGATTGATGTTAAGCTTGTTGAATTGGAGAACAATAGAAAGATTTGTGTTCCTCAAAAGACCAATTTGGAATTGGTCTTGAGCAACTATTCAAAGAAATACTCTAAAAAATTATAAATAAAATCATATTCATAAAATCATTTAATATTTTAAATCAATCAAATGAACGAGAAATAATTTAAAAAGGTGAAAAAATGGTAAGTGTTGAAGATTATGAAGAGCAATTGGCAAAAGCTAAGGAATTCCACGGAGAAATCTGTGGTGGAATAGCTATTGGTACCAAGCTTGCAATGTATGGTATGGAATTAATGGGATTTGAATTGAACAAACGTCATAAGAACCTAATTGTATTTTTGGAAATTGACAGATGCATGGCAGATGCAGTTCAATCAGTAACCAAATGTACCATGGGTAAAAGATCCCTAAAGCAAATGTACTATGGTAAGTTTGCAGTGACTTTCTATAATATGGATACTGGTGAAGCCATTAGAGTATCTGATGCAGATGCTAACAAACAGGAAAAGATTAGAGAAACCAGAGATGAAATGATTGAAAGATTCAAAAGAACTCCTGCTGAAGAACTCTTCAATGTGGAAAAGGTTCACGTTGAATTAAAGCCTTCTCAAATGCCTGGTAAACCACACACAAGCACATACTGTTCAATCTGTGGTGAAAAGATCACTGATGGCCGTCACTTGAACCGTGGTGGAAAACCGGTATGCATACCATGTGCTGAAGGGGCATATTACGAGATAATTGATGAATAATAAATGGGTTCAAATTTATTATTAGTTTAATTAAATAAACGATCAATTATTCGATAACTTTTACATTAACTTATTAATTTAAATGGTGATTATTTATGGCAAATACAACAGGCATGTTACCTGCAAATGGACATCGTATTCAAGGTAGGTCAAGCGAGTCATTTTTGAATGCTCATGACATTATTATGGAATTAGGCCTTAAGGGCAATGAAGTTTTTATGGATGCAGGATGTGGTGATGGGCATGCTGCACTTGAAGCTGTAGAGATTTTAGATGATGATGCTATAATCTATGGCGTGGATATCTATGAACCTTCCATTGAAGACCTTCAAAAGGCAGCTGATGAAAAGGGTTATGATAATCTAATTCCAATTTGTGCAGATATTCCAGATCATATTGACTTGGATGATGATGTAGTTGACATTATTCTATTGATTAATGTATGGCATGGATTCAAGGCAACCAGAAGAATGGATGAAGCTATTGAAGAGCTTAAAAGAATTCTCAAACCTGGTGGAAAAATAGCTATCATGGATTATAAGAAACAGGAAGCTAAACATGGTCCTCCTATTACTGTAAGAAGCAGTCCTGAAGACTTGGAAGAAGTCTTTAAGGAACATGGAATGAGTTTGTTCTCTTTAAATCCTGATTGCGGTGAGGACATTCCTCAAGGAAAATCCCATTATTTGATTGTTTTCCAAAAATAATGGCATAATTTTCCTTTTTATTTTTTTTAATTTTTTAATTATTTTTTATAATTCTTCTTTTATTATTCTTTTTTTATTATTTTATCTTATTCTATTTGGTCATTTTTTAAAATTATCGTTATGAAAAATATTATATATTGAAAAACAATAAAGATAATACTATTGATAAAATTTAATTAAATTGATTTTAATTTGAATAATCGATTTGTAGGGAGGTGTATAAATAAAAGACAAAGTTAAATGGATATCATTTAGCTTATTATTAATTTTTCTGATTACTGTTCCTTCAATTAATGCAGAAACTATTGATGATAATATTCTTAATGAAGATTTAGCTTATGAAGACAGTTTTGATTTAGAGATAGATGATTTGGATTTTATAACTGAATCTCCTATCATTTCTAGTTCAGATTCAACTCTTAAGGACTCTAATTCTCTCCAGAATTCAGATGAATCTTCACAGGATTTGATTAGCAGAATAGAAAATGCAAACAATGGCGATACAATCCTGCTTGAACCTGGCACATATAAGGTTCATGGAATCAACATCACCAAAAACATTTCTCTGCAAGGCAATGGAGACCCACGTGAAGTCATTATCGATGGTGAAGGATTATCATCAATATTTTTCATTCAAGACATTGGCATAACTGCAAAGTTTAATAACTTAACCATTATGAATGGGAAAACATATAATTTCGGTGGTGGAATCTGCATTGAAACAGGTAATACTTATGTTGACAATTGCATTTTCATTAATAACACTGCATTGAATGTCACTAATGGAGGAGCTATTTCAAATTATGGAAATGATACAGATAGAAGTTACTTATTTGTAAATAATTCTTTATTCATAGGCAATCATGCAGATCATGATGGTGGTGCAGTAACTACCTGTTATGCAAGTTCAGACATTTATAATTCTGTATTCATAAATAATTCTGCTCGTCGTGATGGTGGAGCTATCCGTGTGAGCATTTTTGGATATGGTAATGTTCAAGATTGTATTTTTATGTATAATCATGCAGATGAGTGGGCTGGTGCCTATTACAGTTGGGCTGGAAACTCAAGTCTTGACAGATGCATCTTTATCAACAATACAGCAGGAACCAATGGCGGTGCTGTAATGGTTTCCGGAAATCTCAACCTCACAAATTCGATTATTTTAAATAATACAGCTGGTAAAACTGGAGGGTCATTCTATATCCAACAGCCAATGTTCAATGCTACAACAGTCATAAACGTGCATGATAACATCATAACAAATAATTCCTCTCCTTTAGGAAAAGAGGTATTTGTTAAATGGCCTGATGCAAAGTATTTGTTCCCTAAGTTTGATGATAACAATTGGGGAGATGAAGACCCAACCGATTCCTCTATTTTGGATCCTAATAATGTTTCAAAAAGGATAAAACCAACTAGAACTAATCAAAATATGGGCTTATTTGACCTATTGGACTTTTCATTGCTCAACAGATACTCTGATGTTTTGCAGGATTATTATGGCAGGGATTATGATGATCATTTCAAACGTTTCAATTCAAGTGATAGCGGATTGAAATTTGATGATAAAAACGATGCAGATAATTCCAATAGAAAAACAAATAATGGAGCAGATTTGAAGGATTCATTCAACAACCAATCAAATGGTGCATCCAGTAACTTATTGAACAATCAATCAAAAGCCACATTAAGCAAATCAGCTATTGAATCAGATGAAGTGAATTCCACATTTGTTAGTGAGAATTCCAATAATAAGAAAATGGTTGAATTATTTGAAGACAATCCTATTAGTCAAAAATCTTTTGATATCCGATACATATTAGTTTTCATTATTGTTTTGCTAATATTTGCATTTGGATTATTGAGAAAAAGAGATAGGTCAAATTAATTTAAATTTTTATTTTTTATTTTTTTTTAGTCTTAATGACTAAATTTTTTTATTTTCTATTTTTAATTATTTTATTATTTTATTATTTTTACTATTCTCACTATTTTCATTATTTTTACAATTTTTATTTTAAAAACAGGATAGTTAAACAAATAGTTATTCTAACGAAGTAATTATTTAAAGCTTGATAAAAAAAGAAAAAAAATAAAAAATAATAGATATTTTTTATTTATATTAAATTTTAAACGATTATTGCTATTTAAACTGGAATCTCGCTTTTTGGAACATCATATTTGTAGACAACAGAGTAAAGTCTATCCACTATGTTTATCAAGGAACCAACAGATATTTCAATTTTATTATCGGAGTCTAAATAATTCTCCTTATCAAAACTGAATCTTCCAGTCCCATTAATTACATAGAAATGAACCTCTGTTTCCTTATCAGTACCATTATTTAATGTAGCGTAAATGTCAAAACTTGCAAGATTTGTATCAAGTTCTCCGTCCTTTTTAAAATTAATCACGTAAGTTCCAGGAGTTTCTGATTCGAGTGTTTCAAATTTGATTTCGCTTGTCTTTATTCTTGGGCACATTGTTCCAACACCAGTGATTCCAGTATCGTTATCCCATGTCCTAAGGCTGTTTACACCGTACCAGTTAGGGCCGATTCTTAGCCTTAGGTTTTCATCCTCAGCACCAGGCCCATAGATTCCAAATGGATTTGCACTCATTTCACCAAGAATCATCATGCTTGGTCCTTCTGCATTTCTGTAAATTGCATTGCTGGTAACGATAGGCTCTATTGCATCTTCTGCTAAGTCATAGCCTGCATTGAATCTAATTCCTTCAAGTGAATTGTCTGCAATTAGATTGCTTGTAATGACTATTCCAGTACTGTAATTGGAATCAAGTGAGATTCCTATATAGTTATTGCTGATATTGTTACTGTCAATTGTAATGTTTACTGCAGAATTGTTAAGGAATATTCCGTATCCTCTTGGACCTTCTGGAACATCCATAATGTACCATCCAATGTTATCGATGATTTGATTGTTTCTGATTTCTGTATTGGTTGATCCATATCCATATGTGATTCCATAATTGCTTAAGCTGATTTCATTGTCTTTGATGGATAAATTGTTTGAATATTCATTGTATAAACCGCTTTCAAATGATTTGATGTGGTTATTTTTAACTACAATATTTGAACTGTTTAGGATCTTTATTCCAATTCCAGGCAACAAAGTGCTTCCATTATTATAATCATTGATTTTGGATTGGTTTAATGAATTGACAATGCTATTGTTCAATATATTGATGTCTTTAGAGCCATTGATCAATATTCCATCAGATTCCTTAGGATTGATTATAAAGCTTGAAATATTGACATTATTTGAGTTTATGCTGAATACTGTGCTGTCTGATGCTCCATTCAGTATAGTTCCAACCTCAGATTTAATGTTCAATTCCTTATTGACATTCAATTTGATATTGTTATAATTTTCTCCTAAGAATTCAATGGTATCATCATTGTTTGAATTGTCAATGATCTTTTGGATTTCAGCATTAGGAAGGCCATTATCAACATATTTTGTATTGACCGCATCTTTGATAGTGATTATATTGCTAAGGCTGATTGCCTTATTAAGAGTGTTTCCCAAGAATTTGCTGATTATTTGATAGGTTCCTGGATTTGCAATATTCACATTAATCCTTGCCATACCATTGGAATCTGTAATAGCAGTATAGTTTTCAGAATCCAATTCAAAGCTTATTTTTTCACCAGACAATCCTTTTCCTGCATAGTCACTTAAATATACAGAATATTCTCCATCTGTATTATTGGAATATGTTCTGTCATAAGCGATAAGCTGAGGAGTTCCCCTTTCCACTGTAATCTTATTGGTTTTTGAAATAGCTTTATATTGGCTTGTTTTAGGAGAACTGATCTTTAAAGTGTATACTTTATCTCCAGTCAAGTTAATCTTTATTTTAGCTATTCCCTTGCTGTTTGTCTTTACAGTGTATGTTTTTGAGTTAAGGGTGAATTTGACTTTCTTATTTGCAATTGCCTTATTGTTCTGGTCCTTTAAGGTAATGCTATAATATGCATCTGCCTTTGGAGTGTATTTCTTGTTTGAACTGATTATCTTTTGGTTCAAACTGGTTATTGTTATCTTATTTGTTTTTGAAATAGCCTTGTACTGTTTTGTCTTTGGAGACTTTATCACTACCTTATATGCTTTTTTCTTGGAATACTTGATTTTGATTTTCACTATTCCATTTTTATTGGTTTTCTTATTGTATGTTTTTGTTCCGATTTTTACAGTGATTTTCTTATTGGCTATTGCAATATTGTTTTGATCCTTTAATGTAATGCTATAGTAATTCACTGTTTTTGGAGCATATTTTACATTTTTGCTGACTATTTTTTGCTTTAATACTTTAATTGTTATCTTGTTTGTTTTTGTTACAGCCTTATACTTGTTTGTTTTTGCAGATTTTATAGTGATCTTATAGGTTTTCTTCTTAGCCAATTTGATTTTTACTTTAGCTATTCCCTTGCTGTTTGTCTTTACAGTGTATGTTTTTTTGTTAATTGTTACTTTGACGTTTTTATTTGCAATTGCCTTATTGTTTTGGTCCTTTAAGGTAAAGGTGTAGTAACTGACTTTATTTGGAGCAAAGGATTTGTTTGAGCTGATTATTTTTTGGCCAGTTCTTTTAACTGCAATGCTTGCTTTTGCACTGCTTACATTGTATTCATCATCTCCATTGAAGCTTACAGTTATAGTGTAAGTTTTTTCAGTGGATAGCTTAATTGGAATGCTCACTTTTCCATTAGCATCTGTAGTTCTTGTGTATGTGTTTCCATTTAAGCTAATCTTGATTGTTTTGCCTGCTAATGGGTTTCCATATTCATCTCTTATTGTAGCTGTAAAGCTTGCTCCAGAGTTTGGATAAGTGTTCATGTTGGAAACGGTTATTTTAGTGTTTATGCTATCTTTAGGAAGCTGGTCATCAGCTATATTGAAATTAGCATGAGGGTCAACAGTTGTCTTTCCAACAAGTCCAGGGAATACTGCAAGCAATACGTTTCCGCTTTCAAGATAATCTTTCTCACTAAAGCTGACTGTTGCAACACCATTTTTCATTAAAACGGTTTTAAAAATGTCTCCTTCTTGAGGTAGGGATTCGGTATTGTTTTTATTCAAGTAGAAGGTAACATAAATTGAACTTAAATCTGTTGCAACATTTCCTTTTGCATCTGTTATGGACACTTGATAGGTTCCCTTTTTGACTTGGGTGATTTCGCTTATTTGCAGGTTGCGGTTTTCATCATTCCAAGCGATATTAGGAGCTTTATAGAGGGTAGCTCCGCAGATGGTTTCATCTATAAGATATGCATATACTAAGTATACCGCGGTTTTGTCAATATCAAAGTTTCCATTTCCTTCACCAACAAATATGTATGTGTCGGTTCCGCTATCATAGTTAAATGATCCTTCAGGGGATGATTTGAATTCAATATGGTATACAGTTCTTTCAGTATGGCCCATGAAATAGTTGTTGTTGACCACTTCTAGCTTTTCAGCCCCATTCTGCCAGCCCATGTTTCTTGTACGGTAGTCATTTAAAACACCATATTGGCCGTTTTGTCTAAATAAATTTCCTAATATCTCTATTTTTGTTATATTGCAGTTTACATAGACTCCAGCACCGCTTCCATCTTTTTGGTTAAATGCTATGAAGTTATTCAATATGTAAATGTAATCTGCTGTAGTTATGCTTATTCCTCTACCTTGGTTATAGGTAATGTTGTTTGTATCAATTGTTGTGTTTTTTGTGCTGCCAGAGATATTGATACCTGTTTTGGTATTGTTTGTGATATTATTGTTCCTTATGATTGTTTTAGTGCTGTCTACAATGTTTATTCCAATATTTGAGTCCTTTATAATGGAATCTGTAATCTGTGTATTTGTAGCGTTTGCCAGTCTTATTCCGTCTGCAATTTCAGTGCTTATTGAACAATTGACTATTTGAACATTGCTTGCTCCTTTAATATAGATTCCATAGTCGTTTTCTCTGGAATATTGATCATTTCCCAATAATTCGAATCCTTTTATTACAGTTCCACTTGCTTCAGGGCTTATGTAGAATATTCCATGTGCACCAGACCCATCAGTATTTGATGGGCAAGGGCTCATTGTAGTTCCCACTTCGCTGATTATTGTTAATTTCTTATTGACTATAAAATGGCAGTGAACATATGCAGTTCCTGTGATGATTATTGTATCACCATCCTTTGCATTGTTTATTGCAGTTTGGATAGTCGGATTTGACATTTGGTTATATGCTTTCCCGTCTACATAGGATGTGGATTGTAGATTATCTGTTGCTGTATTTGAGCTTTTTAAGATTTCCTCTCCACCACCATTATCTGAAATGCTTTCATCATCTATTGCATTTTCTTGGCTTATGTAATTTTGATTATCAATATCTTTATTATCGATAATCTCTAAATTTTCATCTAAACTATCGCTTATATTAACCTCTTCAAAATCCTCTGCAGAGACTATACTTATGTTAATCAATGCAATTATTAAAAATAAAGAAATTAATATTATATTCTTTCTTTTCATTCTCTTTCCCTACTTTATTTGATTAAAAAACTAATATTATGATTTATAAATATCTTGCTTTTTTTAATTTATTTGATAATATTTTTAATTATATAACTATCTATA
Source organism: Methanobrevibacter sp. (assembly GCF_045114555.1). GTDB lineage: Archaea > Methanobacteriota > Methanobacteria > Methanobacteriales > Methanobacteriaceae > Methanobrevibacter. Next base: position 51,430 of record NZ_JBGUKT010000035.1, on the reverse strand, counting down.
TGAATGTATGTGCATTTCATTTTTATAAATTTTTTCTTAATTTAATTAACAATTGTTATAATTTTCGAAATTGTTTCTGCTTTAATTATCAGATAAGATCTATTAAAAAGAGTCATTAATTTTTGGATGTATTAAAAAATAAAAAGAGAAAAGTAATAATATTACTTTTCAAAATCAGTTAATTTATTTTACAGTAAATACAGCTTTTTTACTAATTGCTTTGTAGGTGTTGTCACCTGCAAATTTAGCAACAGCAGTGAATTTACCTTTTTTAGCAACTTTAACTTTAATGGTAGCTACACCTTTAGCGTTGGTTTTAGCGCTGAATGTTTTACCATTTACTTTAATGGTGATTTTTTTGCCGCTAATAGCTTTACCTTTGGAATCTTTAAGAGTGAATTTTACGCTTTTAGCTTTTTTCACTTTTAAAGTAGCTTTAGCAAAAGTAGCTTTGGTAGCTTGTACATTGACTTTAATGTTTTTAGCTGCTACAACTGCATTGTTTTTATCATTACCTAAGTAAGATACAGCAATTTGGTAGTTTCCTTTGGTTGCAACATTGATGCTAAGTTTTGCTTTACCGTTTTCATCAGTTTTAACGGTAGTGGTTTTTCCATTAAAGTAGAAGGTTACGCTTTCACCAGCTAATGCTTTACCAGTGGAATCTTTTAAGGTAATTGTGTAGTATTTAGCAATTTTTGCAGTTGCAGTCATTGCACTTGCAGTAATGGTTGGAGTAGTTTTAACTGCAGTACTTGCAAAGTTAATGCTGGTTTCTGCTGCTTTGAGTTCTTCATCTCCAGCAAATGCAAGAGCAATTACACCATCTTCAGCTACATCAATGGTTAAAAGACCATCTGCGTCAGTTTCACCGGTTTGAGTTGCTCCACCGTTGATGGAGTAGCTAATTTCTTTTCCAGCTTGTGCTACACCGTTTACATCTACCAATTCAATGGTTACTTTTTTGGTTGCAGTTGAAATGTCTTTAATGATTATGGAAGTAGCTACTGGATCAGCTGCAGGGAAAACAGGGTTAGTTTCACTACCCCAATCAGCATACCATACAGTTACAGGAGTTACGCCGTCTGCAATAGTGTTTCCACTAATGTTAATAGGTGCATATGGGCTTAATTGTCCTTGGTTACTTAAAATATACATGAAGGTAATGGTTGCTGGGTTAGCACCTTCAGCTACGGTTAAAGTGTTTCCAGTGATGTTAATGTCACCGATAGCACTTGGGTATCCGTGTGCAGTGTTACCTGATTCAGCTTTCATGAAGATGGATCCTTCAGTAGCTTCAATAGTGTTGTCTGCAATGACATATCCGTTTGCTGCTTTTTGGGTACTAATTACTGGTAAATCTTTAAAGATTGTGTTTCCACTTGCATCTTTACACCATCCACATCTAGTGAATGTGTTGTTTGCAATTACACATCCTTGGGTGGAAGCTCCACCGAAGTAGATAGCGTAACAGTTTTCGATGAAAGTGTTTCCAGTCATTATGTTGTTACCGGAGTTACTTGCAATGGAAATACCGTCAAGAACTTGTCCTTCAAAGGTACAATCTTTTACTGTGATATCGTGGGAACCCATAAGGTTAATTGCTTTGGTACCGTATTCTTTTGTTCCTCCATTGGTTACTTTTTCAGAAGAACCGTTGAAGTATGAATTTGAAATGGTACAGAATGCTGCTCCTCTACCGTAAACACCGCTACCCCAATCGAGGAATTTACAGTTGTTTACAGTACCGTTTTCAATAGCTAATTGGATAGCATAACCTGAAACTTGTTGACCGTATGTTTTTTTACCGTCAGTGTTTACGAAAGTGATTCCGTCAAATCCGGTTCCAGCTATATTTGCAATGAAAAGTGCACCAGATCCACCTTGGGAAGCACCGCTTGCTTTAATGACCACATTGGTACCTTTTACGGTAACTTTTTTAGTTATGTTGAAAATTTTTCCGTCTGCTACATTATAAACTTGGTCTACACCTAAGTCTACTTCTCCTCCGTCTTCAGCATCATCGATTAAAGTTTGTATATCATCACCGGTTTTTTCTTCACCGTCTGTTAATACAACATCATCGGTAGCTGCAACTTCGTCTATTCCTGCATCAGTTATAACATCATCTACAGCTACATCATCTGCTGCGGATACTGCGGAAAGAGAAATTGCCACTATGAATACTGCAAGAAGAGATAAGATTATCTTTCTATTCATATTTTTTCTCCTTATTTTTCCTTTTTAAAAAGAAAATAATTTAGTAATATTGCACTAATATCATGTTTTTTCATTTTCAATTTTTTAAGAAATAACATAGATATTTGTATTTGCAAAAATTTTTTTGCTTAGTTTTAAACTTTACATAGTTTTTGCAAATAAAATATTTTCATATTAGTATGTATATTTATTGTCGATATGTAATATATAGTTTATCGTTATTTTTTTATTTATTATTTATTTATATTTGGTCTTTAATTCTGATAAATATTAATTATTTTATTAAAAAAAGTTATTTTATTACATATTTTCTAATTTATTCTTAATATATTTGTTTTTAACACTTTTTAAAGAATTTTAATGAATTAAATATGATTTCTTATTGATATTGACTTTATAATTTCTTATTAGATTTTTACTAAATTTTTAATTTTTACATAATCATTTTTTCAATTTTTTAGCTATTTATGAATTTTATTAATATTCGATGAATTTATACTTTTTAAATTTAGCATTTGCTTGATTTTTAGAAACTTATTTATATTTTAAATAATAAATAACTGTTCATAATCAATTTATATTTCGAAATTTGCAAGTAATAAAAAAGTTATTATTTACATTTCAATTTTAAAATTTTTCTTGATATTTTAATGATATGAATATTGATTCAGTATCTGACAGTTAAATTTAAAAATAGATTAATATTATTCAGTTAATATTGCTAAGTTTTTGTGGGAGGTGAAATGTATTAGGAAAAGAATATTAATGATTTTATTAATCTTAATATTCTTCACAAGTCTTGGATCTGCAGTTGCAGTTGAAGATAATGATTTGTCTTATTTATCTGATTTGTCTGTAGATGTTTCATCAGATTCTATCAGTTCTCAAGATGATGTGATTGATAGTGCTATTTTGGATAATTCCATTAAGGATGAATCCAATATAGATGATTTGGATGATTCCATTGTAGAGATTTCAGATGTGTCTGGAAATTCAAGTAATAAGAAATCCAAGGATATCTTAAGTTCAACTGACGATTCTAGCAAAATCAATAATGATGTTTTATTAACCCAATCTGACAGTTCTGCTTCTTTATTGAAAAGTCCACAAACCATTATAATCAAAGATGCAAGTTACTATGACAGTTCCATCAATGAATATATTCAAGATCTTATCAATAATGCAACAGCTGGAAGCACTATCAAGTTTACAGGTTCCTCCTATGAAAATATCTATTTGAAGATTTCAAAACCTTTAAACATTATAAGTAAATCCGGTACAGTAATAAAAAACATCTTCAACATTCCAGTATTTACTATATTGCCTGGAGGGTCTGGAACAAACATCAGTGGCTTTACCACTAATTTGGTTGGTTCCTTTGTAGATGCAAGTGATGTTTCAGGAATTAGAATCTCTGGAAATAAAATATCTACAAAACGGAATGGGATAGTTTTTGATGGTGTTTATGATTCTTCTATAAGCGGCAATGTCTTTTCAAGCTTTAAAATTGCAATGGATATTTCCAAATCTGGTGGAATAGCTATTTCCAAGAATAATATTACACCAATTCATGGAAATAATATTGGAATCAATTTAAAGGACATTATCAGCAAAAAGGGAATCAGCATACTAAACAACAACATAATTTCCAATGATAGGCGTGTAGAAGGCACTGCAATATACTTCGGAAAGGATGCTTGCAACGTATTGGTGAAAGGAAATACAATAAGAAAATGGTATACTGCTATTGATTTCCCTTACTCAGTCAATAATGTGACAATTATAAACAACACAATCAGCGACAATGGTGATGGTGTTATCATACAAGGTTGGATCAATGACTTTACCTTTAACAAGAATCTTGTAACCGGCAACAGTCGAGTGGGAGTCTTGTTTGATTATGATTTCATGGGAACCAAGGGCAATTTCACTTTGGAAAACAATTTCTTCTCATATAATGGCGTATTGGATTTGCAAAATAAAGGAGATAAAGCTGTAAGCATTGGAAAGAACTTTGCAAAGAATAGGTGTTATAGGGTTGGAATGAAATATGGATTCAACATTCGCTCTCGCCAAAGCGGAAGCAAATATTATTTCTCAGTTGTTGACAGGTACGGCAATGCTGTTTCTGGATTGCCTAATTTTTCAGCTGTTCTAACTGTTAATGGTCGTTCCTACACAGTTAATTTCATCAATTCTGTTGCGTATTTGGATATTGGTTCCGGTGCTGGAGGCAAGGGAAGCTCAAGTTCCTCTCTTAATGTAGGGGAAGATAATAGGCAATTCAACCAGTGGGGTCAATTTGACCAAGTGGATTCTGAAGAAATGGATTATTATGAAAGTTTCTATAATGAATTGTTGAAAGCTTTGAGTTCCAATTCAAAAAGCAATTCAAATGCAGATTCTCAAAATAATCCAAGTCATGCTAATTCCCAAAACCAATCAGGTTCCGGTGATTCTGGACTATCTTCAGGGGATTATTCAATCAATTCCAATGGGGCCTTATCTGGAAGCTCAGGCAGTGCAGGTGTTTCTGCATCATCCTCAGCAGGCCCATCACCAAGTTCCGATGTCCCTGAAAGTGCGTCTGCCAAAACATTATCCATTGATGATGAAACATTCAGAGTTATTGGTGTTGGTGGATTAGTTCTTTTAATAATACTTGTCATAGGATTATACTACCGTGAAGATATTATGGAAATGATGAAAGAATAGTTCAAGCTTGTAAAAAGCTTTGAACACCTTTATTTTTTTATTTTTTAATCTTTTTTACTTTTTTTTAATTTTTAGTTTTTTTAAATTTTTTACTTTTTTTAAAATATTTTATTTATTCTAGCTTTTTTTAATATTTTTCAGATCTTTCTATTTTTTGGGTATTTTTAAAATTTTTAATTTTATAATCCTCTTCGATTAACTAAAATTTATATATCGATTTAAATATATTTAATACTAATTATACTAACAAATAGGGTAGAGAAATCATGAAAATAAATTTTAATAGATTATTATTATCAATATCATTAATTTTCATTCTAATTTTAAGTTTGGGATTAGTTTCTGCTTCAAATAATTCTAATGATTTAATCGATATAAATTATGATGACAATACAATAGTTGAAAATTCTGAAATTTCTGATTCAGATTTGTGTGCGGTTTATACTTCTGAAATTGCACATTCTGGGTCTGTGTCTGATTCAGATTTGCAGAATGAGGGCTTAAATGATGAAATAAGTTCAAATCATCATTCTGAAGATATGCTCACTTCAGATAGTGGGACTGATTTTACAGACATTCAAAATCTAATTGATCAAGCCAATGAAAATGATACAGTTATTCTCAAGGGACTTTATTCAGGTGATTCTAAAATAATCATCAACAAGACTCTAAATATTGTTGGAGATGGTTCTGGTGCCACACTTGACGCTAAGTTCTTAACTCAAATATTGGATATAAGGTCTCCAAATGTATTGATTAAAAACATCAGATTTGCTAATTCCTATGGCATGTCAGTTTCAATCAATGCTGGAGATGTAACCATTGATAATTGTATCTTTGAAAACTCAATAAATGGGGAATTAGGCTCTGCATTAAGTTGCTTTGGAGATAATGCTAAAATCCTAAACACAGAATTCTTAAACAATATAGCTAATAAGTCCAGCTGTCACCATACTGACGGTCCAGCAATTTACTTAATAGCCAACAATGCGGTAATAGACAATTGCACTTTCATAAACAATACAGGTTACAATTATGAAACTGCATCTTCAGGAGGGGCTATTTGGTTGAAAGGATCCAATAATTCCCTCTCAAATTCAATTTTCATCAACAATTCAGCAATATCAAAATTTGCATGGACATTGCATGGTGAAGAGCAAACATTTTTGGCTGATGGATTAGGGGGAGCTATTCATTGGGTTGGAAACAATGGAATGATTGATAATTGCAGTTTCATTAATTGCATAGCACATACATACGGTGGAGCAATCTACTTGAAGGCGGTTAATAATTTCTCAATAAACAACTCCAAATTTATCAATAATTATGCCGTTGGAGACGGAGGAGCAATTTATTTAGGTCAAAATGTTTTCAATATGGAAATAAGCAACTGCGAGTTTGAAGAAAATGTCGCTTTAGGATTAAGAGGGGTCCTTATGCAAAATGATGCTTATGGGGGAGCTATTTTTGCAAGCAAATTCGTTGAAAACATGTCTGTCTTCAATTCCAGTTTCTTAAAGAATTATGGAAATGCTTCCATTTATTATTTAGGTTCCAATCTTCAAGTGTCTGCTTCCATACTGGAAAGACCTAAGTTGATTATAGAAAATGAAACCTTGGAAAAATTCCTTGACGCGATAAAGGATTCAACTTTGGAAGAATGCAATTTGGAAATCAATAATTTCACTTTATACTCTGCATCCGGCACCTTATTTGAAGCTATTGTATTTGGGGATGGAAGTATAGACAATAACAATTGGGGATTCAATATAAGCAATCCTGATGAGTTTATCCAATTGAAACTAATCAAGTCCAATGGGCAGTATATCTCCCCTACTTTCTGGATAAATATGATCATTAAGGAATCTGATTCTCAAGGCAATGGGTCTGCAGTTCCTAATGTAACAATTACAAGAAATAAGACTGCGTTGGTTTCTAAGGATATGACAACTACAACAGTTTACAGCAGGGATGGAAAGATCGGTAAGTACTTCACATTCAGATTAACAGATTCCAATTCCAAAGCTTTATCAAATAAGAGGATTATCATTAACTTCAATGGCAAGGAGTACTATAGGACAACTGATAAAAACGGTTATGTTAAATTGCAAATCAATTTGGCTAAAAAGGGAAATTATGCTATTGTAGCCTGTTTCTTAGGGGATAATGATTATGAGGCATCATTTAAATCATGCAAGATTAAGGTTAATCCGGTTAAAGCCAAATTGAAAGTCTCAAATAAGAAATTCAAGCTCAAAGCAAAGAAAAAGACTTTAACTGCCAAATTCCTAAGTCCAAAGGGAAAGGCAATTAAAGGCAAAAAAATAAGCTTTAGGATCAATGGAAAAACTTACACAGCAAAAACCAATTCAAAAGGAATCGCTACTGTGAAAGTTAAATTGAATAAAAGGAAAAGCTATAAATTCACTGCCAAATTTGCAGGAGACAATACCTTTAAAGCAATTAGCGTAAAGGGAAAAGTAGTTGTGAAATAAATTTTCCCAATTTCTTTTCCATTTCCTTTCCATTTCCTTTTCATTTTCTTTTTCATTTTCTTTTTCATTTTTTTATTTTAATAAGTGCAAATTCATTATCAAATCCTTTCTTTTTTTCATTTTTTCTCTTAAATTCCCATATCGATATGTTTATATAATCACATTTAAAAATATATTATTAATTAAACTAAAATGTGATATGCTATGATGGATTTGATTTTTGAATATCTAATTGTTTTTATTTTATTATTCGTTACCAATATTGCCTTTTTAGTTAAAAAGTACGATTTTAATAAAAATAAATTTATTCTATTTGCCTTGATTTATGGTGCGATAGTATTTGTTTTATCATTCATATCTTCCTCCTTAAACTTAGGGGGGTATGTGGTTCCATTCATGCCATATGTTTTAGGATTAGTTAGCTTATTGGTTCTAATACTTGCAATACGCTTTGTTAGCTTTGGCAGGAATCAGGGCATTGAAAATGATAAGATTGTGTTCTATGGAACTGTTTTATCTTCATTAATATCAATTGTTGCATTGTCATTATGCTTAAAATCAGATAATCTAGTTTTAAATTCATTGGAATTAGCTATTTTATCCATTATAGTCATGCTTTTGGTTTATAAAATTTCTAAAATATTCAACAAGGCTAAAAGACCATATTATGCTGTAATCGGCGAATATATGTTTTTGGAATTTTTATTCCTGTTGATTTTGGCTTTGACTTTTAGTTCTGTTAGAGAATTAGATTACTCGATCTTCAAGTCTTTTCTAATCCTAACCCCTACTTACCAAGTGATGTATGCAATAATCGTTATTCTCATTATCCTTGTTTTAGGTGTTTTATATAGTGATTGGATTTTAAAAAGGCTAAAACGGAAATAATAGCATCTTATTGTTTCCAATCAAGATTTCAAATTTAAAATTTTAAAGAAATTTTTCAAAAAACATATTCAAAATTATTTAATTTTTTAATTATTTAATTAATTAATTTATTATTTACTAATAATTGGTGGGAAGAATGATACTTCAAGGTACAGGAATTTTAACTTCATTTATACATATAATCTCAGAAAGTTTGCTTGCACCTGTTGTAATTATTTTAGTTATTTTCCTTGTTTATGCAATCTTAAGCTTAGGAGGATTTTTAAATGAATGGTTTACCAAGAAGCCATTGAAATCCGACGCTTTGGAATCATTGTTGCAGGATGTATCAAAATCAACTAATCCTGATGAATTGAAGGAGGTTATTGATTCAAGTGCATTGTATAAGGAACAAAAGGACGTTCTTGTAAAAATAACTAATAATTATAATTTAGGTCCAGATGCAAGAAAGGCATTTGCAAGCAAATTGATTGAAGAGGAAGAGAGCAATTTGCTTAAGCTCACTTCAAAAACAGATATTTTAGTAAGATTAGGCCCTATTTTCGGTTTGCTTGGTACTTTAATACCATTAGGGCCAGGACTTTCTGCTTTGGGTACTGGTGACATCACTACCTTGGCACAATCCTTGACAATTGCTTTTGACACTACAGTTACAGGTTTGACCATTGGGGCTATAGGATATGTCATTTCCAAATATAGGAAGCAATGGTACGAAAGCGACTTGACCACTACTGAAACTGTTGCAGAGGCAATTCTAGAGAAATTAAATGGATTCTAAAAGGATTATGGGCAGTGAAAATTGGCAGTGAAACTGGTGATAATATGTTAAGAAAAAGAAAACGCTTTAGTGATGATGATGAAGATCCTATGACTGGTATTTCAAACCTTTCAGATGCAATGCTTGTATTGGCGTTAGGATTTTTGATATTTGCCATTATGGCTCTTCAAGTCAATCCTGATATGATGGCTAAGACACATGAATCACAGGCAAAGCAAGCCACTTCTCAAGTGAGCACTGGGGAAGACTTCACAAGCAATGCAAGTGCAGGATCTTCTCTTGAGCAATCAGGTTATGCCGAAGTCGGAAAGGTCTATAGGGATCCTGATACCGGTAAGCTGGTAATGGTTCAGGAGTGACGATTGATTTTATAAATTATATCTTAATGGTTATTTTTATGATCATTTTCTATTTTTTAATTTTATTTTTTATTTCCAATTCTTATTCTTTTTTCTCATTATATTTTTCTTCATCATTTTTTCTTATTTTTAATAATATTTTTCTCAATTTTTTTAATAATTTATCATGATTTATCATGATTTGTATCATAAGATTTTCTTCGATGAAATTATTTTTTTTTAATATTTTTTGCATCGTTTTATAAATAGTGTTCATGTTGGGTTATTTTCCTTTCTTTTTACTGTATGTAGAATTTTATTCGGTTAACTATTAAATTTTATTAAATTTTTTTCGACTTTTTTCATCGTTGTGTTAATGGTTAATTTTTCAATTTTTTTCGTATGTTAAAAAAATTCTTAAATTTCAATGATATGAAAGTTAACTCTGTTATCTAAAAAACTGTTATAACTCTTTTTCATTGTTTTAAAACGATTATTTGGAGTTATTTTAATTTGTCATGGTTTATCAATAAGAATATATTTTTATATCGAATTAAATTCCTTATTTTTTATTTAGAAAATATGTGGCTAATTTTTTATTTTTTGCTCTGATTAATCAATAAAAATTTTTAAATTTTAAATATTGTTCAATTTTTTTTCGATTTTTTATCGTTATGAATGTAATTTCTCTTTGTAAAAATGAACATTCTCACTATATAAATCTTTTTATTTAACTTTAATAGCAAAGTCTTTTTATAGGTATGATAAATAATTATAATTAATGCTCTCTTTATGTAAGGTTTGACATGAACCTCGAGAGTATTGATTATTATATGGGATAATTTAAAAAAGAGGTTGAGATATATGAGTTTTAAAAGTCCTGCAGATACTGCAAAAGCAATTGCATCTGCAGCTACCGCAAAAGGTGAAATGCCTATCTTAAAACTTGCTGTTTTAGGTTTCTTAGCAGGTGCTTACATTGCATTCGGTGGATTACTTGCAGAAGTAGCAAACACTGGTGCAGTAGCTGGTGGCGTACCAATAGGTATTTCTAAATTAATCTTCGGGGGAGTGTTCCCTGTAGGTTTAATTATGGTTGTTATCTGTGGATCTGAATTATTCACTGGTGACGTAATGTTTATGACTATGGGTCTTTTAGATGGTAAAACTGATATTATGGGATTACTCAAAAACTGGGTTGGATCTTGGGTATTCAACTTAGTCGGTGGTCTCTTTGTTGCTTACGTACTTGCTTACTTAACTGGTATTATGGTACCTGAAGCATTCGCTGGCGGTGCAATTACCATTGCTAACACCAAAGCTTTAGGTGGAGCAACCTTTATGGCAGCTGGAAAATCAACTGCTTCTTTAACTTGGGTACAATGTTTCCTTAGAGGTATTGGTTGTAACTGGTTAGTATGTTTAGCAGTATACTTAGCTAACGCAGCTGATGATGTAGTAGGTAAATTCTTCGGTATTTGGTTCCCAATCATGGCGTTTGTATGTATTGGATTTGAGCACAGTGTCGCAAACATGTTCTTCATCCCATTAGGTATCTTCTTAGGTGCTGAAGTAACCTGGGCACAATTCTTCATCAACAACTTAATACCTGTAACCTTAGGTAACATCGTTGGTGCTGCAGTATTTGTAGCATGTGCATACTGGTTCGTATACTTACGTGACTAAATGTACAAAATCAGTTTGGATCTAATATTCTATTAGTCAAACACAAAGGATTTTTATAAATCCCTAAATTTGTATTTACTTATTGAAATATTTGAGCGAAACCTATTTAATTCAAATATCAATAAGTATTTACATAATTTATTAAAGTTTTTAGAAATTTTTCATTAAAAATTTCATTTGAATGAAAATCATACTTATATAGGAATTTTAAATTCCGAAATAACTTTTTAGAAGCATTTTGGCTTCTAAATCACATTTAGATCTTTTTAAAGTTCTAAATTCACATTTCATGATAATATAATATTATATTATTTATGTACTTCGAATATTATTGTCAATTCTTTTATTGGATTATAACAATAGACACAATTCACAATACTCGACACAATTCACAATAATCCTAAAAGATTTTAATAAATTATTTATATTTTTAAAATAAGACACAATTCACAATACTCGACACAATTCACAATATCTAGAAGTTTTAATAAATATATAATTGTTTAAAATTTCAGTTGTTTGTCAATAATTGAATTTGCCAATATGTAAACTATATAAAAATAAAACCTTGATTTTATTATGGAGATTATAAAATGGTTGAGATAAAATATGTACCATCTATTTGTCCTTACTGTGGTACCGGTTGTGGTATTAACTTTGTAGTCAAAGATGGAAAAATCATTGGTGTCGAACCATGGAAAAGACACCCTGTTAATGAAGGAAAAGTTTGTCCAAAAGGTAACTTTGGATGGCAATTCATTAACCACCCAGACAGATTAACTACTCCGTTAATCAAAGAAAATGGTGAATTCAGAGAAGCTTCCTGGGATGAAGCTTTAGACTTAGTAGCTAGCACACTTAAAAAATATGCTGACACTGACCCTAACAAATTAGGTTTCTACGCATGTGCTAGATCTCCTAACGAAAACATTTACATAACCCAGAAATTAGCAAGAGCTGGATGTGGTACTCAAAACGTAGACCACTGTGCACGTATCTGTCACGGTCCTACTGTAGCTGGTCTTGCAACCACCTTCGGTTCAGGTGCATCCACTAACGGTTATGACAGTATTGAAGAAGCTGATTTCATCTTCTGTATTGGTTCTAACAACATGGAAGCACACCCATTATTCGGTCGTAAAATTATCAGAGCTATTAAAAACGGTGCAAAATTAGTAGTAGCAGACCCAAGATTCACTCCTACTGCAAAATTAGCACACGAATACATGCAATTCAAAACCGGTACTGACGTAGCTTTAATGAACGGTATGATCAAAATCATCATTGAAAACGGTTTACAAGATGATGAGTTCATTAAGAACAGAACCAAAGGTTACGAAGAAATGAAAGAAGTTGCAATGAAATACGACCTTGACAAAGTAGCAGAAATTACTGAAGCTGACCCTGAACAAATTGAACGTGTAGCTATCGAATATGCACAAGCTGAAAACGCAGCTATTGTATACTCCTTAGGTATTACCGAACACTCTCACGGTGCAGACAACGTAATGTCCACTGCTAACTTAGCAATGTTAACCGGTAACTTAGGTAAAATCGGTGGAGGAGTAAACCCATTAAGAGGACAAAACAACGTACAAGGTGCTTGTGATATGGGTGCATTACCTTCTGACTATGTAGGTTACCAAAAAGTTGCAAACCCTGAAATTACCAAAAAATTCTCAGAAGCTTACCAAATCGACTTACCAACCACTCCTGGTTTAACCTTAGTCGAAATGATGAACGCTGCTCACGCTGGTGACTTAAAAGTATTATACATCCACGGGGAAGACCCTGTACTCTCCGATGCAGATATTAAACACACCAAAGAAGCAATTGCAAACTTAGAAATGTTAATCGTTCAAGAATTGTTCATGACCGATACCGCTGCTGAAGCAGATGTTGTATTGCCTGCAGCAGGTTGGGGTGAACAAGAAGGTACCTTCACTTCTGGTGAAAGAAGAGTTCAATGGTTACGTAAAGCTCAAGAACCACCTGAAGGTGCTATGCTTGACTGGAAGATCATGGAAGAAATTGCTGTTAGAATGGGCAGACCAAGAGAATTATTCCACTACGAAAACGCTGCTGAAATTTGGGAAGAAATCAGAGAACTCGCTCCTTCCTACTATGGTATTACTCACGAAAGATTACTCAAACCTGAAGGTGTCCACTGGCCATGTCTTGACCCAGAAGATCCTTGTGAACCTTTAATGCACAAAGACAAATTCGCTCACCCAGACGGTTTAGGTGTATTCCAAGCATTAGAACACAGAGGTCCTGTCGAAGTTGTTGATGATGAATACCCATTACTCTTAACTACTACCCGTATCTTGTTCCACTATCACGCTGCTATGACCAGAAGATGTGAAACCTTAGATAAAGAAGTACCTACTGGATTCATCGAAATCAACACCGAAGATGCAGCAGAAAGAGGAATTCTTAACAATGAAATAGTAAAAGCATACTCTAGAAGAGGAGAAATTGAAATTCCTGCTCGTGTAACTGACGACATTAAGAAAGGTATTGTAAACATTCCTATGCACTTTACCGAATGTGCAGCTAACATGTTAACCAACTCCGATTCTTTCGACCCTAAATGTAAAATGGTTGAATTAAAAGCTTGTGCTATTCAAGTAGAAAAATTATAAGGTGAATAAGGAGTAGATAATATGGCTGTAAATGTAAATGATATGTTTTATGCATACTCTGGTAATGAAGCAATTAAAGAAAAAGGAGAATACGGTGGAGTCGTAACTACTATCATGAAATACTTACTCGAAGAAGGTATTGTTGATGCAGTAGTTGCTGTAGAAGAAGCAGCTGACTTATACGATGCTAAACCTATTCTCATCACTGACCCTGAAGATGTAATCAAATCTGCAGGATCCCTTCACTGTGGTACCTTAAACTTAGCAAAATTCGTATCCAAATACTTAGACGGTGCAAGAGATATGAAAATTGCAGTTACCACAAAACCATGTGACGCAATGACCTTAAAAGAGTTAATGAGAAAAAGAAAAGTTATCGAAGAAAACGTAATCATGATTGGTGTAAACTGTGGAGGAACCATGCCACCTGTACCAACCATGAAAATGATTAGAGACGTTTACGAATTAGACCCTGCTGACGTCATCAAAGAAGAAATTTCCAAAGGAAAACTCATTATGGAAACCGCTGATGGTGAAAAAGCAATTTCCATCGATGAACTCGAAGAAGACGGAATGGGTAGAAGAGAAAACTGTCAAAGATGTACCATGAACATCCCTACCAACGCTGATTTAGCTTTAGGTAACTGGGGAGTTATCGGTGACTTAGCTGGAAAAGCAACCTTCGTAGAAGTATGCTCCGAAAAAGGTGCAGACATCTTAGGAAAAGTAATTGATGCTGGATTAATTGAAACCCAAGCACCAATCGAAAAAGGTGTAACAATCCGTTCTAACATCGACAACATCATGGTAAAACAAGCAATGGCACAAAGAGAAAAAGACTTTGCTGGAACCTCTGGTGACATCTTAGAAGTATTCGCAGAATACAAAGAAGAATTCTCAAGATGTATGAAATGTTACGGTTGCCGTGAAGCATGTCCTCTCTGTTTCTGTGATGACTGCTGTCTCGAAGCTGAAGGTCCTGAATGGGTACCTGGTGGATACACCCCTGCAGCTCCATTCTTCCACTTAACCCGTATGGTGCACATGGTAGATGCATGTACTAACTGTGGTCAATGTTCTGAAGTATGTCCTTGTGAAATTCCAGTATCCAAAGTATGGGCTACTGTAAACCAAAAAGTCAGAGACATCTTCGGTTACTACAGTGGTGTAGACAACGAAGAACCATTACCATTCACTGAATTTGGTCCTAAATCCTACAGACAATACTAGGATTGAAGATTTAAATCAAAATGGTGAAACACGATAGAATAAATTAGTTGTTGTAAAACTTTGTAATGAGCGTTTTGCTTATTATATTCGTTTTACAATTTTCTATTTTTATTCTCCTTTTTAATTAAATAATTTTTAAAATAGTCACCTCTTATTCACTCATTTCCATGAAAAACTATTTTTTAAATTATTTTTTTAAAAATAGCTATTGATTTATTTTTAAATTTAATTTATTTAGTGAAATTTTACTGTCTATTTTTATGATGAATCTTGATTTAATAGTTAATCTAATCTATGATTGATGATAAAAGTTTTATTTAGATAAATTAAATTTAACAATAGATTAAACTTTTATTAATTTAATTAATTTAAGTAATTAATTCAAATAATTAATTTAAAAATAATTAAAAATTTTTTTAATTGGTGTAAAGATGAGAATTATTTCAATTGTAGGTTTAAAGAACACTGGCAAAACATCCCTTACAGGCAAGATCATTAAGGAATTAACCAATAGGGAATTCAAGGTAGCAAGCATTAAGCATTCTCATCACCAGATGGAAATGGATCATGAGGGAACCGACACATATAAGCAAATGGAAGCAGGTTCTGGCTTTGTTGTAGGAATTGGTGGAAGAACTTACTTCAATATTAATGAAAGGTTTGATTTAGAACGTATTTTATTCTTAATAAAACTTATTGAAAATCCTGATTTTGTTGTTATAGAAGGATTTAAAGCTTATCCTTATGCTAAAATAGCAACTTGTGAAGAAGTCAAGGACGAGTATACGATAAAAGTGGTGAATTCATTTGAAATCACAGATGATGAGCTATTGGAATTGGTCGACCTTGTTGAAGAAAGATCCTATGACATTTTGGAAACATTATTTGTTAATGAATGCGGATATAATGATGCAAGTCTTATAGGCCAGGCCTTTGCACAAGGAAAGCTAGATTACAATCCTGAAACTCAAGCTGAAGTCAATTTAGCTATTGATGGAGTGAATATTGGATTGAATAGATTTGTCAGCGATTATCTCAAGCAAACCATATTGGGAGTATTGACTCCACTTAAAATCAAGGAATATGGTGTAGAGAACTTTGATGATATTGACATAACAATTAAAAATAAAAAAGAATAATATAATAATATTTAAAAATATTTAAAAATAATTCATATATTTAAAAATAAATATATTTAAAAATAATTAATATTTAAAATATGTGATGGCATTATAAATTAGGTTTAGGTGATTATGTGAGCGATAATAAAGATTTTGAAAACAAAGTTAGTTTAGTAATCAATGGAAATGATATTGAATTAAACAAATTCACAGATGATATCATAAAAGAAACTATTCTCGGATTATTGAAAGCTATTAAAACTTCTGAATATGGTGTAGATGAAGTAAAGAATGTTGAAATTTCCATTGATAATGAATAATCTTAAGATTATTTTTTTAAAATTGTTCATATTAATATAATTATTTTTTTGGAATGAATTTTATTTTGGGGTTTATGGATGAAGGATAAAGTAAGAGACGATTATGAAAGACCAATTATTTCACTTAGGATTTCAATCACTAATCGTTGCAATGTAGATTGCATATACTGTCACCATGATGGGATGTTGGAATCCTCTTCAGAAATGACTCCTGATGAAATTTATGAAATCTGCAGAATTGCAAAGAAATTAGGTGTTGAGAAAATACGTTTGTCTGGAGGCGAACCTTTAGTTAGGCCAGACATAGTTGAAATTGTTGAAAAAATTAATTCACTTGATTTCAAGGATATTTCAATCACAACCAATGGTATATTTTTGGAGAAATTTGCACAAGATCTAGTCGATGCAGGATTAGACAGAGTTAATGTCAGTTTAGACACACTTGATGAAGAAACCTATCAAATGATTGTAGGGAAAAACGTTTTACAAAGAGTAAAGGATGGAATTGTCAAATCTTGTGAAGTTGGTATGTATCCAGTTAAGATAAATATGGTAGTTATGAATAATATCAACAATGATGAGATTATGGACATGTTTGAATTCACTAAAGAACATGGTGTAATCTTGCAGCTCATTGAGATCATTGAGTCTGAAAGCTGTGATGACAATGACTTCAACTCCAAGTACCATTACCCACTTGCAGAATTTGAAAAGTACCTTGCCGAAATTGCAGATGAGATCAAGGTAAGGGAATTCATGCAGGATCGTAAGAAATATTTCATTGATGGCGGTGAGATTGAAGTCGTCCACCCTGTAGACAATACCAATTTCTGCAAGAATTGTACTAGACTTAGAATCACTCCTGAAGGAAAGATCAAACCATGTCTTCTTAGAAATGATAATCTTGTAGACTTAGTTGAGTTTATTAGGGAAGGGGTCTCTGATGATGAACTTGTAAAAATATTCCTAGAAGGAATCCATAATAGGGAACCTTTCTATAAGGAAGAATAGATAAAAAATTTTTCATATTTTTCTATTTTTTTATTATTATTTTACTATTTTTTTATAGATTATTTTTATATTTTTTTTCATAATTTTTAATAAATTTTTTAAGATTTTTCATCAATCTTTATCTTCATTTTCATTAATTTTTTTATAAATTTTTTGCATATTTTTTAGTAAATTTTCTCATTTTTTCATTAGTTTTTTTCTTCAAAAATCATTATGTGTACTTACTACACCTGCATTATGTGTATTTAGTACACATTTTTTTGTTTGGCCTAAAAATTTAAAAAATTTTCATAAATTCGATGTAAATTTGCTTACATATTGGGGATATAATTTAGCTATTTTTGATTAAATTTTAACTATTTTTATTTTAATAAAATTAGTTTAATTTTTATAATTAGGTTAAAAAAACAATTTATTTAATGAATAAATAATTATTTAGTTAAATATTTTATATAAAGTTATTATTTATTCTTATTTTTTGAAAATAATTAATATAATTAAAAATTAATATTTTTACAAATGTGTAAATAACACACACTAATATATAAATCTTTATACTTGAGTCTAAGTATGTGCCTTTTATAAGTATATATAATATATATTATAATGTACACATGGTGAATTTATGCCAAAACATATAGTATCTGGACTAAAATATTTAGAAAGTGTTGAACTTAGAAAAAGAGGTTTGTCCCAAAAGGAGATTTCATCTCAAATCGGTGTAGACAGATCAACCATTTCTCACTACTTGAATGGTAGGAACATTTCTATGGATTCAATTGAACTTGCTAAAGCTATTTTAGAACTAAGTCCTAAGGATTTTATATTAATTACAAAAGTTTTATTTGGAGATTATAAAGAAATTCGTCAAATCGTGACTATTTTTAATATGAATCATTATGACCCACAGATTAACGATGGATGTATTGGTTGTGGATTGTGTGTAGATTTGTGTGAGATGAAGACTATTAACTTAGATTCATTGAAAGCAAAGATAAACCCCCGTTATTGTTGTGGCTGTCTTATGTGTGTTGAGAACTGCCCAACAAAATCAATTGAAATTTTGGAGGTAAAAAATGGTTAACGTTAAAGAAATTGAAGGCAAAGACTTCAATATAAAAAGATCAGCAGAAGAAGACAGAATTTTGTCCTTTAAAGATCACGTTTGTATTGGTTGCGGCCTTTGTGAAGCAACTTGTCCTGTAGAAGCTATTGCTCTTGATGAAGTAGCTCCTATTGAACGTAAATACACAGAAACCTATTTCAGTGGTCATGAAAAGATTGCTCAAAATTATGCTCTTTTCAAAAACGACAATGAAGTCAAAGCAAAATTATGCATTGATGAAAACAAATGTGTTCTCTGTGGTATGTGTAGTGGAGTATGTCCAGCAGGCGCATTAGACCTTACTATTGGTGGCGTCTCTATTAAAGAAAATGAAGCTTATCCAACTCTCATCGCTTCAGCTGAAATCGATGAAGACAAATGTTTATTCTGTAAAAAATGTGAAGCAGCTTGTCCTAGAGCTTCCATCACTATTGACAGAACTTTACCTAACAGAGCTGACTTAGTAACTGGTGAAATCGAAGTATGTGAAGACGACTGTATTTACTGTGGTGCTTGTGCTGAATTATGTCCTGCAGAAGCTATTGTAGTAGACAAAACCACCGGTGAAGAAAGCATTGTTATTGACAAAGAAAAATGTGTATACTGTCTCGTATGTAAAAAAGCATGTCCTGTTAACGCTATTAAAGCAGTATGTAGATCCTGTTCCTACGGTGAATATGACCTCGACCCTGCTAAAGCAGCTATTACTGGTAATGCAATTATTGACAAAGAAACCTGTATTAAATGTGGATGGTGTGAAGGAGTCTGTCCTGCAGACGCAGCTACTGTAAAACAAGCATTTAAAGGTACTCTCGAAATCGATGAAGAAAAATGTGGTACCTGTGGTGCATGTATTGATGTATGTCCATGTAATGTTTTATCCTTCCCTAAATCATCTGGTCCTGGAGACAGAGGAACTCACTTAGTTAAAGAAGAAGATTACTGTATCCACTGTGGTGCATGTGCTAAAGCATGTCCTAACGGAGCATTAACCGTAACTAGAACTGACATCGATTACACCCCAACTAGTTCTAAATCTTGGATTGCAGCATTCGAAGCTTTAAAAAATTAATTTGATTGGTGATTATTTATGGAACTTAAAGTAGATCAAGATAAATGTTTAGGTTGTGGAGTATGTGTTATCGCATGTCCTGTAAACGCTTCAATCAGCCCAGAAAACGCTGGTGGACATGGTTCCAAAACAACCGAAACTATTATGATGGTTGAAAACGGATTTATTAAATTATTCAGTGTGGACAAATGTGACAAATGTGGTACTTGCCAAATGTTCTGTCCTACTGAAGCTATATGGTTAGAATAGGAGTGATAACATGCATTACGCAAATACTTATTTAGAAAGACCAGTAGTTGGAGATTTAGAAAACGTAGCTCAAGAAGGTACTACCAAAGTACTCAAATGTATGTTAAACACTGGTTCTGACATATATCAAGGAGCTTGTAAGAAAAGAGGTTCTACCTTAAAAGAAGAATATAAAAACGCTTCCGGTACCTGTTACATGGATCCTCGTGACATGGTAAAATTAGGTGTAAAAAACTGGGACACTGTACTTGTAAAAACTGACTACGGTGAAGTTGTTTTAAACGCAGCAAAATCCAGAGATGCTCCTCACGAAGGTACCATTTTTGTATGTAAAGGTCCATGGGCTAACACTATTGTAAGCCACGAAACCTACTGTTGTTCAGACCCTACTTACAAAGGTATCCACGCTACCGTTGAAAAAACTGACAGAAAAGTTTTATTAATGGCAGACTTAATGAGATGGGTATACAAAAAATATGTTGACGAAGAAGATGATGATGTTGTAGAAAACATGGAATCATTAGGTGAAAGACCAGTTTATAACGGACGTAAATGGGAGGAGTTGATTGATCATGACATATGAACCACCTGTAACTGATTACGATCACATTGTAGAAAATTGTACTTGTGCATTTTGTGGATGTAACTGTGACGACTTAGACTTCTTAGTAAAAGACGGTCACGTAGTTGCTGTAAGACACGCATGCAGATTAGGTGCAAGTAAAGTTATGGAAGATATGGACCAAAGATTACTTGTACCAATGGTAAGAAACGAAGAAGGAGTTCTTGAAGAAGTAGACTGGGATACTGCTTTAGACACTGCAGCTGAATATATTGCAAACTCTATTAGACCAGTATTCTACGGTTGGTCTGAAACTTCTACTGAATGTATGAAAGAAGGTGTAGAATTAGGTGAATATATTGGTGCTGTTTTAGATAACCAAGCAACTATCTGTCACGGTCCAAGTTTACAAGCTATGCAAAACGCAGGTTACCCTATCCAAACCTTAGGGGAAGTTAAAAACAGAGCTGACGTTATTGCATACTCTGGTAGTAACGCTATGAACTCTCACCCAAGACACTTAGCAAGATATGCAGCATTCCCTAGAGGATACTTCAGACAAAGAGGTAGATTCGACAGAACCGTTATTACTATGGATCCAAAATTCTCAGACACTGCAAAAATGTCTGACAAATGGATTGGATTTGAACAAAACGGAGACTACGGTTTCTACAACGCTTTAAGAGCTGTATTAAAAGGTAAAAAATTACAATCTGAATCTGTTTCCGGTATTCCAGCTGAAGACATTTATGAATTAGCTGCTGAAATGGAAGCTGCAGAATTCGGTGTTCTCTTCTTCGGTTTAGGTTTAACCCACACCTTAGGTAAACAAAGAAACATTGACATCGCAATTAAATTAGTACAAGACTTAAACACCAACAGTAAATGGGGACTTACTCCAATGAGAGGTCACTTTAACGTAAACGGTTTCAACATTTTCATGGCTTACGAAACCGGTTGGGCATTCGGTGTAGACTTCTGTAGAGGATACGGAAGATATATGATGGGTGAAACCAACACTATTGACTTACTCGTAAGAAAAGAACCTGACTGTTTCATGGTAATTGCAGCTGACCCTGGTGCTCACTTCCCTAACGGAGCAAACCAACACTTAGCAAACATTCCAGTTATCCAAATCGATATTCACTGGGGACCATCTACTGAACTCGCTGACGTAGTACTTCCTGGATCCTTCATTTCTGTAGAATGTGGAGGTACCAGTTACCGTATGGATGGTGTTCCTATCTGGATGAAAAAAGCTATCGACAAACCTGAAACCTGTCGTGATGACGAATGGATTGTACGTGAATTGAAAGAAAGAGTAATGAAACTCAGAGAAGAACCTAACGTAGCAGATGAATACGTTCCTAATGAAGGTCTCGCATGTCTTTTAGATAAGTAAGGTGATTTTAATGGAATATATACTTAAAAATGGTATTGTTTACGACCCTGCTAATGAAGTAAACGGAGAAAAAATGGATATCTGCTTCAAAGATGGTAAAATCGTTGAAGATGTATCCGCTGACGCTGAAGTATTAGACGTCACTGATAAAATTGTAATGCCTGCTGGTGTAGACCCTCACGCTCACGTTGCAGGACCAAAATTGGTTGTAGGTAGATTATACAGACCAGAAGACGAAAGAAGAGGAGTAGCTCAAAAAACTAAAGTAACCAGAGCTGAAGCTGGTTTCTCTATCCCAAGTTGTCCTACCACTGGATACAGATACTCAAGAATGGGATACGGTACTGTTTGTGAAGCAGCTATGCCTCCTTTAGAAGCAAAACACACACACGAAGAAATTAACACTATTCCAAACATCGATATTAACCCATTACCATTATTTGGTAACAACTGGTTCGTAATGGAATATGCAAGAGAAAACAGAATTGACGACTTAGCAGCATTTATTGCAGCAATGTTAAGAGTATCTAAAGGATACGGTGTAAAAATCGTAAACCCATGTGGTTCAGAAGCATGGGGTTGGGGTATGAACGTACACGGATACGATGACAAAGCACCTTACTTTGACGTAACCTCCAGAGAAGTTGTAAGAGCTTTAGCAAAAGCTAACGAACAATTAGGTCTTCCTCACTCTATACACATCCACCCTAATGATTTAGGTCACCCAGGAAACGTACCAACTACTATTGCAACTTTAGACTCTATCAAAGACATTGCAAAATCCACTAAAGCATCTGCTGGCGTAAGGGATCAAACTATCCACTGTACTCACGCACAATTCCACTCTTACACTGGTAACAGTTGGAAAGATGCAGCATCCGGTGCAGAAGAAGTTGCTGACTTCATTAACAAAAACCCATACGTAACTTGTGACGTAGGTCAAGTAACTTTCGACGAAACCACAACCATGACTGCAGACGCTCCTATGGAATACGACTTGTTCAAAATTTCTGGATTAAAATGGGCTAACAAAGACATTGAATGTGAAACCGCAGCTGGTATCATTCCATGTATTTACTCTCCAAAAACTCCAGTAAGTACCTTACAATGGGCTATTGGTCTTGAATTGTTCTTGCACATTAAGAACCCATGGCAAGTATGTTTAACCACTGACCACCCTAACGCAGGCCCTTTCATCAGATATCCAAAGATCATCTCCTGGTTAATGAGTGCTGAGAAAAGGATGTCTATGATTGACAATGGTGAAGTACACAAATGGGCTTCCAAAAGAACTGGCTTAGCTGGTCTCGAAAGAGAATACGACTTCTACGAAATTGCTACTATTTCCAGAGCAGCTCCTGCAAGAATCCACGGATTCCAAGACAGAGGTGCACTTACCCCTGGTTACAACGCAGATATTGCTGTATATGACATTAACCCTAATGACTTTGACCCATCCAAAGATCCTGAAGGTGTTGAAAAAGCATTCAGTAACGCTTACTACACTATCAAAGATGGTCAAATCGTTGTTAAAGATGGTGACATTGTTTCCACTAAACAAAGCCACACCATTTGGACTAACGTCATAGGATACGAAGAAGAAGAAAAACAAATTATCGACAGTATAATGCCATTCTTTACCCAATACTATTCTGTCAAATGGGAAAACTATCAAGTACACGACCACTATGTACCAAACCCAACTAGAGTGGACGTAGAAGCTAAATAAGGAGAGTGTTTATTAATGAAAACTATAACTTTTGATCAAAAGAAAACTTCTTCAATTGCTTTAGAATTTGATGAGTTAATCACTGATAACATTTACTCTTGGACTGAAGAAGACTTTGCAGAGTACAAAGTACCTGTAGGAAACTCCAGATTCCCAATCACTGATTACTTTGACATCACTGTTGAAGGAGAAGCAGAATCTCCAGCTGAAGTCAAAATGATTTTAAACGGAGATTGTAACAGAGTAAAATACATCGGTTGTAAAATGAGTGCTGGTGAAGTAGTTGTTAACGGTGATGCAGACCTTCACGTTGGTGCAGAAATGTCTGGTGGAGTAGTTACTGTATTCGGTAACGTAGCAGCTCACGCTGGTCGTGAAATGAAAGGTGGTAAACTCGAAATTATGGGTAATACCAAAGAATTCTGTGGTGCATCCTACATTGGTGAATGGAGAGGTATGTCCGGTGGAGAAATCATTATCCACGGAAATGCTGGTAAACAATGTGGTGAATGTTTAGTCGGTGGTAAAATCCACGTTTTAGGTGACTGTGATATTCTCGCAGGTATCCACATGACCAAAGGTACCATTGAAATTGATGGTAACGTAAACCGTTGGCCTGGTGGACAAATGAAAAACGGTAACATTGTAATTCACGGAAAAGTTGGAAGATTACTCGAAGGTTTCGTAGAACAAGGAATTGTAACCGATCCTGAATTAGATGGTATTGTTTACCCTGGTAGATACATCGAATACAAAGGGGACATTGCTTTAAACGGTAAAGGTACCTTAATTATCGATGCTGAGAAAAACAGAGATAGATTATCTACTTGGATTGAAGAAGACGACGAATATAACGCAATTAGAGAATACAGAGCTCAATAAGCTCTTTCTCTTTTTCTTATATTTTTCTTCTTTTTTTATTTTTTTATTTTTTTAATTTAATTTCCAAATTTTGCATTTTTTTTTTAAAAAGGAATGCTTAGTGAATCATAATTTAATCAATTATGAATTGATGGATATTTTCATTTTATTTAATTAATTTCTCAATTGATTAAATTATCATTTATTGATATTAAGTATAAGATTATTAATCATATTTTTAATTTAAATGGTATTATGTATCAAAGGTGTAAATATGGTCAAAGAGATAGTGATGGACCCGGATGATATTATAGAATATGTAAGAAATAATGTAAAAGTTGATGATATTTTTGAATTGTCATACAATAGAGTATTTGCTCCAGGTACTGTACTTGGACTTACTCCTGAAGATGAGGAAACCGGTGAAGGTTTAATTCTTTCCCTTCAACTCAATGGTGAATTGTTAAATCAAGCTGTAGATATTGATTTGCATAAGGTAAAGGATGAGATCATTGAATTCCGTCATATGCCTGGTGGAGATGAAGATAAGCTCATCATTGTTGAAGCTAGTTTATAGCTTCAATTTTTTCATTTTCTCATTATTTTTTTTATAAATCATTAATTAGTTTTAATAAATACAAATAATTTTATATATTAGAAACGATATATTATTAATCGTAAAATATAATCGTAAAATATAATCGTAAATTAAAATAATAAAATTTAATAATAAAATAAGTAATTGATTTTCTAAAATTTAATTAATCTCTAAGGAGGTCTAAAATATGGTAGATAAGGAATTAACAATGACTTCTGATGAAGTTCTCGATTACATTAAGAATAATTTTAAAGAATTCGATAAAGTTGATATTGCATACAACCGTGTTTCTGCTAAAGGAGATGTCTTAGGTGTAGATCTTTCTGACTTTAGAGGAAAACCAAGTTGTAGAGTGATGATTGCTTTAGATGGTGAAATTATTTCTGATACTATTGAAGTTGACTTTGAAGAATATAAGGAAGATATTATAGAATTACATCACTATCCTAAAGACGAAAATAAAGAGTCTGTTTATATTGAAGTAATCTAAATCTTTTTATCTCTTTTTTTATTTTTTTAATAATTTTTTACTATTTTTATTCAAATTTTTAAATGCTATTTTTTTAATCATTGTTCATAGATTAAATTCATATTCTCTATAGGCAAAATGGTTTCAACTGCCTTTGCTTCAATTGCTATTCCCTTTTCCTTAATTGCAGCTATTGAATTCAATCCGCTTCCTGTAACAATTCCAAAGTTGTAGTTGTCCACTTTTGCATTGTATACCAATTCTCTTGGCTTACCTACTTTAAAGATTGGGAATCCATTTTCATTGATTTTATCCAAGATCTCTTCACATTCAGGTCTTGCTATGTATGGGACCTCTTTAATTGAAGCAAGTATCTTCTTAGGATTTTTCCTTTTGCTTATTTGGGTTAAATTTTTAAAGATGAATATTTTATGAGGGTCTATTGAGGAACCGTCATATGAAATCATTTCTACAAACAGTGGAGGCTTTCCGAGCTCCAACAATCCACCATACCTTGGAGTACTCATGATTCCATTGTTGATTAGAATGCCATCAATTGACAAGCTGCAAACTGTAGCTATTCCAACTTTGCTATCATCACTTGGATGGTCTACAATATTGAATAGTGGATTCATGTATTTTGGAAGGCTCTTATATGTTCTTTTCATGATTGCCAATGCATCATCAAGGTCCTGCTTATTCAAGTAGGATATGTTTGCAACAATATTTCCCTCATTGGTTTCAATGTCATAATCAACCTGATTCATCCTGTTCAATGATTTTGTAAGTATGAAAGGTGTTTTCTTATACTCTATTTTCTTTGCTTTTTTAATCCTGTGCTTAGAGGATTCAAGCTCTTTCAGTTTATTGTAATCAATGAATTCCTCTCCAGTCTTGATATCAACTTTATAATCCATTTCCTGAGCTGCACAAAATGGTGTGATTCCTCCAATGATTGATATTCCAACCATTCCTTCAGGGACTGGAATTCCTAAAACGTTTTCACTTGTCTCTCCAATCTCCAAAACTCCTCCAATTCCTACATTTTCAAGCTTTTGGATAATTTCCTTTGCCTTTTCTAGACTGGTTCCAGGAATTATCCTAAAGTTTGCAGGAATTGTTCCGGTCCCATGTTCTGCAACATCCAAAACTGAAGTCATGTCTTTTGCTATAAAAGCATCTAATGGAGTTATTGAAGTTTTCTTGTAGGAAATCAATTCTGAGAATTTGGTAGGATAGTAATCTTCAATTTCAACAAGCCCTCCATATTGAGGGATGGATGGAATTCCATTTTTCAAGAATACTCCATCAATTGTTGTACCGCAGATGGTTTTCATCACATATCCCTTCTTGCCATTGATTTCAGTTTTTTTGGCATTGATCAATGGGCTTACGCAAACTCCAGCAGCAAAGACTTCCTTTATGATGTCAAATGCCTTGTTTTCTAGGATATTTGATGTATTTACGATTACATTTCCACACTTTTTATTGTAATCAAAATTAGTTAAGTAAATTCTTTCTTCAAATTTTGAAAATGTGAAGTCCACTTGGTCGTAAATCAATCCTTTTTCAAGTTTTGCTCTTCCAAGTTCAGTGATTACTCTACCAGAATACCCTTTTCTTTCTGTGTATCCTTTTTCATCAAGAATTTGCATATGATAACGCACTGCTCTTTCACCAAGGTTGTATCCTTTGGTTTTAAGTTCATCAGCTATTACCTTTGAACCGATTGGCTTTTCCTGTACATTAAGGATTCTTAGAATTTCTATCATTCTATGTTCAGATTCTGACATGTAATCTCCTACTTTCAAAACTGGAATTTTTTAAAATAAGTGTTGTGATTGATTAAAGCAAGTTTTTAAAAATAAAATAAAAATAGCTATTTAATTTAAAATAGCTATAGATTCTTTAATCTTAAATTCAATATTGATTGAATTATAAGTTTAAGTATTTCTTATGTTCGTAATTGAATACTTGGACTCTGTATTCGTCCCATTCCTCGTATTTTGCAGCTAAGAATGCATCGAATATGTGGTCTCCAAGTGCTTCTTTCATGATTTCGCTTTCTTCAAAGGTATGGTATGCTTCCCATAAACTGGAAGGCAATAATTCAATACCCATTTCTTCCCTTTCTTCATCGCTTAACTCATAAATGTTAAATTCAATTGCTTCTCCAGGGTCGATTTTGTTTTTGATACCATCCATACCCGCTTCCAACATTACTGCAAATGCAAGGTAAGGGTTACAGGTTGGGTCTGGGCTTCTGTATTCAATACGGGTAGCTTTTCCACGTGCAGCTGGAACTCTGATTAAAGTGGATCTGTTTTGAATACCGTAGGAAATGTATACAGGAGCTTCGTAACCTGGAACTAATCTTTTGTATGAGTTTACAATAGGGTTGGTAACTGCTGTGATTGCTGCAGAGTGTTTTAACAATCCTCCAATGAACCACATGGCTTCTTGAGATAATCCGGTTTCACTGTTTTCATCATAAAAGATGTTTTCTCCGTCCTTGAATAAACTTTGGTGACAGTGCATTCCACTACCGCTTTCTCCGAAGAATGGTTTTGGCATGAAAGTAACTCTGTAGTCAAATCCATCGAAATCAGCCATGTTTGCTACAATAGCTTTAATTGCTTGTTTAAATGTAATAACTGCATCTGCAGTTTTTAAAGCGTCATCAAATTTAAATGCAATTTCGTTTTGACCAGGACCTACTTCGTGGTGGCTTGCTTCAACTTCAAAGCCTAATTCCTGTAAGTTAGTGGTAATTTCTCTTCTGAAATCGGTTCCCTTATCAACAGGCTCCACATCAAAGTATCCTGCATCATCGTGAGGAATTGGGTATCCGTCATCATCAGTGTCTACAATAAAGAATTCAGGTTCTGGACCTATGTTGTAGGTGTAGCCTTCTTCCTTGATTTTAGCTAATGCCTTTTTAAGGATACCTCTTGGGTCCCCTTCAAATGGTTCTCCATTAGGTTTGTAAATGTCACAAATAAATCTGCATGATGCAGATTCTTCAGGTCTCCAGGATAAAGCGGAATAGGTGCTTATATCTGGTTTCAATACAAGGTCACTTCCTTCAATTCCTACGAAACCTGGTATTGATGATCCATCAAAGAGGATACCATCAGTTAATAAATCTTCCATATTTTCTAATTCACATGGGATAGACACATTTTTTGGAATTCCATGCAAATCAACAAATTGGAGTCTAATAAACTTAATATTGTCTGCTTTCATTCTTTCGATTACATTTTTGATTCTTTCTTCCATTAAATCATTCTCCATTAGATTTGGAATAATATAATAATAATTATTAGTTCAATAATTATTTCTTAATCATTAGTTCGGAAATAGATTTCCACCTAATAATATATTTATATATTTTAATATATTATTTTATCTATTTTATAGTTTTTAAACCTTGTGCAATAGTTTATTTTTTTTAATATTTTTCATTTGAATATCTAATTTTTTATTAAAATTTTAAAAATATTTTATTTTTATTATAAAAAATTGAACAAAAGTATATTTTGACATATATTTTTATGGATTTTTGATAAAAATAGATGAAAATTATCTAAAAATTTATAGGAAGAATAATTTAAAAATATTTAAAATAATTTAAGATAATTTAAAATAAAGCTAAAATCAATAAAAATTGAATAAAAACTTAATAAAAAATAGAGTATAAAAAAATTTAAAAATTTTTGAAAAAATAAAAAAAGTAGTAGTTAAGGAATTTATAATTCCAAAACTTTAAAAGATTCTAAGTTGAGTAAATCGAAATTAAGTATTTTTGGAGCGTAGTTAACTTCTCCAATTCCAGTTACTAGTTTATAAGCTTCAAATGCTTCTAAACATCCAACGATATTTGGAACTGGTCCAATAACTGGGGGCACTCCTTTTGTTAATTTTGATATTTCCTTTTTAGTTTCATCTCCCAATTCCTTTCCAAGGGATGGAAGGGAGAACAATTCTTCATAGGATGGGGTGTCTTTAGTGAATACGCTCACTTGCCCTTGTGTTCCATGAATAGCTCCATGAACAAATGGAATATCATTTTCTCTAGCGAATCTGCTTACAATGATTCTTGTGTATAGGTTATCCAATGCATCTATGATAATATCCCTATCACCGAATACCTTTTCTATATTGTCAGCATTCAATTCTTCATTAAAATCATTTACTTTTGTATAAGGGTTTGTTATTCTAACTTTTTCCTTTGTTGCAACAGTTTTGTCTACACCTATTGTTTCCAAACTGGAGATTGCCTGTCTGTTTAAGTTTGACAGATCATATGCATCCTTGTCTATAATTGTTAAGTCGCCAAGTCCCATACGTGCAAGCATGATAATAGTTGCTCCACCTATTCCTCCACAGCCAACTATGCCTATTTTAGCGTCTTTAAATCTTGTTTGTTGGCTTTTAGTTACAATACTCATTTGACGAGTTGCTATATCCCAGTATCCAAATCCTTTATATCTTTCTGGCATATTTCCACCTTTCACTTCTAATAATATATTATCAATTATCTTTTATATTTTTATATCTTTTTGAATCCCTAGTTTAATATTAAATCTTATAGTATATAACAATTGTTATTTTTCATATTTTCCTTAAAATTTTTGAATTTTTGATATCATTTCATATTTATGATTTCTTTTTTTAAATTATTAGAAATAAGTGTATTTCTTACCAAAGAACTCTTCCACTTTCATTAAATCTTCAGAGATATTGATCATTTGAGGGCAGTGGTTTAAGCAGTCATCGCAATGTATGCAACTGTCTGCTCTTGTGCCGCTATCAAGTGAGAAATAATGCATTGCGCTTCCTGCAGGATTGTTCAACATTTTCGCCACATTGTATTCTCTAAAGCAACCTGCAACATCCACTCCATTAGGGCATGGCATGCAGTAACCGCAACCTGTGCAGTCATTTCCTTTTCTTTGCTTATATTCCCATGCAACCTCATGAATAAGTTCCATATCGTTTTCACTGATGGAATTTATTTCTGATTTGTTAGCTATTTCTATATTTTCCTTAACTTGCTCTAAGGAGTTCATTCCACTGAGGACTGTATTGACTTCCTCCATATTCCAAAGGTATTGGAATGCCCATTCCAATGGTGTTCTCTTTTCCTCAGCCAGGTCCCATAAATCCATAATGTCTTGAGGAACATTCTGCACTAATCTTCCGCCTCTTAAAGGTTCCATAATCATGGTTCCTAAGTTGTGGGAAGCCAAGTATTCCACTCCTTCCTTTCCTGATTGATACCTTTCATCAAGATAGTTCAATTGTGTAAGGCCAAATTCGAACTTGTCATAGTCGTCAACAATATCCACTATCCAATCCATCTCTGTATGAGATGAAAATCCCATATGCTTTACTCGTCCAGAGCTTAAGAGATCATCCATGAATTCAAAGACATCAAGTTCCCTAAACATTTTCCAATAATCCTCATTAAGGCTATGCAACATGTATAAATCAATGGAATCAGTTTTCAAATCCTTTAATTGCTGTTCGAATATCTTCTCCATATCCTCTTTGGACTTAATGAGCCAACTAGGAAGCTTTGTACTTAAAAGCACGTCATCCCTATATGAATTTTCATAAAAGAAGTTTCCAAGATACTCTTCACAATTTCCTTTTCCAGACAAATCATTTGCATGATAAGAATAAGCGGTGTCAACAAGGTTTATTCCATTTTCAATTCCATAACTTAATATTTTATCGGACTCTTCAACATTAATTTGATTATTGTTTTCAAAATGAGGCAATCTCATTGCTCCGAATCCTAAGATAGAAACTTTCTCTCCTGTTTTTCCTAAAGTTCTATATTTCATTGTGTTACCTATGAATTTTTTTAAAATAATATATTCGAAATTTTAATATTAATTAGATATTTTTATATTAATTAGATATTTTAATATTAGTCTTTTTGATTAATATTATTTTTTAATGGAGATTAATGAAAATGTGATGAAAAATAGTTTAAATTGTTAAAAGTAGTTTATTAAGTTGTCTAATTGCGTTGATTTGAATAAAAATAGTTAAAAAAAGTTATGATGTTATGATTCCTGGGATTGGATGCCGGGGGCGGGATTCGAACCCGCGATCTCACGGTATCCCAGGAAAAAAGTCAGAGCACGCTTAGTTACCCTATGAGCCGTGCGCTCTAACCAGCTGAGCCACCCCGGCATCAGACAAGTATTAAAAGTTATGTTTTTTATGCTTTATATATTTTTGGTTTGTTCGTAAATCTTATATTATAAAAAACACAATTAATATTTATATTGAAATTAATAAATTATAATGAATAATTATAAGAATAATTATAATGATTAATTTAATGGTTAATTTAATGATTTACTTATTATGATAAATTTTTCAAAATAATTATTTTATAAAATTATTATTATTTATTTTATTTAATGAATTTTCACGTGATATTTATGAGTAATGTTAGAGATATGTCCCTTGCTGATGAAGGGATTAGAAAGATTAAATGGGTTCAAAAACATATGCCTGTTCTTGAACACATCAAAAAACAATTTGAAGAAGAAAAGCCTTTTGAAGGTATTACCATTGGATCATGCTTACACTTGGAACCTAAAACAGTCAATTTAGGTTTGACTTTAAAAGCAGGTGGGGCTGAAGTTGCTATGACCGGTTGTAACCCTCTTTCAACCCATGATGATGCAGCAGCTGGTGCAGCTGCTCTTGGATTGCATATCTATGGTTGGAGAGAACAAACCGATGAGGAATACTATGAAGCTATTGACAATGTATTATCCCACAAGCCAGATGTAATCATTGATGATGGTGCTGATATGATCATGTACCTTCATGAAAAACGTCCGGAACTCCTTGAAAACATTAAAGGGGCTTGTGAAGAAACAACCACTGGAGTTCACAGATTGGAAGCTATGCATGCTGATGGGGCTCTTAAATTCCCAGTCATCGCAGTAAATGATGCTTATACCAAATATTTGTTTGACAACCGTTATGGTACTGGCCAATCCTCTTTAGATGCAATTATGGGAACCACCAACATGTTGATTGCAGGTAAGAATGTAGTTGTTTGCGGTTACGGCTGGTGTGGTCGTGGAGTTGCATCCCGTGCTGCAGGTCTTGGTGCAAATGTAATTGTAACTGAAGTTGATCCAATCAGAGCACTTGAAGCTAGAATGGATGGTTACAGAGTAATGAAAATAAGAGAAGCTGTAAAAATAGCTGACCTTGTTGTCACTGTAACAGGTAACATTGACATTATCCATGGAGATGACTTCAAGTACATGAAAGACGGATGTATGTTATCCAACTCAGGACATTTCAATGTGGAAATCAACAGACAAGACCTTGAAGCTCAATCTGTAAGCTGTGAAGAGGTAAGGGAAAGTATTGAAATGTTTACCATGAAAGATGGTAGAAAAATCTATCTTTTAGCGGATGGAAGGCTTGTAAACCTTGCAGCAGCAAGAGGCCAAGGACACCCTGCAGAAATCATGGATATGAGTTTTGCTGTTCAAGCATTATCTGCTAAATACATCGTTGAAAATGACTTGTCCTTAAGTGTTGAAAAGGCTCCTGACAGCATTGATGATGATGTTGCTAGATTAAAGCTTAAAGCTATGGGCATTGAAATCGATGACTTGTCAGAACGTCAAAAAGATTACTTATCTGATTGGAGAGAAGGAACCTAATTCTCTTTAATCCTTTTATTTTATTTTTATATAAATTATTTTTTTAAATCTTTATTTTACTTTAATTTATTTTTTTTAAATTTTTAAATTTTATTTTCTATTTAACTATTGAACTGATATTATGTCTTATTTTCGCTATATTGATAATGGAGAAGGCCCTACAAAATTATTCATTGGTGGAGTTCACGGTGATGAGGGAAAAGATGTATTGCCTTTAATCAAACTTTTATCCAATGAGGATTTCTCAAACGGACAGATTTATATCTATAATTTCGACAAGACTCCATATGTTTCCACAATTCATAGGGAATTTTACGAATCTGAGCAAGGGAAGAAAATATTGGATTTGATTGATTATCATAAGCCGGATTTTTATACAGAACTTCACTCCTACAATATTAAGCATTTTAATAGATTAACAAGCTTGGAAAGACTTGATAAGGATGGAATTCCTCCATTGATTGATTGCAGCCAATATGTCTTATGCAGTTCCGTTTCCCCTTTGATAAGAAGAAAGCATTTTACTAAGGAAAATATTTGTCAAACTTTGGAGTTTCCTTCATTCAGAGGTGAAGACTTAAAGCTTAGTGATGATGAGCTATTTGAAAAATATGATTATGATTATGATGCTTCAGTTCATGAATACATGTCATTTTTAAGGTTGATTACACTCAGCAGGAATAGGGATGACTTTGAGAAAAGAGTGTTGAAGGATTATAAAAAACAAGCGGATCTTGCGTTAAAGTATGTAAAAATAATTTATGGGCTGGATTTTCCACGTTATTAAAAATAGCTTTTTTTAAATAAATTTATTTTAAATTCAAAATTTTTTTATCATATTTTATAAAAATAGTAAATAATAGATGAGATTGGTTTTAGAACCAATCCTCTAAACTTTTTTGTGTTGAACTTAATTTTTTCAATTTTTCTGTAACATTAAGGACTCTGCTTTCTGAAAATCCATGCTCTTCACACATGAATTCAACAAGCTTGTCTTTCTTTGCACTTTTGAACTTGATTTCATAATCTGTGTTCACATCATGCTTTAGGAAGATATTCCTAAGTTCATCAGGTTCCACTTCCACTTCTGTGATTCCTTTCTGAACTAAAATGTCTTCTAAACTGTTATTTCTGATTAACTTAAGGCCAGTCTTTGCACCGATTCCATGAATTCCTTCATTGAAGTCTGTCCCAACCATCAATGCCACATCGATTAATTGTTCCCTTGTTAAGTCTATTTCATTCAGGACCTTTTCAAGTTCCAAGTATTCAAGGTTTGACAATCCTCCGCTTAATGTAAGGTTTCTGACTATACGTGGTGCACCGAACAATAGGCAGTCATAATCCTGTGAAGCTACAGCCCATGCATCTCCTTGCTCTACCATGTATGCTCCTTGTGCTTCACCTTCTCCTTCAGCCTGCACATAAGGGATTCCCATATAATCAAGTAGTTTTTTAGAGGATTCAAGGATGTAAGGGGACATTCTGGATGTTCTTATTGCAAATTTCCTTGCTTCTTCAATGTTTCCTGCAGCTTTAGCTTCTTCCCATTTTTCCATTGCCTCTTCCTTAATTGCCCTTCTCTGTTCAAGGGTTTTTGCCTTATGCTCTGAACTGTCTCCATCAAAAACATAGATAGGTTTGATTCCTTTGTCAACTATTGATGCAGTTCTATAAAGGATTCCGCTTAAATGGGAGGTTACATTGCCGTTTTGATCCATTAAAGGACTTCCATCTCTTTGACGAATGCCTGATAAAAACTGGTAAATTGTGTTGTATGCGTCAATTGCTACAGTTCTTCCTTCCAAATCTTTTAGGCTAATTTCCTCTGGGGAAACTATGTCCTTGAATTTTACTCCCATATCATCCACCTAAATTTTCTTAAATTCTTTTATTTTTATTTTAACTATTGTAAATATATCTATTTTATGAAATAGAGCATTTGAAAACTATTTTTCATGATTAGTTAACTATTCATGGTTTAAATTATATTTTAATTAATTTTAGTATAATTATATTTTCCATAATTATTTTCAGTATAAGTATTTTTATATAATTATATTTCAGTAAAGTAAGTTATTGGGAAGAATTCCTTAATCCACATCAAGATTTCACCATTGTTTATTATAGTGTAATCTCGTGTTAGGAAATCCTCTTCAGTATTATAAAGCTCTTTAAGTTTATCTGATGCTTTTTCTATTTGAATAACATTTATCTCTCTTCTGGATTCGACATTGTAGTTTTTCAATATCCTTCCAATAGGAGTGTCTGCTCTGATTAAGTCGTCCTTGATTTCCTTTGTCAATCTTTTTAGAGGTATGTAAGAAACGGCATAAATTAACGGATTATCGTCCTTATGCATTACGATTTCCCTATAATTCACTTCATCTCCAACATCAACATTAACCAAAGGTGCACTCTCTTCAGTTGCCTCTTCAAAATGTTGCTCTAAAGTTTTCAAATCGATTTTTCCATATAGGACATCAAGGATTGCTGTAATTGAACCATCAGTTGTCAATAGAATCTTTTGAGTGTTTGAAAACTGCTTATTGTATTTTTCTTCAACAGCACTGATTTTTTCAATTAACCGTACATTAATGTTGTTGTCAGTAGTTTTTGACATATTCAGTCTCCGAGTTAATTGTTGATTTTATTATTTTTAATAAAAATTTTAGATTTAAATTTTAGATTAAATAATGGATTAAATTATAAATTTATAAATTATCTGGATTTTCAATAAATCCTGAAATTGCAGATGCTGCCACAACTCCTGCATTAGCTAAATATACAGATGAATTAGGATCTCCCATTCTTCCTTTGAAGTTTCTGTTTGTAGAGGAAATGCTTGTTTCCCCTTCGGATAATACTCCCATATGTCCACCTAAACATGGTCCGCAACCAGGGTTGGATACCATAGCTCCAGCATCCAAGAATGTTTTTATGTATCCCAAATCCATTGCCTTTTGGTATATTTCCTTTGAAGCAGGTATGATGATTAATCTCACATCGTCATGAACTTGCTTTCCTTCAAGTACAGCCGCAGCTTGTGCAAGGTCTGATAATCTTCCATTTGTACATGAACCAATGAATCCTTGGTCAATGTGAGTTCCAGCTACTTGTGACAATGGCTTTACGTTGTCCACATCATTAGGACAAGCTATTTGTGCTTCCATATCATCTACATTAAACAGGAATTCCTTTTCGTAAACGGAATCCTTATCGGATTTTAGGATATTCAATTGGTCCTTTGTTTTGCCGGTTCTTTCGCAAACATATTCAATTGTGGACTGGTTAGGTTCCATAATTCCGTTTTTAGCACCCATTTCTATTGCCATGTTTGTCATGGTCATTCTGCTTTCAACATCCAAATTGTCGATGGTCTCTCCACAGAATTCTGCAGTCTTATATGTGGCTCCAGCTATTCCAATCTCTCCAATGATATTTAAAATCAAGTCCTTTGAAGTTATGCCTGGATTCAATTTTCCTTCAACTTCTATCTTAAAGGATTCAGGAACCATGAACCATGTCTTTCCAGTGGCATATACCATAGCCAAATCAGTGGCACCCATTCCAGTGGAAAATGCTCCGAATGCTCCGTAGGTACATGTATGTGAGTCTGCACCAACTATGATTTTCCCAGGCTCAACATGTCCTTTTTCAGGAAGCACCTGATGGCAGATTCCTTCTCCATGAATGTAATGATTCTTAATTCCTTGAGTTTTAATGAAGTTTCTAGCTACCTTTTGAAACTCTGCAGATCCTATTGTGTTTGCAGGCACATTATGGTCAAAGACAATGACTATCTTTTCATTGTCCCAAACCTTATCACTTATTTTTTCAAAGGTTTTTATTGCAGGAGGTGAAGTTCCATCATGTGACATTGCCAAATCAACATCCACTTCGATTATTTCTCCAGGAATGACTTCACGACCTATTTTCTGAGATAATATTTTTTCTGAAATATTCAAATTTAATCTCCTAAAAATTTATCAATATCTTTAATTTATTTTATATCTATTTTTATAATTTAATCTATTGATTTATAAATTTATTTATATTAATCTCAATTTTAATAGCTTTAAAAAATAGTTTAAAAAGTAGGTTTAGTTAAAAATAGAATTTTTAATGAAAGTAATTAAAAAAAATAAAAAAAGAATAAAATGTTGATTATTTATAAATCAACATAATTTGAATCAATGCTTCTTACAATGTCTTTAAATACATCATCATCAATGTATTTTCCTTCTTCTCTGCTTTCCTTTACCTTTTTCACGATTTGGCAAAGTTGGTCATTGGTTACTTTAAATCCACATTCATCAAGTTTTGCCTTAACAGCTCTGCAACCGGAATGTTTTCCTAAAACCAATTGTCTTCTTTGACCAACGAGTTCAGGTAAATATGGTTCGTATGTAAGAGGCTCTTCAATAACTGCATCCACATGGATTCCAGATTCATGTCTGAATACATTTCTACCTACGATTGGCTTATTGTATGGAATCTCCAATCCGGTTTTCTTGGATACCAATTCAGATAACTCTTGGATGTATTTGGTCTTGAAGCCTAAGTCCTTACCATACAATAATTTTAAAGACATGATCAATTCTTCAAGGGAAGCGTTTCCTGCTCTTTCTCCAATACCATTAACAGTTGTTGAAACAGCACTTCCTCCTGCAAGCAATCCATAAATTGAATTTATTACAGCCAATCCAAAGTCATTATGACAGTGCATAGCTATTTGAACATCAGTCACTTTTCTAAGTTCCTTGATTAAGAAAGTTATTCCTTGTGGAGTGATAGCTCCAACGGTATCTGCAATGTGCACTCTGTCAGCACCATAGCTTTCCGCTTTTGAGTAAACTCTTTTCAAGAAGTCCAAGTCAGTTCTTGTTGCATCTTCTGCTGAAAATGCTACAAACAATCCATGGTCTTTAGCATATTCAATGGATTTCATGCAGATATTCAATGCTTCCTGTCTTTTGATATGCATCTTATGTTCCAAATGGATGTCAGAAGTTCCCATAAATGTAATGATTCCATCTACATCACAGTCAAGAGCTCGGTCAATGTCTCCTTTTTTGGTTCTTGCCAAACAGATGATTTCAGCATCCAATCCTTCGTTAGCTATTGCTTTTACAGTAGATGCTTCTCTGGATGAAACAATTGGGAAACCTGCTTCAATCTGATGGATTCTTAATTGGTCAAGCTTTCTGGCTATTTCCAATTTGTCTTCCTGTGAAAAGCACACTCCAGGAGTTTGCTCTCCGTCTCTTAAAGTTGTATCATAAATAGTAATATCCTTTGGGAATTTGTATTCCTCTTCCTTGTTGAAAGGACTTGTATAATATTGCATTTTTTTATCAACTCTTTATGTCTTTTGTATTTTAGTTAGTTTTATGTTTTTTAAATATTTTTAAATTTAATATTTAAATTTCTTTAGTTTAAATTTAATATAATAAGTTATGTATTTTTGTTTTATAAACTTTTTTATAATTTTTCAAGTGATTGGAATTTAATTATCCAGTTCCTCTAATAATTCCAAGTAGGAGGTTCGCTCAAATCCGTCTGTAATTCCTAATTTTTCAAAGAGTTCAAATATGCTTTCCTGTGCCTTGGAATAGTCAGAATTGTCCTCTAAGCTTATTTCTATTTCCATATATGGTTCAAGGCCATGGACATTGTCCAAGCTGATTTCATAGTTTTCATATTGGTAGTATTCACGATCCTTTACAACGGTTCTGACTTCCTTGAACCCTAAATTCTCAAATATTTTAGAAGCTTTGTCAGCATCTTCTATTTCCATTTCAACCTCTTTTCTGGTTTTGCTTTTTGCATCGATTTTAGGGCCTTTGTAAGTAATGAACAAATTGTGCTTATCATCTGATTTTGTTTCTCTGATTCTCAATGCCTCATCGGTTTGTGCAAAGTCACGCACCGGACTATTGAAATATCTATCTTCCTGATGCTCAGTTTTGACCTTTACGGCATTTATTTCATCAAGCCTTTTTCTCATTTCATCAAAGCTTCTTATTTTTGCTTTCACTTCTACTTCTATCATAGGAATTTCCCACTATCATTAATATTTTCTAACTCTTTTCTAAGCAATTTTCTAAACTGCTTTTAAACATTTTTTAATATTCAATTCAATTTTTATATTTGTTTTAAATACACTTATAAACTATCCTATTCAATTTTTATTAATACTTTAATTATTAAATGTATTACCATTTATATGCTTTATAAACATTAAGTTTATATACTATATAAATGATATATTTTATTAGTAAAAATTTTAATCAAAAAATTATTAATTTTAACTGATTTTTATTGTCAATTTTCTTTATTTGTCAAAACTAAAATTATATTAATTTTTTAAAATATTTACTTACTTTTTTTAAATAATTTTGGAGGTAATAAATTGACCGATGTTGATATAAAAATAGAAAACATTGTAGCTTCTGCAAGCATTGGGAAAGACATTGTTCTTACCGAAGTGGCAAAAGCGTTAGAAGGTGTCGATTTTAACAGAGAACAGTTCCCAGGATTAGTATTTAAACTTCAAGATCCTAAAACTGCTGCTTTAATTTTTAGTTCCGGTAAACTTGTATGTACTGGCGCTAAATCAATCGATGATTCAAAATTAGCTATTAAAAAAACTGTCGATCTTATGAGAACTATTGATACTGAAATTCCTCATGAGTTTGATATTAAAATTCAAAACATTGTTGCTTCTGCAAATTTACAATCTACTTTAAATTTAGAAGCAGTTGCTTTGGAATTGGAAAACACTGAATACGAACCAGAACAATTCCCTGGTTTAGTATACCGTTTATCTGATCCTAAAGTTGTATTATTATTATTCGGTTCCGGAAAAGTTGTTTGTACTGGAGCTAAAACCAAAAAAGACGCTAGGTTAGGTGTAGAAAATGCAAAAGCTAGACTTAGCGAATTGGACTTAATATAATTGGTGATATTATTGATTAAACTTGTAGTATTTGACTTAGATAATGTTATTATTGATGGTGAGGGCATAGACGAGATTGGAAAATTAATTAATATTGAAGATCAAATTGCAGCAATCACTGAGCAGGCTATGCAAGGTGATATTGACTTCGAAACATCCATTAAGAAAAGAGTAGGGCTTCTTAAAGGAGTTGCTACTGACGATATTAGAACATTAGCTAATGAAATGCCTCTAATGAAAGGAGCTGAAGAAACCGTTTCCACTTTAAAGGAAAATGGCTTTGATGTAGCTATTATTAGCGGTAGTTTTGATATAATCGCCGATACTATTAAGGGAAAACTTGATGTGGATAACATATTCACAAATTCATTAGTTGAAGAAGACGGGATCTTAACTGGTGAAGTCACTGGACCATTGGTATCTGGTTCAAAATTAGATGTTCTATCCGAGCTCATCGAAGAAAAAGGATATTCCTTAGATGAATGTGTTGCTGTTGGAGATGGAGCAAATGATATTTCCATGATTGAATCTGCTAAATATGGAATTGCTTTTAATGCTAAACCTGCTTTAAAGGAGAATGCAGACATTATTGTGGAAACCCGTGATTTAACTGACGTTTTAAATGTCATCATTAATTTAAACTCTGAAAACACTGAAGGAGATGCTGACGTGGATAAAGAAGTTGCTGTAGAAACTGAAGTAGTTGAAACTACTGACGTAGTTGTTGAAAACCAAGAAGAAGAACAAGTTGCAGATGCAACTGAAGAAGTAGTTGAAGAAATCGAAGAAACAGAAGAAGTTGTTGAAGAAGCTGAAGAAGAAACTGCTGAGGAAGAAGCTGAAGAGGCTGAAGAAGAAGCAGTGGAAGAAGAAGTTGCTGAAGCTGAAGAGGAAGCTGCTGAAGAAGCTGAAGAAGCTGAAGAAGTTGAAGAGGAAGAAGTTCCTGAAGCTGAAGAAGAAGTAGCTGAAGAAAAACCTGTTAAAGAAGCAAAACCTAAAAAATCCAAAAAGAAAAACGCTCTTCCAGAACCTGATTTTGATTTAGCTGACACCATTGAAGGTGTAAGAGCTCAAAAAGATGAAAGAGAAGAACGTATTGCTAAAGTTGCTGATGAAAGAGAAGCCTTTAACAGAGAAGC
Source organism: Methanobrevibacter sp. (assembly GCF_045114555.1). Classification (GTDB taxonomy): domain Archaea; phylum Methanobacteriota; class Methanobacteria; order Methanobacteriales; family Methanobacteriaceae; genus Methanobrevibacter. The sequence continues at coordinate 10,124 of NZ_JBGUKT010000035.1, read as the reverse complement.
TAAAGAACAACGTAAAATACGTGATGAATTAAATTCTGAATTAAAAGAAAACTTAGCTAAAGCTATTGAGTTCAGAGATCAACGTAATGAAATCAACAAACAAGTTGAAGAAAATAAAAAAGCACGTAATCAAGTCAATGATGAAATTAAAAGTCTTGAATGGTCTTCTGGTAAAAAAGATAAAATCAGGATTGAAGCTGAAATCAAAAAGATTGATAAAATTATCGAAACCAGAGTTTTAGACATCAAGAAAGAAAATCAGCTTGTTAAAAATGCAAATGATTTAAGAAAAGAACTTGCAGAAATCAAAGAAGACGATAAAGTCAAAGAAGAAGCTGCTGAACTCAAGAAAAAATCTGAAGAATACCACGCTAAAGTAGTTGAACTTTCAGAACAAGCACAAGAAGCTCATGAACAAATGCTTTCTTACTTCAGAAAAACTGATGAAATCAGAACTGCTGCTGATGAAGCACACAAGTTATTCATCCAAGCTAGAAAGAATGCTTCTGCTAAACATGAAGAATTTAAAATGATTTTAAGTGAAATTCATGTTATCAATAAAAAGTTAGGAAGCAACAAAAACAGAAAACGCAGATCTGATAAATCTGGTGGTTCTTCTAACAATAAGAAAAATCGTGAAGAAAAAGAAAGAGCTGAAAGTATCTTTGATAAATTCAAAAACGGTAAGAAATTATCTACCGAAGAGCTTTTACTCTTGCAAAAATACGATATTAATTAATTAAATTATTTTTAATTAATTTTAATTTTTTCTTTAATTTCTTTTTATTTTCTTTTATTTAGTTTATTTTATATTTTTTTAATTTACTTTTTTTATTATTTTATTTTAGTTTATTTTATTCTAGTTTTTATTTTAGTTTATTTTTTATAATTTTTGCATCGCTTAATTTTAGTCGATTTTTTAATGGATTATAATAGTTAAGTAAATTTATATAATAGTTAAATCTAATTTTATTATAATTGTGATGGAATATCTTAAAAATAATATTGTGGGGATACAATGGCAGAAAATGAGAATAATGATAAAAAGGGAGAAAAAATAGAAGTTTGTTATACTTGTGGAAAGGAATTTGACATGAATAGCGATGAAGGCGCTCATTATCACTATGGAAAATATCCGATGTGTGGATACTGCACCAATTTCTTTGGTTTTTATAAAGAGGATTTGATGGATAAGAAATAATTTTCAATCATTTCTTTATTATTTCACAATTTTTTTACAATTTAATTAAATATAATAATAGTTTTTTAATTTTTCATATCTATTAATTTTTCACATCTATTCTAATTTTATTAGTCATTTTAATATTATAATCGTCTTGAAATTTTAATTGTTCAAAAAACGAAAATATTAAATATAATGGTTATGTATAAAGTATTTATGATTTTGATAATTTTGTAAATTGGAACTTTTCAATTTATATCCTAGATTTTATAAAAGCAGTTTTTATAGAATTCTATTTTTTACATTTTTATTAATCATTGTATTAAAATTTTTAAATTATAATTTTTATTTATTATGTGATAACATGCATGAAGTGATTATTTCAGAAAAACCGAAATCTGCTGAGAAGATAGCAAAGGCTCTCTCTTCAAAGGCCCAAAAGAAGAAATATGGTAGGAAGATAAGCTATTGGGAATTTGAGGAAGATGGCAAAAGGACCACTGTTTTGTCTGCAGTAGGTCACTTGTACTCTTTGACATCCGCTACTTCAAGAGACAGATTAGGGTTTGATTTAAAATGGGTTCCAGCATATGAAGTTGAAAAGAATAGCGGATATGTTAGGGATTATGTTTATGCTATTAAAAAACTCTCTAAAGATGCAGATAAATTTGTTCATGCTTGCGATTACGACGTAGAAGGAACATTAATTGGTTATAATGCATTGAAATATGCCTGTGGAAACAATGCTGAAGCGAAAGCATCCCGTATGAAATTTTCCACATTGACTAAAAAGGATATTGTAGATGCATATGACCATATGATTGACATTGACATACACCAAGTGGATAGTGGTATTGCAAGACATATGCTAGACTATTACTTTGGTATGAATATCTCTTCAGCTTTGATGAAAGCTGTTAGATCAGCATCTTCAAGTCGCATAAGCTTATCTGCAGGACGTGTGCAAACTCCTACATTATCCATTTTAGTGGATAGGGAAAAGGAGATACAATCATTCATTCCAGAACCTTATTGGCAAATCAAGGCCAAGTCTGATTTTGACATTATAGCAAATCATGTTGAAGATAAGATCTTTGATGAAGAAAGGGCTAAAAGAATATTTGATGAATGTCAAGGGGCTGATGCAACTGTAACTGATGTAAATATTAAGGAAACAATCAGAAAACCTCCTATTCCATTCAATTTAGGAGGATTGCAATCTGAAGCCCACACTGTATTTGGATTTTCCCCTAAAAGGACTCAAGTTGCAGCTCAGAACCTATATGTTGGAGGATACACTTCTTATCCACGTACCTCATCCCAAAAACTTCCTGAATCATTAGGATTTAAAGAGATTTTTGCAGGTCTTCTTAGGGATGAAGAGTTTAGAAAACATATTGCTGATTTGCCAGCAAAATTAAAGCCAAATGAAGGTAAGAAGGAAGATGCAGCACACCCAGCTATTCACCCAACTGGCGTATTGCCATCTAACTTATCTCCAGATGAGGAAAAGATTTATCGTTTGATAGTTTATAGGTTCATAAGTGTCTTCAGTGAGGATTCCAAATTGGAAACCATGAAAGTTGACTTGAATGTTAACAATGAGGAATTTGTCTTTTCAAGAAAAAGGGTTTCTCATGAAGGATGGTTAAAACACTATCCATTTAAGAAACAAGAAGCGGATGAGTTCCCTCCACTTAAAAAAGGAGATTTCCTTAAGATTCATGAAATCATTTCAGAGGAAAAGGAAACCAAACCTCCTGCAAGATACAATGAAGCGTCTCTTATCAAGGAATTAGAGAAAAGAGAGCTTGGTACAAAGGCTACTCGTGCAGACATCATTGCCAAATTGTATGATAGGAAATATATTGATGGCAAAAAGATTGAAGTTAAGCCATTAGGTGTTCATATTATCGACACATTAAAGCAATACTGTAAGAACTTGACTAGCGAGGAGTTAACTCGTGAATTTGAAAAAGAGTTGGATAGCTTATCTGCCGATAAAATTACAAAAGAGGAGATTCTTGCAAATGGTGAAAAGGAAGTAAGATCAATTCTTAAGGATATTAATGACAATCAAAAGGAAATTGGTTCAAAGCTTTATGAATCCTATCAGGAATCAAATATCGTTGGAGATTGTCCATGTGGCGGTAAACTGCTTAAAAAGTATTCAAGAAGGAATAAGCAAACATTTATAGGATGCTCCAATTTCCCTCAATGCAGAAATACTTACTCACTTCCTAAAGGTGCAAATATCTTAAAATCAACTTGTCCAACATGTGGATTGCCTATGATTTCAATTAAGAGAAAAGGCCAAAAGGGAAGGGAACACGTTTGCCTTGATCCAAATTGTGGTAAGGAAGTAAGCAAAAGGCGCGCTCCTGAAGTTGTTGGCAAATGTCCAGAATGTGGCAGAGACTTATTGAAACGTTCTGGAAGATTTGGTGAATTTGTTGGATGCAGTGGCTTCCCACAATGCAGGTTCAGTTGCCAATTGAAGGATTTGGACAAAGTATTGCAAGAAAAATCAGAAGAATTAAGTAAATGATTAAAGGATTATTATAAAAATTTATCATTTTCTTTATTCAATTTTTATTTTTTCAATTTATTTTCTATTTTTTATACTTTTTTTTAATTTTTTAAGGATTATTATAAATTTATTTTTTCATTTTTTCATTTTTTTAAATAGCTATTTTTTTTATTTTTTAACCAATAATTTTATTCGTATATATTCAAATGTTTATTGGCTATTTTTTCCTTTATATAGTATATTAGAAAATTATATATGTATATAAAATGTATATTTAATTATTATTAAATTTAAATTGATTTTTATTAACATTAGGTTAATATCAATCCCTCAAGTCTTAAGTTTAATAATTTTAATTCAAAATAATTATTGCAATATATTTTAAAATATATTTAATTATTTGTTTTACAAGTCGTATACTGTTGTTTTATGAAAATTAGATAATTTAAGCGCTTTTATCTTTCATGGGATGATTGAATATGGCTAAAAGTATATATTCGAATATTATTTGTAAAATGTACGAGGATTTTTTATGGAAAATCAGAAAGTTAAAACAATATTAAAATCTGTGGTTATCATAGCAATATTGTTTGTTTTGGTTTTTGGTCTTAGGGCTCAAGCCGCTGATATTGGTGGAGTTCCAAATGAAATTAAAGCAAATTATATGGATGCTGATGGTCTTCCTTATTTCAGTGAAATGGACTCATACTTTAACTTAAGGATGACTCAAGATTATATGGATCATGGATATTTTGGTGATACTTTAGTAAATGGTTCTGGTTGGGATATGCATTCCTACTATCCATCAGGAAGGGACGTTGGGTCTTATCAGCCGATGATTGCATATGTCACATCATTCTTATATGGAATAGTGAACATGTTCCAGGATATGTCTCTTAAGGAAGTTGCATTCTGGACTGGCGCATTCATTTCATCATTTGCGGTAATTCCTGTTTACATATTCACAAGAAGAATCACTAATGATTATGGGGCAATTGCTGCTGCATTAATCGTAGCTTTAGGTCCTAACTATATTTCACACACATTTGCAGGATTTTTTGATACAGATATGTTTAACGTAACCTTGCCGTTATTCTTCATACTCTTCTTTGTAGAAGCGGTTAAAAGTGATAAATTAGCTCATAGAGTAATATTTGCTATATTGTCTGTTTTATCTATTGGGCTCTTTTCAATTTCATGGTCCGGTTATATGTTTTATCCTGCAGTAATGATAATTGTGATGATAGTGTTCTTCATATTATGTTTCTATCTGGACATTGAAGTATTGGAACCATTTAAGAAATATGATAATAAGTTAAACTGGTTGATGAATCAAAAAGAATTGTTCTCAGTAGTTTTAATTGTTGTTTTGGGTGCTATCAGCTTATTGTTTACTGTTGGAATTAGTGGTATATTAGAAGCTATAAATGGTCTTACTGGAGGTTTCTCAATTTTATCCGCATCACATGATGTATGGCCTAACGTATTTGTTTCTGTTGCAGAGTTGCAAAGGCCAAATATTTTAGCGGGTGGTCTTCCTGGAGCATTCTTAGCTAATACCAATGGTATTATAAACGGGGTTGGTGGAATAGTTGCTTTCTTTGGTGTTTTATTGGTCTTATTCACATTTGTTCAAAGATTGTTTAGATTAAGATCTGTAAAAATTAAAGGGGACTCCTCAAAACCTCATAAATCTAAACGTAAGGCTACTTCTGTTAGAAAGGAACAAGACAGGTTCAGAATTTCCCTTAAAGACATTGGGTCTTTCGGTTCAACTGATGAAATCAATAAAAGCAAACGTTTAAATGTGCTTTACTTAAGCTTATTCCTTGTATGGATTCTTGCGTCTGCAGCAGCAGTAACTCAAGGTACAAGGTTTATTCAGGTATTGGTTGTTCCTATGGGTATCTGTGCAGGTATTTTTGTAGGTTATGCAGTTGATTACGTCAAAGCTAACATTGATGATGACAGAACTTTATTCTTGATAGCTTTGGTATGTTCATTCTTGATTGCATTCCCAATTACTCAAATTTATTATGGTCTTGATAATGCTTTAATGATAGGTTCTATTGTATTCGTTGCTCTTGTAGTTATTTCTGGAGTATTCATATATCTTAGAAAATCTATTAGGGATTCAGATGTATCTATTAAGAAGGCATTGGTTGTTGTATTAATCACTTTAGCTTTAGTGTCTCCAACTGTTTGTGGAGCTTATTTAACTACTGCGGCTACTGCTCCTGGGTCAAGTGACCCTATGTGGAATGCTATGGACTATATTAAAGAAAACACTACTAATGATACAGTTATCATTTCCTGGTGGGACTACGGTTACCTATTCCAAATTGCATCTGATCATCCAACTTCTTTCGATGGGGGTTCTCAGACAGGAGACCGTGCATACTGGGTAGGTAAAGCATTGACTACTTCAGATTTAGCCCAATCTAAAGGAATCTTACAGATGTTGGGAACTACTGGTAGTAATGCTTCTGATTTATTATGTAATTACACAGGAAGCAATGTAACTGCAGTTGATGCATTGGACAAAACTTTAGGTATGAGTAGAGAAAATGCTAAATCAACTTTAATTAGTGATTATAATTTAACTGAAAGTCAAGCAAACGCTGTTGTAAAGCAGTCACACCCATCCAATCCAAATAATGTTGCATTTGTCTTAAGTTCAGATATGATTTCAAAAGCTGGATGGTGGTCCTACTTCGGATCATGGAACTTTGATACATTAGACAGTACAAACTATCAATATTACATGTCTGGAAATTATGCTACTATTAATCCTAACTCTCAAGGTAGCATTAATGTATTGAATGACAGTGGCATTTTATACAATGCCATAGTTAAAAGAGGATCTAATGGTACTAATGGAACTACTGCTCAAATGACTGCTGTTTGGGATAAAAACGGTAGTAAAATAGAGTTAAACGGTACTGAATATAATCCTCTTAAAGCAAGCAATCTTATCGCTATTGAAGATGGTTATTTGACTGTAAACAAAACCTTAGACAAAGAAGGTAATTATACCCTTTATCTCATTGGTTCTGGAAATGACTATACCGCTATCTTGATGGATAATGAACTTAGAGACTCTGTCTTTACTAGATTGTTCCTATTGGGTGGTGCAGGCCAAGATACATTTACCTTAACCAATATGCAAGAAGGAGTTTCTACCTGGTCAATTAATGGTGCATCTTCAAGTTCTGATAGCCAAGATACAAATACAACAGAGACATAACAGTTTTGCTTATGTATAAAATTTAAATTTAGTTATAGATTATAAGGTCAGCTTGTCCATTGAGCTTTTCTTATGATTTTTATAACTTTTTTCTTTTTCTTTTTTTATTTTTTTAAAATAAGTTTATTGGGCATATCTTTTTTAATTCATTATCTATTTTTACCATTTAATTTCCTATTTTACCGCATATTTTATATGTTAAAAATACAAAATTTATATTATAATAAAATATTTACATTTTTCAATGTATAATTTCATAAAACATTAACTTATTGATTATTAAAATTTAATTTTTATTTCAAAATTAATTAATATTTCATAATAAATTATTTATTGGGGAGTTTATGTCTATAGAAGAAAAAATAAAAGCTATTGAAGAGGAAATTCAAAAGACACCTTATAATAAAGCTACTTCTCACCATATAGGTAAATTAAAGGCTAAAATTTCTAAACTTAAGGAAGAACAGATTAAAAGAAGTAGTGGCGGATCTAAAGGTGAAGGATTCCACATTAAAAAAAGCGGTGATGCTACAGCGGTTTTAGTAGGTTTCCCATCTGTAGGTAAATCTACATTGCTTAATGAGTTAACCAATGCTGAAAGTAAGGTTGGAGCTTATCAATTTACTACTTTAGAAATCATTCCCGGGGTTATGGAATATAACAATGCCCAAATCCAAATCTTTGATATTCCTGGAATCATTACTGGTGCTGCTGGAGGTAAAGGTAGAGGTAAAGAGATCCTATCAGTTGCAAGAACTGCAGACTTGATTATAGTTGTATTGGACACACTTAATCCACAGCATTTGAATGTTATCTTAAAGGAGCTTGATAATGTAGGTGTAAGGCCAAATCAAACCAAGCCGGATGTTAGAATCAAAAAGACACGTAAAGGTGGAGTTAATGTTTCTACAACAGTTCCTTTGACCTATTTGGATGAAAAAACCATCAGATCAATTATAAATGAGTATGGAATCCACAATGCAGATGTCTTGTTTAGGGATGATGTAACAATTGACCAGTTCATTGATGTTATTGAAGACAATAAATCCTATGTTCCTATGATGATTCTATTGAATAAGGTGGATTTGGTTGACCTTGATTATCTAAAGCAACTTCAAAAGGAAATTCCTGAATTCATACCTATTTCTGCAGATAAGAAACTCAATATTGATGCACTTAAAGAAGAAATATTCGATCGTGTGGATTTAATTAGGGTTTATTTAAAGCCGCAAGGTAGAAAAGCAGATATGGAAGATCCTTTGGTTATCAGAAGAGGCTCTACAGTTATTGATGCATGTGAAAAGTTACACAGAGAGTTTGTTAAGAACTTTAGGCATGCTAAGATTTGGGGAACTTCAGTAAAATTTCCAGGTCAAAAGGTAGGTCCAGACCATGTCCTTGAAGATGAGGATGTGTTACGTATAATCCTTAAAAAATAATATTGCAGTGTTTAGCATGTCTATTTTAAATGATTTGTCCAAAGATACAGTTATTTTCATATCAGGCACTCCTTGCACTGGTAAAACAACTGTTGCAAGTGATTTGAATGATTATCTGTCCAGCAATGGATTTCATTCAAGACTCATTAAGGTAAATGATTTTGCAATTGAAAATGACTTGGTTTTAGGTGAAGATCCCGATAAACTTTATAAAATCATTGACATTGATGGATTAAATGAATCTTTGAATGATGAAATCGATAAAAGCAGTGACTGTGTTTTAATAGTGGAAGGTCATTTGTCTCATCTTTGTGAAGGGGCAGATAAAATGATTGTCCTTCGTTTAAATCCATCCATTCTTAAAAATAGGCTTGAAGAAAGGAATTATTCAGAGTCTAAAATTCAGGAAAACCTTGAAGCAGAAGCTTTGGCAGTCTGTTCAGCAGAAGCTTATGAGATTTATGGGGATAAAACCAATGAGATAGATGCAAGTGACAAGTCTGTTGAAGAGATTCGTGATTTGATAATAGCTATTGCATCTGATAAAATGGAATGCCCTGTTGGTTCAATCGATTATATGGAATGGCTTTTGGAATAATTTTTTCATTGTTCTTCCCATATTCATTTTCATATGTCCTGAACCTTAAAATTTTAAAAATAATTAATTTATTTATACTATTTTTGTCTTATTTTTATAATATTATATATAATATAGAAAACCTTTTTATATAATAAAAAACATATCTTATCTTAATATTCCTCTTGTACTATTATATTATAGGAATATTTATTTAATTACTTTATTTTTACATTGCTTAAAATGTGATTTCTCATCAAAATCTACTTTTATTTAGGCAATTAGTTATTTTAAAGAGATTATACGTTGTATGAGAGGAGTATCTATGGCTAGAGGAAAAAAACCTGATTGGATGATTGAGATAGCTCAAGAAAGGATGGATATTCTTTTTAATCGTGCAGAAAAGGAATATAAAGAACATTCTGAAAGATCTCATCGTTATGTTGAGCTTGCTCGAAAGATTTCCAAAAAGTATAATGCAAAGATTCCTCAAGTCTGGGGACGAAGATACTGTAAAAATTGTTACAAGTTTTTGGTTCCCGGTCACAACTGCGCTGTCCGGCTAATTAATAATGAAATTAATATTTATTGTGGCGAGTGTGGCCATATCATGAAAATTCCTTACATCAGGGAAAAAAAGTTAAAAAGGAGAGCTAAAATTGACTCTTACACTTTCAAAAAAAGAGATTATGAATGAAGCTCGTTCCGCTATGACAATAAATATTGGAAAAGCTGGTGTTAATGACAATGTTATTGAAGAGATTAAACGTCAGTTAAAATCCAATCCTATTATTAAATTACGATTTGCTAAAAATGTAGCAAGAAATAAAGATGATTTAATAAGCAACATTGTTGAAGGCACTAAATCCCAACTTATTGACGTTAGAGGAAATGTTGCTGTTATTTATAAAAAGCAATCTAATTAGATTATTCGCTTAGAGTTACAGACACCAGTCTTAGGTGAGTAATAAAATTGGATTAGAAACATATTAATTGGAGAAAATTATATGACAACTGTATTTGATGTTCCTGCAGAGTTATTAATTAATACTGTTGCAGATGAATTTAGAGATAATAATGATAAAATTGTTGCCCCTGAATGGACAAAACTTGTTAAAACTGGTGTTCACAAAGAAAGAAAACCAGAA
>NZ_JBGUKT010000034.1:0-20129 GCF_045114555.1 Methanobrevibacter sp. | reverse complement strand
CCGCAAGCGGCGATGAAAAGCTATGCGAATACATTGCATCCATCAGCCAAGGAAAATTAATTAACAGAGCAGACAAACCTGAAGAAGGAAATATAATAGCGCCTACAAGTTTCTTGATAGATGATATAGAGATATCCATTTATACAAATGGGCAAAGTCCTTTAATGGCTAGAGAACTTAGAAAAAAGATTCAATCCATCATTACAAAAGAGGATATTCTCGAAATAAAACTCCAAGATCATGCAAGAAAAATCCTTAAGGAAAAAGTAGATGACCAAAAGGTGAGAAGGGAATATCTTGAGAGCATTCTAAACAATGAAGAAATAAGAAACTGCCTAAAGGAAAATAAATTAGATGAATCTAAAAGGCTTGCAGAAAGCATAATTAACTCTGACTTATCATAAAATAAAGGAGACTCAAAATTGATAATCAATATACGTGTAGACCACACCCTTGCAGACATAGAAACTATGGAAAAGGTATCAAAAGATTTGAAAGAATTGTTTTCAACTTTAAAAGAACAGATTGATGTTAAAGAATATATTGAAATCAATACATGCAATAGATATGAGTATTTCCTTTATGCTGAAGATTACAATGAACTTGACTTAGACTGCGAAAACAAATATGTCATAATACAATATAGTGATGAAGCAGTTTTGCATTTATTCAGAATGACTTCAGGTCTTGAATCCATGATTATCGGTGAAGACCAAATCTTAGGACAAGTGAAGGATGCAAAATTGAAAAGTGAAAGGGAAGGCCATTGCGGAAAGAAATTGGATGCTATTTTCACAAAGGCAATACATGTTGGTCAAGTTGTAAGAAACAAGACTAAAATCAATCAGGGATCCATTTCCATCGGTTCAGCAGCAGTTGACCTTGCAGAGGAAAATCTTGGAGAGTTGCAAGATAAGAATGTTCTTGTTATTGGTGCAGGAAAGATGGGAACCCTTGTTGCTAAAGCATTGGCTGAAAAGAACTTGAAAGCTATTTTTGTTGCAAACAGAACTTATTACAAAGCTATTAAACTGGCAGAGGAACTTGAGGGGGAAGCAATTCTCTTTGATAACTTGGAAGAAAAACTGATCAATGCAGACCTTGTAATCAGTTCCACTGGAGCGCCTCATGCAATCATCAATAAAGCAAGACTATTGAAAGTATTTGATGAGAAAATACCAAAAAAGATGGTTTTCATTGATATTGCAAATCCAAGAGACATTGAAGAGGACGTTAAGGAAATAGGCATTGACTTATTTAACATCGATGACTTAAGGGGAATTGCTGAGAAAAATAAAAAGCTTCGTGAGAAGGAAGTTATCGAAGCGGAAAAGATAATCAAAAGTGAGTTTGATTTACTTAAAGAATCCTTTAATTTAATTGAAATAAACTCATTACTTGGTAGTTTAAGAGAGTCTATGGAAGAGATAAGACAACGTGAGAGTCAAAAGGGCATAGTTAAACTAAATAGTGTAGATGCGAAGGATATAAAAACCATAGATAAGATGACTCAATCAATTGTCAATAAGATATTTTATGACATTTCCAAGAACATCAAAGAATTGGCAAAAGAGGACGAAGAAAACATCTTGAAAATCTGCGAAGCACTCTTAAGAAAATAGATTTAAAAAATAACTGTTTTTTGATTAATGATAGAATGGTGTTTTTGCATTGCCTATGATTAAATTTATTTTTAGCCAAAGCAAAAGAGCTAAATTATTTTTTATTTTTTATTAAATGTATAAACCCATCCAAGATCACTGTTAAAAATGTCTTCCACAAAAATCAATTAAATAAGAAAAATAAGAAAAAATAAAAATTTAAAAAAAAATTAAATTTACCTAACTTATAGGAAACTAAGAAGACTATAATTTGGTGTTCTTCCAGAAACAACATTTATATCCCTGTCATCATAGCTTGAAGATCTGTATGGATAATGGCCTTCATATTTATATGACACTAGATAATCGTGTTGCCCTGTCAAACCTGTAACATTATGTTCCTCGCCAGACACTATTGTAAAATTAGCTACCACTTTATCAGCCCCAATAATGACAACTCTGATAGGTTCTCCTTCTATAACACCATTAGGACCCATCAAGTTTGCCTTTGCACATATTGTGCCGCTTCCAGAATAATATGTAGTGGTCATAGCATCTATAGAAGTATCTTGATAATTTAGATACAAACAAACACCTACAATTACCAAAATAGCCACAATTGCTAATATGATTTTATGCTTTTTCTCCAATTTATCACCTAAAATTTTATAATAATGATTGATCAAACAGACTACCATGGATTTATAACCTGATTCATTTCTAAAATACCAATAAATCTTATCGTCATCTAATATATATCATTTATAGCAATAGTCTCCTTGAGGTTCACCGTAAATATCCCCATTATGAATATGACTAAATACATTAAACATCCTTACCACATGATGGGCAGAATTTAGAATCTTCATCCAATTGAGTACCGCACTCCTTACAGTATTTAACTTTTAACTGATTTTCTTGTTCTTCATTATTTGAATTTGAAGCAACAGCCTTAGATTCATTCTTTTTAGTTGGTATTGACATCATGTAACATGAAACCAAGTTTAAGATGGAATATACAATTTGAGCAACATAGACAAATATTATTTGTCCCATTATAGAGTAGTATAGTCCTTTATAATCCATATAAGCAGAGGCATAGTAATATTGATATTCTCTATAATAATAAGAAACTATATCCTCAACACCCATAAGACTGCCTATGCAAGATAAAATGATGAATATTAGTACAATAGCTAAAATAATCCCCATAATCTTGCTGTTCTTTACACTTTCATTTGGAATGACCAATAGAATAGATGGGATCATTATTATGATAATATCCATTATTCCTAAATAATCATGTGTCAATCCCCAAATGATTAAACCTAAAACAATCATTACAATTCCATAAATTGTCTTATTTTCATACGTTACTTTTGATTTTAAATTTTCCAAAAGTTTTATATTTTTTGCCATAGGAACCTCCTTTAAAAAATAGTTTGAACTTATTAGAATAATATTAAATTATTATTAATCTATTATTAAATTCTTACTAATATGATATATTATTAGTAATAATATATAACTTTTTATGGAAAATAGTGAAATTATGAATACAGTCTCTTATATCAAACGTTCAAACAATAGATATAATCTAGTAATGAACATGAATAAAAAGTTTAAAATGCCTTCAGAAATGGCCGCAGAAATGGACTTAAGAATAAATCAAATTAGTGCTATATTATCCGATTTGAAAAAAGAAGATATTGTAACCTGTATTAATGAAGATGCGAAAATAGGGAGACTTTATAAATTAACAGAAAAAGGGATTGAAGCCTATAATCTTATTAAGTATAATGATGAAATTCAATGAAAAAAAGTAAAAAATAATAAAATAAATTATCCCACTTTGATAGTTTTAAAAGTTTAATTTACTTCCTTAAATAGTAGTTTTAAGAAACCTATAAATCCAAAGCACTATGAGGACATTCCTTAATGCAATTCAAGCAAAGTATGCATTCAGTTCCATTTTCCCTTTTTCTGGAATTGTCAAAGATATCCACTTCCATAGGGCAAACCTTCAAGCATTTATTGCAATTTATGCATGAACTTTCATCATGCTTTATCCTAAGCAATGAAAAATAGCTTGAGACTTTTAAGAAAACTGTTGTAGGGCAGATATATTTGCAAAATGCCCGATTATCCTTAAGGGCATATGCAAGAGATATTCCAATAGCATAATAAATTACATTGCCTAAGATGAATAAGTAAAACATCCACATTTCCAAATTGCTTATTTTAAACATGAATAGCCCTAAAACAAGGACAAATGATGCAATGAATAGCACATATCTGATATATCCGAATCCTTTTCTCTTATGGCCAAGGTTTTGATTTGGATACTTGTATGGCAACAGATCCAAAATCATAGCAGTCCAGCATGCATATCCACACCAGCCACGGCCAAAGAGCAGCGGTCCGAATATCTTTGCAACCGCATAATGAATTACTGCTGCTGTAAATGAGCCTAAAAACAAGTAATACCAGAATCCCTCTATCATCATGTTCTCATGGGATATTAATCCAAGATAAATGAGAATATACAATCCTATAGCCAATTGAATTACATTCCTACCATATCTTGAATATTTGCTATTTGAGAGATGAAGATAAATTCCAATTGCAAGGGCCAAGCCAATATATGTAAAGTTAAAAAAGTAGAATATGTCATCTAAGGCCAATGTTAATGTAACTGCCACTATTTCAAAAATAGTTAGAAATACCAAAATTGAAGTCTTTTTCATAGGATATCCTCAATAATATATTATGTATTTGCCGTTTCTTAAAGCTTCGGTTTAATGAAGTATTAATGTTTTTTTCTTATTTTTCTTATTTAAATCATTTATTGTACAACTTATAAAAAGTTTTGTCAAAGCAATTTACAATTTCTCTATTTCCACTATGTTGTTTGTTTAATTTGCTTCTTTAATTAGGGGTGTTACGAACTGATAAAACAACCATTAATAAATCATTTCTTAAATATCGTTAAGCTACCCATCTCCTTAAAGTCATGGAAAATGGTAGAAAATGTATCAAGTGTTTGAAAAAAAGAGAATAAAAAAGTAGTCCCGAGCGGAGTCGAACCGCTATCTTTGGGTCCAGGGCCCAAAAGGATTGCCACTACCCCACGGGACTATGCAATTATTTTTAGTAATCATCATATATAAATTAAATTTAAAAAAAAGTAGTGTAGAAAGATAAAAGTAGTTTAATTATTAAAAAAATTAAAGCGGAATGTTCACTATTCAAACATTCCTTTGACTTCTTCTATTTCATATTTATTTACTTCCAATGCAAAATGGACATCATCCATTGTCACTGTTTCCTTATCGTTTATGATTGCATTGTGAAGAGCTGTTTTCAATATCTTTTCCTTGATGTCTCTTGGAGACATTCTTTTTGAAAGTTTTACCAGCTTATCAATGTCCAAATCATATTTCAATGGGAAAGTGTTGAGGTTCAATTGAATTATCTCTCTGCGCTCTTCATCATTTGGCAATTTAAATTCAATTTCCTCTTCAAAACGGCTTCTGATTGCAAAGTCAATAGAAGAAGGATTATTGGTTGCAGCAATAGTCACAACTCCATCATTCGGATTGATGCCATCCATTTCAGTTAAAAGAGAGTTTACAATCTCAGAAACATCGCCTCTTAATGACTGGAAAGACCTATGCAATGCAATTGCATCTATTTCATCAATGAATATTAAGGATGGGGATGATTTAGATGCTGTTTCATACAGGTCATGAATCTTATTTGCTGCATCTCCAACATGATCACCTATTAGGGATGTTGCCTTTATCAAAAAGAGATTGATATTCAATTCATTTGACAATGCCTTTGCCATCATGGTTTTTCCAGTTCCTGGAAGTCCATAGAACAAAACATTCTTTGGAGCCCATGGGCCGAATTTCTCAGGGTCCTGCAAATATCTGTAAATGAGTTTTGATTTCTTTTTGGCATTTTCCTGACCTACAACATCATCAAAGAAAACATCGGACCTGACCCTTTTTACAGAGTCCTGTGTGTCGTCATCTTTAGTGACTATTGTAATGGAGGTGCTTTCACCGATTACAGAGTCTTCAGGATATGCAGTGATGATCTTAAATGCAAAGTCTGGGATAATCTTTTGATCAAATAGATAAGAACCTGTTCTAACTGATGTTCCGCTCCATTGGTCTATAGCATACTGTTCAAAAAGAACTTTATCAGATATCTCTAAATTAGGCCCTTCCAATAATCCAAAATTGAAAGGATAACCTGCAGTTTCCAATACAATAACCTTGGTTTCAATTTCATTGAAACTAGCCCTATTCTTAATGGAAACCTCTGATTTCTTTTTGCTTGAACTTTTATTTTCAGATTTCACATCTATCACATCAAATCGAATGTTTAAAATAATAAAAATTTTTTTGATTATTTAGTTATAATCGTTTAGATTACTTAATATATTATTAACATTATTTAAATATTTTCATAAAAGAATTAAGTTTAGATTACCTATATTAAGGAGTCGTAAAGCTGTTTCATTCTTAAGGCATCTTGATCTATTAAAGGAGTTTCACAAATTATTGTAGCTTTCCAATCGTTTTCAATTAGATTCAAAAGCAAATCCTTAATGTGTGGACCATACTCATCATCTTCAGCTAAGGTGTGATGCTTCTTTTCACCTTTGTCAGTATATTCTATTGTAGTGAAATGACAATGCAATCTATCAATATCCAAATTGTCTTCAAGCTTTGAGAATATGCAATTATAATCCTCTTTTTTATTTAAGATTCCTCTTCCCCTTGCATGAACATGGGCAAAGTCAATTGTAGGCTCAAAGTGGTCAAAACTGGCACACATTTCAATGATTTCATCAATATTCCCCAATTGAGAACGCTTTCCAGTAGTTTCAGGTGCAAAAGTAAAGTTTTCTATTCCTTCCTCTTCGCATCTTTCAAGGAGTCTTGTGTAAGTCTTTTTAGCTAAATCCATACAGGTTTCAGGTTTTCTGCCTGAATAAAATCCTGGATGGAATACAAGCCTATATGCACCCATGAATTCACCAACTTTTGCAGATTGAACCAATCTATCTATTGTACTTTCAATTTTTTCTTCCTCTTTAGAACAGACATTCACATAATAAGGACAATGCATAGACATTAAAACCCCATTTTCTTCAGCAGATTCCCTAAGTTTAAGTGCAGAGGATTCGCCAATTCTGACACCATAAGTGGACTGATATTCAAATGCATATAACCCTAAAGGCCCTAAAAATTCTGGAGACTCATGTGCTTTTCCATTGAATTCTATTGGTTTTCCAGCTGGACCAAAAATAACCTTATCTTTCATAAAAACACCACAAATAATTAAAAAAATGATAAAATATAAAAAAATGAAATTAAACCAATTAAATAGAAATTAAACAATTAAATAGAAATTAAAAATTTTATGATTTAGAAAAAAAGTAAGAAAATTAAATAGAATAACTCTATTTAATTAATTATATCTGAAATTATGTTGATTTATAAAATTCCCATAGCTTTGTTGGTTTTAGCAATGGATTTTTCATTGTCAGATTCCATTTCCAACATTGCACGGATAGCATCAACGTTTTCAGGCACTACATCAGATTCTTGGTGTACTGCTTGCATGTAGAACAATTCATTGCCTACAACGTTAATTGATTCTTTCCATACTGGAATCTCATATAAATCGTTTCTGCTTCTTCCTAAATCTTTAGCATATTCCATAAGTGCTGCAGTTGAGTCAAGGCCAGCAGCAGCTTCAACAACCATAACTCTGGAACGTTTTTCAAGTACATCGATTACTTCATCATTAGTTACTTCATTGCCAATTTCAACCATTAGGTTGTGTTGGTGCATTAAAGTGGTAGGTACAAGTAAAGCCATTGTAGTAACATCGATGCCTTTCATTACAGTCTGTACATCAGGACCGTGGTGAGAAGGTACTTTTGGAGGGTTAGGAACAATAGCGTTAATAGGACCTTTTTTGATTTCAGAAGGGTCAGATCCTCTTCTAACCATTACAGCACGAACTTTTTTAATGTCAACTAATGGATTAAGAGTGTGTAAGGTACGGGTTAAACCGGTAGTGTTACAGGATACTACTCTTGCATAGTCTGCACCGTATGAATCGTCATAGTTAGAAAATGAGTTGAAAGACAATCCAGTTAATTCATGATCTTCCCCACCTTGATAAATAGCTTTTACACCAGCTTTTTTATACATTTCAAGGTTTTGAGGTCCGATGTTTCCAGGAGTACAGTCAACTACAATATCCGCTTCCTGAACCATATCTTCAACAGTTCCTGCAATTTCAATTCCTGCTTCTTTAAATAGACCTTCTCTTTCAGGAATACCAATGTATAAAGGATATCCCTTTTCTTCTACAGCAGTTCTTGCTTCAAAGTTTGGTCTAGTTTTACTAACACCTATGATTTTCATATCATCTTGAGCAGCAACAGCATCTGCCACTCTTTTACCAATAGTTCCAAATCCATTAATAGCTACAGATTTCATTTTTTAAACTTCCTTTAAGAATATTAAATTTATATAAACTCATTAAATTCAATAAATATATAATTAAAGATTTATAATTCAATCTATATATAATTTGATATTAAATTTAGGATTGGGTTAAAATACCCATTCCTGACTTTCTGGAGCAGAATGTTTTTTTCCTTCATCATCTATATAATATTTTGTACCATCACTTCTATGATGAATGTAAACATGACAATCATATCCTGCCTTATCTGATAAATCTAAATCTTCCACCCATTCAGTAACCCTTTTACCACTAGAGCCAGTTTTGCTGTCAGATGCTGAATGTTCCGCTTGAGTGATTGATTTTGCAGTTACAGTACCATTACCAACAGCCACTTGTGTACTGTCATCAGTAGCTAAAGTAACATCTGCACTATCCAGCACATTTCCATCAAGATCAAAAAGTGTTACAATTGCATGGTCAGGGTACTTGTCATATGATTCCTTGCTTTCACAAACTATGGTCCCATCAGAAGCAACAGTTTTTTTAGCTTTGTCACCATCATTTAAATTAGAACCATCTCTACTATACAATACTTCCACAATTACCTCTTCATCAGCATGCTCGGACCCTACATTAACAGTGCAGATTGTTTTTGCATCTAAAGAATGTTGAGTTGAAAAAGTAGTATTTATAATATGCATTGGCACTTCTTGAGAAAGAGGAATGATTTCTCCTCCTGAATTCAAGTATAATGCTGTACCTAATATGAAAGTTAAACATATTACGGCAACAACAATGATTATTGTAGTTCTATTATTCAATTCCATTTTATCCCCCTAAAAATTTTTTAATCCAATAAAATAATTCCATAACAGAAATAACTATTATTCTCCTCATCAATTCCTAAAATATCAAAACCATTGTTTTCAATAGTCTTATGAATATCCACACCACAAGCTTCACCAGATGGACGGGCTTCTGTAGGATATCTGCATTCCTCCAGATTACATTCTTCACCTTTGGACTTGCAAACCATGCAAGGTCCACCACCCATACCAAATGCCTTATAATAACCAAAATGAGCACAACAATTCTCTATATCCAATGCTATTTTAGAGATTCCACCAATATTATCTTCAATGGACGCTAAACTGATTTCAAATAAAATGGCAGTTTTATAGGAATTTACCATACCAATAAACTCTTCTGCCTTTGGAGTATAAGGCGGACATACAAGTGTTTTGCCATAGTTAGGACATCCATATTGACATTTTAATCTTGTCCATGGCTCAACTACAATTGTGGCGGTGTCAATATATTCAAATTTAAAACCTTTATAATCTTTTGTTAATTCTTTAATTTCTTCATTTAATTCATCTAAACTAATCATAAAATCACTGAAAAATCATTTAATATTCTATAATTAGAATTCTTATGATAAATATTTTAATAAAATCATTAATAAAATTTTTTAAAAAAAGAAATGGAAAGGGACATTAAAAAAACTAAAAAAAACTAAAAAAAACTAAAAAAACAAGCCTAAAAGACTGAAAAAATAAAAAAATAAAAAAATAAAAATGAAATAGTATCAGTATTTTAAAATATTTTTCAAACATTTCAAGCTCTTAAAAATGCTAATGAAAGTACAAAAAACAATAATATGCAAAGGATAGCAAATTCAAATATCATTTTTATCACCTTTTTATCATATCTGTTTTTAAGAAATTATTATTGTTTAATCAACCCTTGTTTTGAATCTTAAAAGCAAAGAAGAATAGATAATCACTATTACAGATCCAATATTATGTATAAATGCTCCCCCAATAGGACCCAAATATCCTAATGCGGCAAGAATTGTTGCTATAATATTTAATCCCAAAGCAAAGGCGATTCCAATATTAATAGTTCTGATGGTTTTTCTAGAAAGTGCAAGCAAATGTGGAATATACTTAATGTCATCACTTACAAGACATACATCAGATGCTTCAATTGAGATGTCACTGCCAACACCTCCCATTGAAATTCCAATGTCCGCTTGTCTTAAAGCTGGCGCATCATTTATTCCATCGCCAATCATTGCAACCTTCCTATCATTGGATTGGAATTCTTTAATCTTAGAGATCTTATCTCCCGGCAGACAATTGTATTTTAAATCCTCAATACCTACATCATAGGCAATATGCTCAGCAGCATTCCTATTGTCTCCAGTTAATAAAGTAGATTTTACACCTAATTTATCTAATTGGCCAATGAGATTTGCTGCATCATCTCTTAAAATGTCAGCCAGTAAAACTGCCCCTAATAATTCTCCATCTCTTGAAAGATAAATTGCTGTTGCACCCAGATTTAAATCTCTAGAAATATTATTCAATATAAAATCACTAGGCAAATTTACCCCTAATGATTTTAAGAATTCCTCATTGCCGGCACATAATTTATTATCACTTAAAGTAGCCGTAACTCCTTTTCCAATAATCATTTCGAAGCTTGAAACTTTTTCCAAACTTCCATCATAATTGTCTTTATAATATTTTACAATAGCTTTAGCTAAAGGATGTTCAGATGGGCTTTCCAATGAAGCGAATAAACGAATCAATTCTTTTTCACTAATTGCATTATCATATGCAATAATCTTAGTGACAACAGGTTTTCCATAAGTCAAAGTACCTGTCTTATCAAAAACCATATGGTCTATTTTAGCTAATTTTTCAATTGAAATCCCTTCTTTGACTAAAATGCCCACTTTGGTTAAATTTCCAATTGATGCCATAATGGCTGTGGGAGTAGCTAAAATCAATGCACAAGGACAGAATACAACCAAAATAGTCACTGCACGTATGATTTCTCCAGTATACACCAAAGTCAAAACTGCGCAGATAAATGCTATAACAACAATGAAAGTAGCCCATTTATCCGCTGCTCTAACCACTTTCGCATTTTCAGGACTTGCAGATTCAACTATTTTAATTAATCTTTGAAGAGAACTGTCCTCTCCTTTTTTAGTGGCTTTCATCAAAAAAGAACCATAAAGATTTATAGTTCCACTATATACTTCATCACCAACTACTTTATCCACTGGTATGGATTCTCCAGTCAAGACAGAATGATCTAAAGAAGATTCGCCCAGGATTATTTCACCATCTACTGGAACAATTTCTCCTGGAACAACTTTTACAATATCTCCCACTTTAATCAAATTAGCTGGAACCACTATCTCACTTTCATTTTTTCTATTATAATTGATTACTAAAGTACAAATTGTAGGATTCAAGTCAATGAGATTCTTGATTCCTGCTTTTGTTTTAGAAACAGTGAATTCCTCTAAAAATCCTCCAATTGCCATAATGACAGCTATCACTCCTGCAGCAAATAATTCTCCAATAAGAATTGAAGAAATAATTGCAACTGAGACAAGAACATCTGCCTTTATGTCAAATTCTGTGCAAAGACCTATTATTGCTTCCTTAAAAATAGGAATGCCACAAAACAATATGGCAATCCAAATTAAGTCAAATCTGAATATGTCCGTACCTATAAAACTTAGAACTACTGAGATAATGGAAATGAATATGAATAAAACATCCTTCATTTGACTATCTATAAAAAAGTCCTTAATATGTATATTACGACTATTAGAATCGGGGGATATTATGTTTTTATCGTTAAGGAAAAATTTTTTTATGTCCATTTTAAGCCTCCAAGCCAATGCATATAGGTATACCCTTATAGGTATACGAATAATTTGAAAAAAAATAGAAAAAATTGTTTATTTGAGAAACTTAAAGAATTCTCCCTAAAAACAATTTAATCTATAAAATTTCCACGGATTCCCATCTAACTTTTAAAATTTTTAATTATAATCTTGAATAATATTCTAAAATAGTAGAAACATCATTTATTGCTTCATCACTGTCTCCTGCTTCAATTGCATTCTTAATACAGTGCTCAAGATGCCCTTCCACTATTATATGGCCTACTTTATGTAAAGCAGATTTAGAAGCGTTTACTTGCATTAAAATATTCTCACAAGGAATATCCTCATCTATCATACGATCAATAGCATTTAATTGACCTATAATCTTTTTTATTCTTCTATGAAGATTATCAGAATCCATACACTGTTTCAAAATAACACCACCAAATAAATCAATATACCCTATGGGGTATGTATATATTAAAATTGAACTTTGTACTATATAAATGTTTTGAAAAATAAAAAAAGGATTTGTTAATATTAGAAAAACAATTAAAAAAAGTCCCCAGATACAATAATTAAAAAAATAAAAAAAGAAAGAATAAATTAATTAAAAAATTAATTTATTATAATTGTCCAAATTGTCTCAATTTCTCTGGGAAATATGTATCTACTACATATTCGAGACCATATTTGGAAAAAGATTGCTGTTCTGCTTTTTTACCAATCTTAAGCATTTTCTTAATTTCGGTTTGCCAGAACTCTGTTTGATACCTTGGGTCTTTTGAAAGCTCTTTCAATCTCAATACATCGATATCTTTTAATGGGTCAGTTGGAAGATCATATTCTATGATATCTGATGCAGTTACCCCTAAAAATTTAGCATCAGGAGTAGCTAAATCATGATTTACGTGAGCTAATTTTGCACTTCCGGAAATAATTACCTGTCCGATGTGGAATCCCCAAGGGTCTCCGTCGTTACAGATATATACAGGGAGACCTAATTCCTCATTAACCCTTTTGATAAATCTTCTTGTTGCACGAGCTGCTTGACCTTTAAGACCTACAATCAAACAGTTGAATCTATTATGAGCATCCTCTTGCACTAACCTGTGGAACATCCCCATGGTTTCCACTGCAAGCACAAAGTCTGCACCACAATCCAATAATTCCACTTGGTCAATGGTTGGTGAAATGGTATAACCGGATTTACCAGCTCTTGCAGCATTGATTTCAAAATCGCCATCAAGCAAGGTGATGTCTCCATAAACGGATGCACCGTCTTCCTCAGGCATTAATCCTAAATCTTCACGGGTAGCACCTAATGCAACTTCTAAATCCTCACCTACAATGTTGGATTCCTGTTGGTTATTGAATTCAATACCCCAACCTTCAGAGATATAATACATTTCCCTGATAGTTGCAGTCTTGTCTCTTAATACCAAATCCTTACAGAAATTAGCAACATAAACCATTTGCCCTAATTTTCTGATTTGCTTTACATTTCCAAGAGATCTTTTACCGAATCTGTCTCCAAGAATGTAATAACGTTTATCTGGGTCGTAAACAATGTTTCCAGTACCTCTAGAAGGAATTCTTAAGGTAGGTACTTTTTCCTTTTCAACATCCTCTATGATTTCTTGACCGAAAGCTTTGAGTTTATTGAAAGTGTATTGTCTCCTTTGCTCTTTATGAGTATGTTTATGAGTAGTAGTTTCTTCAGCCATCTAATCATTCCTCCTGGTCTTCTGAATCAAACAATGTAGACTGTCCAGTTTTTTTAGATTTTTTCTTTTTAGGTTTTTCATCATCTATTAACGCTTCATCTAAATCTGATTCTTGAACTCTATCCTTACGGCTTGAATGTTCCTTGTCTACAACATGACCAAATTCATCTAATTCTTCAAGTAAGGAATCTACGTAGTCTTCCTCTTCCACTTCTTCTTCAACTTTCTCTCCCATCAATTCTGCTAATGCTCTTCTTGTAACCTTAGCAAGAACCGGTTTATAATCAGGAACACCAGTTTCAGCAAGTGCCGCTGCCTCTTCAATGATAACAGGAACATAGTCTTCAAATATTTTAGATCTCATAGCTTTTTCCTTTTCAGCTTTTTTGGATCTGATATGCCTTTGAAGTTTCCTTGCTATTTTCATGGTAGCTTGTCTGATCTCATGAACAATCTCAGGTTCTGGAGCAATACTTTGCTTACCAGTGGATAAGTAAGGAACTTGGGTGGAAATAATGTTAACAAATAAAGTTAATGGAGTGTTATCCAAGTCTCTAAGACCATATCTTCTCCAATCAATTGATTTCAATGCTTCTGTAATAGCACAGCTTCCTGCATCAAAAGTCAATGGAACTCTGTTTGCAAACCTTAAGATTTCAGATTTCCTTTGTTCATTTACAATTCTACCAGCATCTCCCCCATAAGCGATACCTGCTTCCACAATGAAAGCTACACCACCCTTATAGGTAACAGGAGCTCTTGTAATTGTAGTGATGAATTCAGGTTTCAATATTAATTTCATACCTTTTTCAATTTGCTCTTCACCAATAGGAATAAGACCAGAAGTAGGAGGAGCCATGAATTTCATTTTTCCAAATGCTTCTACAATAGCTTCCGCTTCAGCCCAAGTCATGCTTTTTGGACGTTTTTTCATGTCAATACCAGTAAGTTCCTGAAGCTCTTTGATCTTCTTGGAGGACATTCTTGATAAATTGGTAGTTAACATACTTTTGAAGTTTCTCTTATCAGTGGTTTTTGCAATGTGAGTAATATCATCAGCAGTTACACCTTTAGGGTGAGGCAATACTTCTTTAGGTAAGACTGGAACAATTTCTGCAGCTCTTTTAAAGATGTATTTATGTCCTTTAGGGTCTCTAAAAGTAATCTTTGCATGAGGGTTAGCAATCATGGTTCTACGAATGTACTCAAATGCCCCTTGTTCAGCTAATGAATATGATACCTCTTTAAAATGGAGTTGAATACAAACTCCAGTGCTTTCTGGAGTGAAATGTTCAGTTTTAATGATATCTCCAACGTTGTTTTTTACATCCATCTTAAATTCCATTTTAACCCCTTTAAGCTTACCATCCTCTTTCCATCCGGAAATTACATGGGTGGACTCACCAGTGGTCATTTGGGATAAAAGTACACAACCACTACAACCTAAACCTTGTTGTCCTCTTGATTGGATGTTTCTAAATTTGGAACCTGCAAACATCTGACAGTATACTTGAGTTACAAATTCCTCAGGAATACCAGGGCCATTATCTGAATGTCTTAAAAGATAATGCTCTTTTCCAAGTTGCTTTAAATCAATTCTAATTTCCGGCAAAATTCCTGCTTCTTCAGCAGCGTCAAAACTGTTTGTAATCAACTCGTGAAAAACAATAGTTAAAGATCTGATTTTACCAGAAAATCCTAACATCTGTTTATTTTTTCTAAAGAACTCTGATGGAGTTAATTGGTCAAAATTCTCAAAGAGTTCTTGCGCTTGTTGAGACAAATTAAACCTCCTTTACATAGTTTTTAATTAACATATGGATTAATTAAACTAATCATTAAATAATCAATAATACTTAATTATTTAAAGTGCTGAAATTTTCATAAAAATTCCCCTTAAAAAACATATGATGATTTTTTTATATGGTAATGTAATCATAAAATAGCATATATTTATTAAATATTTTAATAAAAATATACAAATATTATTTTTATGGAAAATTTTTATACAAAAATGAAAAAGTTACTAAAATTTTAGACAATAACATAAGTAAAGTATTTTAAAAGTATGTCAAAACTATAGTAAATATATCACTATATATACATATGTTGTTGAAAGTATATAAAAGTTTTTAATTACTATAAAAATTTTAATAAAAAAATCATCATATAGCATAAAAATTTAAGCTAAATATAATTAAATTACATCACATCAAAAAATATTGTTAAAAAATATTAAACCATACATATATCTTTAATGAAAAATAACAATTAATTAAGAAAATTGATTCGAAGAAGTTAAAACAATATCGATTTGTAAAAATAAAATTAATAAAAATAGATATTAGAAATATGGAAATAAATTTAAGAATGAAAGATAAGGAAAATTAGAAAAATAGAAAAAATAATAGAAATGAAAAAAATAAAAAATAAAAAAATAAAAAATCAAGATATGATTGAATGAATAAAAAATAATAAAATTATAAAAAAATAAAAGAAAAAATTCTAATCTAAGTCATCACGGAATTGAATTTCATCTCTTTCAATTCCAACAACTTCTTTGAACTCTTTCATTTTACGTTCATTCTTCTTATTTTCTAAAAATGCATAGACAGACTTATGTCTTGATCCATTAAGAATCATTTCAACTGCTTCCTTAGCAACCATCACATTTTGAAGTTCACCAATCAATGAAACAGTCTTTCCATAAATAGCCATATCAACTTCAGCCATATCAACGATTATTTCTCTGGTTTTTCCATCTTTTCCAATTATTCTACCTTTGTATCTCGCCATAGCCTTTTTGGATTTTCCAACATACAAAGGCAATTTGATTATTTCCAAATAAGTATCATCTTTATTTAATTTTAATGCTACACGAGGATTGAATCCACGAGCAATAGCTTTTACAATATGATTTGCTTTCCATACACCAAGAGGATCTTCCATATTTTCATTAGGATAAATAGCTACAGTGCATTCTTCACTATCAATATCCAAATGAGTATTGGTTGCATTTTCAATTAATTGTTTGGTTTCTCCTTTTGTTCCAATTAAAGCACCTACTCTATCTGCAGGAACTCTAAGATAATCGGTTTCCGGCAATTCATTCACCTCTTTGATTTTTTAATAAATTCATCTGCAATTATATATTAAATATTTCAATTAAATTTAATAAATATTTTGATAAATTAATCTTTTAAAGAATTAAATATTTAAAATTAAAAAACACCCAAAATGGAAACCTAATTGGAACTTAAAAATATTTATTTAATATTTATAAAAAATAGATTTCCTAAGAGCATTTGAAAACTAATATTTAACAATTAACCCCTCTAATAAAGTTTAGATAGGTTTTTAGTAACTTATTCTTTTATTAAGCGATTAGTCAAATCTTCAATGGAAGTATCTACACCCATCTTTTTAAATTCAAAGCTGATGTTTTTTATGTCTCTTTCAAGTAATTCACGGGCAATAATGTGATCCTTTACAACAGATTGGGATACGTCAATAATCACAGGCTCTTCATCGAAATTTAGAATATTATAACTTGATAAGTCACCATGAATCAAATTGGCCTTGTTTATGAACATATCCATTTGATCCACTAATTTTTCATAAAAGTCAACAGGATCTTGAGGAGGCAAATTTTTCACGGTTGGTGCTGGATTTCCATCCTCATCACCAATAAATTCAATGATTAAAACATTGTTTAAGCTTGTAATGGCTTCTGGAACATTTACTCCTGCATCCTTAAGCCTTGTTAAATTCCTATATTCCTTATTCACCCAATTGTTTATCAGTTGTCTTTTATTGCTTGACCTAACATTAAAACGAGGGTCTCCTGCAATATAATATTGCATTTTCTTAAAGTCAGAAGTGGCTATCCTATAAATCTTAACAGCGACAATTGAGCCATCCTCTTTAATTCCCTTTAATACGTTAGCTTCCTTTCCAGTGCTTATAGCACCATTTAAAACATCCAAATAACCTTGATTAGCTAATTTATATAGTACCTGCAATGTTGCCTTATCAAAGATTTCACTAGATACCTTCCTATCATCTGAATCCTTAATCCTCTTTTGTGAAATCAGTTTTTGAACTTCAGCATCCGCTTTAGCCACTCTTGGATTTTCATTCATGACTTCTTCATCAGATTCAATTTCCATTGAATCATCTTCCATAAGCTCTGCATCAGCATTAGCCATTTTTGGATTTTCTTCCATAAAAACACCGCTTGAAAATTAGATAAAAATTTAGAAGTAGTTTAAAATAGGATATTTAAAAAAATAAAGTAAAATTTTGGTAAAAAAAGAAAAATAAAAAAGTAAATCCAATGATTTACTTATTTACATAGTCAAATAGCCTTTTCTTTCAAGCCAGTTGGATTCAGTTCTTGTGTATCTCCAAATTACATCAGCCTTTTGATCTGATTGGAAATCCCATGGTTTAACAAGAACGACATCACCTTCACGTATCCAAATTCTTTTTTTCATTTTACCTGGAATACGTGTCATTCTGATATTACCATCAGCACATCTTACTTTAATTTTTCCATGACCCATAATTTGTTCAACTACTCCAGGAATTTCGCCTTTTCTAGGAGTACGTACTCTTCTATATTCTTGTTGGTCGTTATTTTGTGGTTTACTCAAAAATTCTCCTCCTGCTCATTCTCCAAATATTTAATAACACATCATTTTCATAATTGAATAAAACATTTATAATAAATTTCATTTGATTATATATTTGATTAAACAATTTTCTAAATAAATTGTAAAAAAATCATTTTAAAATTATTGTTTAAAAAATACAGCAAATAATTTATTATTATATATTATATATTTCTTAATATAAATACTAACAAGATAATTTATAAAGGTTTTGATTTTTTAGATGAAATTTTTATAAATTTAAACAAAAACATATAATATAAAATATATCAAATTAATATATTATTAAAGATAACATATTATTAAAAAAATATTAATTATATAATTTTTGAAAATTTAAAAGGTAATACAATGGGTGTAGAATTTTTAAAGATAAAGGAAGTAGATGAAGCAAAAGAAATCATTAATGAAAAGTTTAATGAATACTATACTCCACAATCTGAAATCATTGATATAGCAGACAGCAATAATAGGATTACATTCAGTAAAATTGAAAGTAAAATTGATTTTCCACCATTTAACAGGTCTTTAAAAGATGGTTTTGCAATTAAGTCAGAGGACAGCTATGGGGTTAATGAAGAAAATCCTAAAAAACTTAAAGTCATTGACTTTTTAGAGGCGGGATCATTCACTGATAAAACTGTAGAACTTGGAAAATGTGTAGAGATAAGTACTGGAGCACCAATCCCAGAAGGTGCAGATGCAGTCGTTATGGTGGAATTCTCCAATAGGCCAGAAGACAATGATGAACTCAAAGATGATGAAATTGAAATATTGACAAGCGTTACTCCTTCCCAAGACATTGGCCAAAAAGGTTCTGATGTAAAAGAAGGACAGACAATCCTTGAAGAAAACATTTTGCTCAATCCTCCTAAAATAGGAGTGATAGCTGCTCAAGGAATAGACACCGTTGAAGTGTATAAAAAGCCTAAAGTTGGAATCATATCTACTGGAAATGAATTATTGACCAATCAGGAAGAATTGAAACCTGGAAAAATCTATGATGTTAATAGTGAAATGATTAAAGCAGGTGTAGATAACTGTGGAGGAGAAGGCGAATGCTTAGGAATCGTTAAAGATGTTTACGATGATTTAAAGGCTAAAATTCAAGACTCATTGAAAGAATGTGACATCTTGCTATGCTCTGGCGGAACCTCTGCAGGAGTTGGAGACAATATCAGACATATTCTTGACGAACTTGGAGAAGTTCATATTCATGGAATTACCGTGCAACCTGGAAAGCCAACCATTCTTGGAGTGGTTGATGGAAAGATAGTTATTGGACTTCCAGGAAATCCTGTTTCTGCAATTGTAATCTTTAATGTATTTGTTGCCCCAGCAATTAAAAAATTAGCAGGCTACAAAGATGAGGGAGAGCAAAAAACAGTTAAAGGAACTTTAAAAAGGAGAATCCATTCCCCAATTGGAAGAATGCAATATCAATTGGTTAGAGTGGAAGGTGACGATGTGATCCCAATATTTAAAGACTCTGGAGCTATATTCTCACTCGCAAGTGCAGCAGGATATACAAAAGTATCTAAACAGACCGAATTGCTTGAAGAAGGAGAGGAAGTTGAAGTAATCCTCTTTAATTAAATAAATTTAAATTTAAAAAATATAAATTTAAAAGTATAAATTTAAAAAATATAAATTCAAAAATTATAATTCAAAAATTATAAATTTAAAAATTATAAATCATGAAAAAGATATATCATTATAATTATCAGGTGTGAACATGGAAATTAAAGAAAAAACTATGGAAGATCAAAAAGTAGCTATTATGAATTATAAAGGAGCTCTAAAAGATATGGATGTTTTGGTTTCTAAATTAACTGGTTGGGTTGAAGTTGAAGAAATCGAAACTGCTGGAGACTTATTTGCAATATTCTACAATAACCCAAGAACCGCTAAGGAAAATGAAGTTGTATACGAT
>NZ_JBGUKT010000033.1:0-12297 GCF_045114555.1 Methanobrevibacter sp. | reverse complement strand
TGTTTAGAAATAGTTAAAATAGTTAAATGTCTTTTGTAGTTAAGTATAGTTAGTTGAAATATAGTTGAATTTTGTATGGCTATTTTTAATCAATAATAATTAATTATTAGTTTAATTAATTATTCTAAAATTTAAAATATCTTAAATTTATTAATTTTTTTATTATTAATAAAATGGAGATTAAATTATGTCCTATGTTGATGAAGTAATTGACTTAATTGTTAAAGAAAACCCTGATGAACCTGAGTTTCATCAAGCTGTAAAAGAAGTATTAGAATCTTTAAGAGTCGTAATCGAAGAAAACGAAGAACAATACAGAAAAGATGCACTTTTAGAAAGATTAGTCAACCCAGAAAGACAAATCAAATTCAGAGTCCCTTGGGTAGACGACAACGGTCAAGTACAAGTGAACACCGGTTACAGAGTACAATTCAACAGTGCAATTGGACCTTACAAAGGAGGTCTCCGTTTCCACCCATCCGTAAATGTTGGTATCATTAAATTCTTAGGATTTGAACAAATCTTCAAAAACTCCTTAACTGGCCTTCCAATTGGTGGAGGTAAAGGAGGATCCAACTTTGACCCTAAAGGAAAATCTGACAGAGAAGTTATGGCATTCTGTCAAAGCTTCATGACTGAACTCTGCAAATACATTGGTGCTGACACTGATGTTCCTGCTGGAGATATCGGTGTAGGTGGTAGAGAAATCGGTTACTTATTCGGTCAATACAAAAGACTCCAAGGTTTATACGAAGGAGTGCTCACTGGTAAAGGATTAACTTTTGGTGGATCTCTCGCAAGAACTGAAGCAACTGGATATGGTTTATTATACTTCACTAATGCAATGTTAAAAGCAAATGACATTGATATTGCAGGAAAAACCATTGCAGTATCTGGTGCAGGTAACGTAGCAATTTATGCAATTCAAAAAGCTCAACAATTAGGTGGTAAACCTGTAACCTGTTCCGATTCCACTGGTTGGATTTATGATCCAGAAGGAATCGATGTAGAATTATTAAAAGAAGTCAAAGAAGTAAGACGTGAAAGATTAACTGCATATGCTGAAGCAAGACCATCCGCTGAATACCACGAAGGTAAAGGTGTATGGACTGTAAAATGTGACATTGCTCTTCCATGTGCTACTCAAAACGAATTACAATTAGAAGATGCAAAAACTTTAGTTGCTAACGGAGTAACTGCAGTTGCTGAAGGTGCAAATATGCCTACCACTATTGAAGCAACCGAATACTTACAAGAAAACGGTGTTTTATTCGCACCGGGTAAAGCTTCCAATGCAGGTGGAGTAGCTACTTCTGCATTAGAAATGTCTCAAAACTCCCAAAGATTATCCTGGACCTTTGAAGAAGTTGATTCAAGACTCCAAACCATTATGGAAAACATCTTTGCTAATGTTGATGCAGCAGCTAAAGATTACGGATTTGAGAAAAACTATGTAGTTGGAGCTAACATTGCTGGATTCTTAAAAGTAGTTGACGCAATGAACGCTCAAGGAATCGTATAGATTTTCTATACTTCCTTATTCTCTTTTTTTTTAATAGTTTTAAACTATTGCTTTTTTTCTTTTTTTATATTAAATTTATTATCTATTTTTCATTATTTCATTTTTTAAATCTAAATTTCATTTTTTTAAAAATTTTTATATTTTATTAAAACCAATTTATATATATGTTAGAACTTAATGAATTATTGGATATTTTCAATGCTGGTGATGCATTGGTTATGGATGTGGAAGCTGCTGATGCATGCAATTATTACAGCATTGAAGCTCAAAAGATCACTTGTGAATTAAATTATAATTTTCATGATTTTGATGAAAGGAGGGAACTCTTCTCTAAGCTAATCGGTAAGGAACTTGATGATGAATTTAGGGTTTTCACTCCATTTTTCACAGATTTCGGAAAGAACATTCACTTGGGCGAGAATGTATTTATCAATGCAGGATGCAAGTTCCAGGATCAAGGTGGAATTTATATTGGGGATGATGTATTGATTGGCCATAATGTTGTTATGGCTACCTTAAATCATGATGAAAATCCGCAGAATAGGGCTAATCTAATTGCTGCTCCAATCAAGATTGGAAACAAGGTTTGGATAGGTTCAAATGCAACCATTTTGCCAGGAGTTACAATAGGTGATGGTGCAATCATTGCAGCTGGAGCAGTAGTGACAAAAGATGTTGAGGAATGTTCCATTGTTGCAGGAATCCCTGCTAAATTTATTAGAAAGGTTAAAACAGATGAATAATTGATTTCAATTATTTCTAAACCTTATTAAGTAGAATAATCTTTTTAATGATTTTGAATATAATAATATTATTTATAGATTACTTTTATTCACATTTCAATTAGGTGATTTTTTTGACTACATTTGAATCAATAGATGAAGCAAGAGAATTTTTCAATGGAGATAAATTTGCAGCAAAATTGGGGATTCAGTTAGATGAGCTTGGAGATGATTATTGCATTTGCAGTGTAGAGATCAAGGATGATTTCAGAAATGGTTTCGGTGCTGTAATGGGTGGAGCAATTTTCACTCTTGGAGATTTTGCATTTGCAGTCATGTCCAATCAACTGCATAAGTTGACAGTAGGCCTTCAGGTAAGCATAAACTATTTAAGCGGAGCAAAAGGAGAAAAGCTTATAGCAAAGGCTACAGTCTGTAAAGATGGAAGAACAACCTCTGTCATAAATGTTGACATTACTGATGATACAGGTAGGGAAATTGCCCAGTTTGTTGGAACTGGATATAAAATGTAAATTTCTTATTAAAAATAAATTATTAATTCAATGTATTTTCTTAAAATAAATTTTCAACTAAATGTAAATAATTTTTAATATGGACAATATATAATATCATAAGATTAATTGATTTTGGTGATAAAATGGCAAAAGATCAAAGAAGCAGTTTAAACCCATTCACTGGTAAAAGTCATTTTGATATAGTAAATGATGATAAGTTTCTAGAGGATTCCTATAGGCAATATTACGGTATGGTCCAACAGGCCCAAGTCTTGGACAATGCTCCTGAAGGCCAATTGGTTAGGGCTGTTGCTGTAAGATTGATTAAGGTAGTTGAAGCATATCTTACAAAAATTGGCAGAATGGACTATATTCAAGATTATTATGATTGGGATGTCCATTTATTGGCTGATAAAACCGTAAATGCATTCTGTATGCCTGGTGGAAAAATAGTTATGTTTTCAGGTATTCTTTCCATTGCAAATACCGAAGAAAGAATAGCTTTCATTTTAGGTCACGAAATGGCTCATGCATTGCTTGACCATTCAAGAACCCGTGCAAGTGTTGAAAGTGCTAAAAACACTGTTGCAACTGCTGGCTACTTTGGAAGTTTCATTTTAGATATCTTTGGTTTAGGTGCAATCGGAGACATTACAAGAGCATCAATCAATGCTGCAAACATCGGATCTGACTTTTTATTCGTAAAGCCATTTGGAAGAGACCAAGAATTGGAAGCAGACAGATTAGGTATGTTGATAATTCATTGGGCAGGATATGACATCAACCAAATTCCTGCATTTTGGGAAAACATGAGTCAAAGAGGAGGAAATAATTTCGAATTCTTCTCAACACACCCATCTGATGAAAAAAGGATTGCAAACATGAAGGCGTTAATCGCTGAAATCAACAGTGATAAGGATTTCACTAAAGGACCTGTTATTGGTGATGCTAAACCTACAGCAGAATACGGTAAAGCAAATCCTGCTACCCCTATTGCTTCAAAAGCTAATGTATGTCCGAAATGTGGAACTCAAATTGATCCTGGAGACAATTTCTGTACCAATTGCGGTCAAAAGATTCAATAACTTATGTTTTAATTTATTGAATTTAATTTAATTTTGAAAAGTTTTTTTAACTTTTCATCTTTTTTATATAGACTTTTTTTCTTTTTTTCATTGATTAAGTTATTATAACCTAATCAAACAATTCTTTAATCAAATATCTGCTTTTTTCTTCACTGTTCATATTTTGTATTTTATAGTAATTCAAGAATCCTTCTTGGATATCATATACGAAAAACATTTTTCCATTTAATATTCCAATGTCAATTCCTTTAAAGAAGACATATTTTAAGTAGAAATCAATCAATTCCCTTGCTTCAAATTCCCCTTCTAAGTTTGCAAACAAATCGGATACAAACATGTCGTGTGCTGTAAATGTGTCGAAGCGATAGTAATTTTGACAAGCTCTCTCAGCATTGTTCAGATTGACTTCTAAGATATTAAAGAGCTTTTCGAATAACTTGTCATTTATGTTGGAATATTGATTTTTTATCTCATCATCAATCTCCTCATCCTCAAGGAATCTCATTATTCCATCTTCTTTAATTCTTTTCTTATATTCAATTATCTCTTCATTGATGGTGTAATATGAATCCTTGATTTCCTCACAGCTTACATTGATTCCATTGACTTTCCTTTTTTCCTCATACTTCTTGTTTCTGTAATTCAATTGTCTTGGGCTGCTTTCCCTTGTAGATTTCCTGATTTTTATTGGAGGAATTACCTTTTTAAAAAAGTCTATTTTAAAGCTGTATTCTGTGTAATAATCATAGTTTCTGCCCATATATTCATTGTACTTTTCCTTATCTTCCAAGCAGTTGTTTAGCTTGATGATTTTTCCGACTATGATTCCAAATAGTATTCCTTCCTTGAATATTTCATCATATGCCTGTTTCACTTTTTCTTGAAGCTCATCATATTCATATCTGATTATGTCATTGGATTCAAGCAATATTTCAAGGTCAATGTTTACATCAATAAGATAATTGTGAATATTGTCTTCAACTCCCATATTCTTCAGGACAGGTTCTGTAATTTCCAAATGCTTTTCGTAAAGTTCATAAATTTCATTGATTAAATAGCTCATGCTTTCACCTTTTTTGATTCATAAATAGCTTTTATAAACACCCCCATCTGAATTCCTAAATTCCAATAATTCTATAAATTTTAAATTCCAATAATTCTATAATTTCTATAATTCCATAAATTCCATATTTGATCAAATGCTAACTTTAGTGTCATATTTCTTATAGATATAATCGCTGTGTTCCTTTTGAATATACATCATTGTTTCCGTTTCAGATAAGTTCCCTAATAGTTCATAAGGCATGATTTCCTTTTGAATATCTTCAATTACCAATCGCAGCCCTGTTCTGATTCCTATGTCCAAACCCATATCTATCATGTATTCAAAGTAGTCTTCGATTATCTTCTTGATTTTATATTTTCCTCTTTTCTCTTTGAAAAATCTGGATTTTATTAATGGTCTTAAACTTTCACTATCAATTCGAATCTTTTTATTGATTCTGAATTTGGCTTTCTTCCTGTCTATTTCAAATTCATCAAAAAACTCTTCAAAAAGAATTTTCTTTAATTCCTTATGGTTTTCATCAATGATTTTGGAGATGTATGCAACTGCAGATATTTCAACTTCAAGTTTACTTGGATTATCATTTACAGATACTTTGAGTCTTTCGATTCCATCTTCATCAACTTTTTCAAAATCGGATTTTGATTCGTCAAAAGGGGGATAATATTCATGGTATTCCTTTAGGTCTATATCAAAAATTTCACTTTTGCTTAGAGGAAATTCCAATATTTTCTTTATCATATGAGCCTTTCCAAAACCAATGCCCAATAATATTCCTTCCTTAATGATTTTCTCATAAAAATCATCAATAAGCTTAAAGGAATCCATTTCTTCATTTAAGAGATTTACACTATCTAAAATGACTATCAAATCGTTGTTTATATTGGGATACAGGAGGCACTTCACATCAATTCCAAAGTGCTTTGTCATAAGGATGATGTTGTCATTTTCCTGCTTTTTATACTCTTGAAAAATTTCGTCAATCATATATTTCACCTTAATAATGCTTAATATTCTTTATTTTTCTATTTATCTTCATAATATAAATTATTATCGTTTATAAAAATTTTTTAGAATATTATAACAAAATTAAAGCAATTTTACAACTTTATTTTAATATTGATTTCATTTCGTAATTTTTTGGTAAATTTTAAATTCAATAAAGTCTTTTTTATGATGTTTTTCTTGAAAAATAAGCTTTAAAAATAGTTCAATAAAAAAATTTTTTAAAAAGCAGTGTTTGAAAAATTTTTAAAATTTCCAATTCTTTATTTTTATAATTTTTATAAAATTTTAATAAATTTGCTATTATGGCATGGGTGATGTTGATAAGGTTTGATTTGTTTTTTAAAAAAAGTTTTAGATATAAAATAATGAAATGTATGATTAATTAAATTGATATTCTAAATAATAACTATTTGAAATATTGATCATATTTTTATTTAAACTAATAGAATTTATTTTGTGATTTTTTGCTTTTGTGATATCATGTTTTTTCATATAATGTTTGTAAGAATCAACAACTTCTCAACATAATTTAATTTTTATCCTCTCATCTGGTCTTGAGGTTCTTTTTCTTGAACTGTAATTGAAAATGAGGAATAGCTATTTTTATCAATCACTGGTGAGATTCCTCTGAATATGCATTCAAAGTCTCCAGTTCCTGCAATATTGAACTGAATGTCTTCTCCCAAGTTAAATTCCTCAAAGTAGTTCATAGTTTTAGTTGAATCTTCTACAGGAACGATGATATTTATTATCATTGATTGCTCTTTTTCATATATTTTCACGCCATTTAAATTGATGGATAATTCCTTTACTCTTGGGCGTTTGATGTTTCCATACTGTTTTTTGAATATTACATAATTGTTTTCTTCCATAATATCACATCTTGATAGTTATTTATATAAATTTTGTTTTATATATAGTTATAAAGAATTAAAATAATTTAAAGAATTTGTGATAAAATGAACGATAATATAAAAAATTCTCAAGGAGTAGACTCCATTTTGGGAGATCCAAAGAAGGCATTATGGAAAATGTCCATTCCACTTATAATCTCATTGTTTATCACAAGTCTTTATAGCGTAATCGATGCCATTTGGGTATCTGGCTTAGGTGCTGATGCCTTGGCAGGTGTTGGTTTTGTAAGCCCTATTTTCATCGCCCTTATGGGAATCGGTAATGGTTTAGGTGCAGGTTCTGCTTCTGCCTTATCAAAGTATATCGGTGAGGAAAATAGGCAGAAGGCAAATAACGGTGCAATTCACACTATTTTTATTACAGTAATCATTTCAGTGATTGCAACAATCCTGTTACTTGTTTTCCTAAAGGACATTCTGCTTGGAATGGGTGCTGGAAACACAATTGGCTATGCAATGGATTATGGGGTAATCCTATCCTTAGGTTCAATCCTTGTTATCTTATCAAATGCATTATATGGTGTCCTTAGGGGAGAAGGTGATGCAAGCAGGACAATGTATGCTATGCTCTTTTCTTCAATTTTAAATATGATTTTGGATCCTATTTTCATTTATGGATTGAATTTAGGAGTAAGAGGGGCAGCTATAGCAACATTGATTTCCCTATTGCTTGTAAATGTCATTTTGTTCTATTGGTTCTACATTAAGAGGAACACTTACTTGAAACCATTCTTATCAAATTATAAGTTTAATAAGGAAATTACAATAGATATCTTGAAAGTGGGCTTGCCTGCAAGTTTGGAACTTATAAACAATGCATTGTTTGCTGCATTATTCTCTCTTTTGCTTGTTGTTGTAGCATCAACTGATGCTGTTGCAGTATATTCAACTGGCTGGAGAGTTGTGACAATTGCAACCACCCCTATCATTGCAATAGCTACAGCATTGATATCAGTTGTAGGTGCAAATTATGGTGCTAAAAAGTATGATGAGATTTTGGTTGCTCACAGATATTCGATGAAAATAGCTATTCTATTTGGTTTTATAGCGGCTATAGTCGTTTATCTATTTGCTCCTCAGATAGTTTCAGTTTTTGCATACACAGGCACAAGTACAAGATTGACTCCACAGCTAATTGCATTCCTATCAGTGATAGTCATTTATTTCCCAACAATGGGTTATGGATGCACATCAACATTCGTTTTCCAAGGAACTGGAAATGGAATTACTGCAATGTTCCAGACAATCTTAAGGGAAACTGTTTTCACTCTTGCATTTGCTATACTTTTAGCTATTGTATTGGGCTATGGAGAATATGGTGCTTGGTGGGGAATAATCCTTGGAGAGATTGTTGTAAATACAATAACAATGGTCTGGGCAGATTTGCATATTAAAAGATTGATTAAATCCAATAATGAGTAATTCTGGAAGATCATATCTTCACAAAATATTTTATTTTTTTCAATGTTTCATCAATGCTCTCCTTGAAAGGAACATATCTCTCTTTAATGTCTGGAGAAACATACTTGTCAAGTTCATCTTCAGGAACCAAATAATAATTTCCATTATGCTTTACTGTTAATTCTGTATGGCTTCTGTTGAATCTCACAAGATTGACATTGTCATATGATTTCACCAAATCATCAAATGGGAAACGAATAATTATTGGTGTGTTAAACCCTATTCCAAATTCCAAAAGGAGCAATTTTCCATTAAGTGCCTTTTGTCTAAAATCAATGTAATTCTTGTTCTGTTCATGCCATTCATCACCCTCTACAAAGAAGCTATCTTTTCTTAAGTTCAAGTCCATTTCCTCTCCGCAAACTGGACATTTTGGGACAAGTTCAGATGGTATTTTCAAGTTTTCATCAGTCTTTTCCATCATTTCCAAGATTAATTCCTTATCATCATAAGTTTATTGTGGCATGCTTTTGAGCATTGGATTTTGCTGTATGTTCCCTGTGTTCTAAAGAACTTCTCCTTATCAAATCCGGATTTCAGGAATTGATCATCAGTATTTGTTGTGATTACAAAATAATCCTTATCTTTCACGATGTTGAAGAGTTTTTTATAAAGATCTGTTCCTTCCATTCCAATGTTATTTACATAAACATGCTTTGCAAAATATGCCCATCTTTCCTCTGGGCTTTTGAATGGATAGAACATTGAAGTTTACATGTCTTGGAATCCATACTTTTCAATAAATTCTGGGAAATTGTCTGTAAATCTTTTTCCTGCATATTCTACTCCTGCAGCAGTTGATAATCCTGCTCCAGCCCCTATCAATATGTAATCTGCATCATCAATCAATTCTTTTAATTTTTCCACTCTTTTATTGTAGTCATCCATGATATTGTCTCCTATTTTAGGTTTTTCCTATAGATTTCTGTAGCTTCATCTGAAAATGTATTGAAGATTATCCTTTCAAGGCTTGTTTTTGGATTATTTTTTAAATAGTTCCTTACAGTTTCAATAGCTAATTTGGATGCTTGGTCTTTTGGGAAGTTGAAGACTCCAGTGGATATTGAACAAAAAGCTATTGATTTTAAGCCATATTCATCTGCAAGCTCTAAACAGGATTCATAACAGCTTTCAAGCTCTTTAATTTCCTTTTCATTAGGGTCCTGTCCGTGGGCAATTGCAGGTCCTACAGTATGAATGACATATTTTGAAGGCAGATTATAAGCAGATGTGATTTTTGCCTTTCCATTCGGCTCTTCATGGCCTTGTTCTTGCATGATTTTATAGCAATCCATTCTTAACTGGAATCCTGCAGCTGAATGAATCTGATTGTCAATGCAGTTGTGCAGTGGAATGAAGCAACCTAACATTTGTCCATTTGCAGCATTTACAATTGCATCCACCTTAAGGCAAGTTATGTCTCCTTGCCACAATGCTATTTTTGAGTCTATTTCCTCCTGATTTTGACTAATCTGATTTATGTCCATACATGAAACCAAATCTTTATTGCTTGTTTCTTCACTGAGAATCTTGTCTTGAATCTCATAGAATTCATCACTTAATTGAACTGGAGTTTGTGTATTCATCAATGCTCTAAGCAATTTTCTTTTCTCTTCATAGTCGTTAGGAATTTCCATATCATTATCTATTCTTTCATTGGTGGAAATCAATTCATTTATAAGAAAATCTATTTCAATGTTTTTATCAAATTCTTTCATCTTTAACCTCCTGATTCATCTTTCTTTCTATATTATTATTGTTCGCATATATTTAAATCTTTTTTGTAACTGGGAAGTAACTTGATTTTTTATAGAAATACTTAATTAAATTAATAATCCTTATTCTTCCTTTAAATAGTAAAATCTTTATATTTCATTGCATAAATCTAGAATTAATCATGTAAATAAATTATGCTAATTAATTTAAGGGTTGTTTTAAAATGGAATTCAATATTGTAAAGGAATTAAATGGTCAATTTGATCCTATTGTCTTAATCAAAGCTGATGAAAAGCCAGATGATGCTTTGGCTCCTAAGGCAGGTAGAGGCGGCTGTGTAATGTCTTTAGTTGCACAAGCCATAGCAAAAAGGAAAGTCACTGCTTTTGGTCGTGAAAACATTACCTGTGGAGGAGTGTCTGCAGGTTTCGGTTGGGGAACCGGATTCAAGACTGATGAAGATAGAGCGTTTCAAGCTACTTTCTTATCTTTAGGTACAGAGTCTGCAAAGGAT
The DNA here is from genome assembly GCF_045114555.1 of Methanobrevibacter sp. GTDB lineage: Archaea > Methanobacteriota > Methanobacteria > Methanobacteriales > Methanobacteriaceae > Methanobrevibacter. Next base: position 1,774 of record NZ_JBGUKT010000033.1, on the reverse strand, counting down.
AAGGATGCATTTCTACATAGGTTAAGCTTCATGCCTGAACGCACTCAAGAAATGTTCAAGAAAGGAGAGAGAATCTATTCAGACTTTGACACAGCATACGAGCATATTAAGAATAGGCCTTTCTATGATGAAGGGGAATATATTATCTTTAAGCCAATAGAACTTCTTGAAGAAGGGGAAATTCCAGATTCAGTAGTCTTCACATTAAACACTATGGAATTATCTGCAGTTCTTCAATTGAATGGATCATTTAGGTCAAATAGCGCATATGTAATGACTCCTCAGGCATCTGCATGTCAAGCTATTGGTGCATTCACTTTTGAGCAAAATGATAGTGATGATCCTGTTCCTGTTTTAAGTCCACTTGACTTTGCTGCAAGAGCCCATATGAGAAGATTGGTTCCAGATGAATACATGAACTTGTCCATGCCATGGAAATTGTTCTTGAAATTAGAGGAACTTAGTAAAAAGAGTGTTTTCCAAACTCATTTCTGGGATGATTTTGGAAATAAATAATTCGTAAATTATAAAACTAAATTATTTTTCAATAAAAAAAATAAGGAAGTAAGTTAATTATCTTAATTGACTTACTTTAATTAATGATTCGATTGGGACTCCATCTACTTCTTCGAGTCCTGATTTATCAATTAAAACAGTTACTACGATTGGATTTCCACCATGGTCTTTAACTACCTTAATTACATCAGTAATTGTGTCACCACTGGTAGTTACGTCATCAACAATAACTATTCTTTTGCCTTCTACAGTACCAAAGTTGCTGCTTATAGCTCCTTCATCGCTGTTAGCCGGATTGGTTCTGTGTTTTTTAGGGTGGAAAATAGATATGCATGTTGTGGTTCCAGTCAATTCTTCAATTACATCAGCCATCATGGTTGCAAATGGAACTCCACTGGTTGCAATTCCTACAACAAGGTCTATTTCACCATGTTTCAATGCAATGTCACTTAAAGCTGCTGCAACATATCTGAGTCTGGAAGCACTTCCGCCTAAACTGTTCCAGTTGATTGCAATGTCAACAGGTGCTTCAGTTTGTGCAGGCTCTTCTTTTCTCTGTAAAGTTAACCATTGTGCAGTATCCATTGATACATTAAGCTCATCAGCTATTTCACCAGTTGTAAATCCATGGTTTCTAAGTTCTTGAGCTCTGTTAATAAGATCTTGGTTCATTTTTTTACCTCATTAATCATAAATTTTATTAAAATTTTTTGGTAGATATTTTAGGAATCTTTGAGTTATTTGGTTTTTATTAATATAATTGGGAATAAAATTTTAAAATTAAAAAATTAAATTCTATCTGAAATTGATTGGACTGTGTTCTTTAGAGGACTTGTTTGCTGCAAGGACCATCTTAAGAGCCTTAAGCCCATCTTCACCAGTGATTTCCGGTTCTTCATCAGCTTCAATTTTACATAGGAATGAATTCAATTCTTCACTTAATGGCTCTACTGGCTTGATTTGAATGTCTTGAGCAAATTTACCGTAAACTTCAATGCTTTGGTCAATGTAGTCAATGGTGATTATTCCATCAGTACCGGTAATTTCGATTTGTCTACGTTTGTATGGAGTTAACCAGTTCACTTCTAAAATACCAGTAATGTCTTCATCAAAGCTTATCATGATTTCTGCATGGTCTTCAAAGTCAGATTGGTCTAAAATACTGCTCATTGTAGCATAAACTTGTTTTACAGGTGCTTCAATCAAGAAGTTCATTACATCTAAATCGTGAATTGCAAGGTCAATAGCTACTCCCACA
>NZ_JBGUKT010000032.1:0-32866 GCF_045114555.1 Methanobrevibacter sp. | reverse complement strand
CATAGTTCAAGATACTGATGAATTGATTGAAGTTATAAAAAATGAAAATTTTAATTTGAAAAACCTTGAAGAGTTTGCTAATTTCCAATTTGATTACTTTGATGAGTTTTCAAGCAAACGTATATTAGACTATGTTTTAGATGAAAATGAATAAAAAATTGGGGAAATTTAATGAAAATTACAGTTGCAGGTGTAGGATATGTAGGGCTTTCACTTGCTGTCCTGCTCGCTCAAAAACATGAAGTTACAGCTATTACAACAACAGAATCAAAGGCAGAAAAGCTAAATCAGTTCATTAGTCCTATTAAAGATGATGAGATAGAAAGATTCTTTAAGGAGGTTCGTGAAGGGATAAGAAAATTGAATCTCCATACAACTACAGATAAGGAAGCTGCTTATAAGGATGCTGAGCTTGTCATTATAGCTACACCAACAAACTATGATGATGTTAACCATTTCTTTGACACATCCGCTGTTGAAGATGCTATAGAATGGACTCTAAAAGTTAATCCTGATGTTCTAATGGTTATCAAGTCAACAATACCTGTTGGATATACAGAGTCTGTACGTGAAAAGTATGGAGTTAAAAATATCATATTCAGTCCGGAATTCCTTCGTGAGTCAAAAGCACTTTATGACAATCTTCATCCAAGCCGTATAGTCGTTGGATGTGATGATGATCAAAAAGAGGAAGGACAGATGGTTGCTGATATTCTACTTGAAGGTGCAAGAGAAGAGGAGAAGAGAGAAAATTCTTCTAAGCAGGATATTCCAATATTATTGACACATTTAACAGAATCTGAGGCTATCAAGCTATTTGCCAATACTTACCTTGCTCTAAGAGTAAGCTATTTTAATGAGCTTGATACCTATGCTCAGACCAAAGGCCTTGATACACAGATGATTATAGATGGAGTATGTATGGACCCTCGTATTGGAGGGCATTACAATAATCCGTCATTTGGATACGGAGGATACTGTTTGCCTAAAGATACAAAACAGCTCTTGGCAAATTTTAAGGAAGTTCCGCAGACCATGATAGATGCTGTAGTTCATTCCAATACAGTGCGTAAGGAGTTTATCGCTGACCAGATCATTTCAAGGAATCCTCAAACAGTTGGAGTATATAGGCTTACCATGAAGAGTAATAGTGACAATTTCCGTGCATCTGCTGTCCAAGATGTCATGAAGAATATAAAGGCAGAAGGAATTTCAATAATTATTTATGAACCAACATTGGAGGATGGAAGTGAATTCCTGAAATCTGAAGTGGTAAATGATATTGATCGTTTCAAGAGTGAAAGTGATGTAATTCTTGCAAATCGTTTTGACTACGATATTCTTGGTGATGTAGAGGAAAAGGTATATACAAGGGATCTCTTTAGGAGAGATTAAACATTTTAGTAGAAAAATAAGTTAGTAAAATAGTGCTTTAAAGTACTTTTTAACTATTTTTCTTTGTTTTATTTTTTTTCAATTTCTTATTTTTTTGAGATTAACTTTTTAACTATTTTTCTTTGTTTTATTTTTTTTCAATTTCTTATTTTTTTGAGATTAACTATTTTTTTAAAAATATTTATAAATTTTACTTTACAATTTTTCAATTTATATAGATATACTTATTAACATTATTTAATAAATTATATCATAGAACGATGATTAAATACAAATTTAATCTGTTTATTGTAAAGAAGGTTTTATATGGTTAGAAAGAAAATCAGGCGTCGGTCACGTCAGGAAGAAGACCCTATGGCTGGAACAACAAATCTTGTAGATGCCATGCTGGTTCTTGCACTTGGGTTTTTGATCTTTGCTGTGATTGGCTGGAACTTGCAAAGTGTTATTTTCAGTGACATGTCTCCAGAAGACAGGCAGGCAGCCATGGAGTCTATTAAGGAAATCACTAATGTAACACAAGGCGAACAATTGAATGAAACTCCAGACACTTCAAACAGCTCTGGAGAAGGTTATGTTGAACAAGGTAAAGTTTATAAGGATTCGAAAACGGGTAATCTGATTATGGTAGAAGGATAATCCTTTATCATTTTCTATTGTTTTTGAATTAATAATTTATTAAAACTAGTTGAACTTAAGAAACATTAATAAAATTGTGATAGAATGAATCTATTGGTTAGTCTATTTGGCGCAATTATTCTAGCAGCAGTTCTTTTATTGGGAATTGGAACTGGATTGTTATCCAATTTCTTTAGAAATGACTTAAGGAAACATTTGATAATTTCATTGATTATTTCCATAGCAATCGCTTTAATAATAATTGCATTTAGCCCATTTTATGAAAGCTTAATAGGATTGACAGTGAATAATTTCTTCTTCTATATATTCATGGCAATAATCGCATTGATTTTAGGAATATTCACTTTCTATTATTGGGAAAAGAATAAGCAATACGATAATCTTTTAAAGGGATTATTGTACTTTGATTTCATACCAGTATCCTATGGATTGCTTGTAATGACATCTGCAGCATTGTCTCCAAGTTTTGTATTTGACACAGCCAATTTCTCCATGACTATCTCAACAGTTCATTTGGCTATCATTATAGCGGTTTTATTGATGATAATAAGCTTCATAGCTTACAGATTTTCAGATTTCATTGAAGATTATCGTGTTACACATTATCCAATCATTTATGGAAGCATGATGGTGATCTTTGCATTCGTATTCATTGTATTTGGATTCTTTGTGCCTACAATAAGCCAGGTGCTTGAATATCCATCTACACAATTGACTTTAATGCCAGTTAATGCAGGAATAGCCCTTATAGTCCTATTGGCTATTTGCTTAGGCATTGGAGCATTCTTAAAAAAGAGAAACAATAGGTTAAAATGAGTTAATAGTTTTATTTATTTAAAAAAATTATATTTATTGATATTTATTTATAGGTGATTTAATGGCAATGGCAATTCCCGGTGGTGACTTCTTAACCACTGGACTCAATTTGATTTCACAAAGTCTTTTGATACCGGTAGTAATTATACTATTGATTTTTGTAGTGGTTGTAGTGGTTTCATTAGGTGGACTAATCTATGAATACACCTCAAGAACAAGGGTTTCTGTAGATGAGGTCTCCAATCTGATTCTTGATATGTCCGCTTCAGATTCTGTTGATTCATTGAAGGCAAAAATCAATGGCTCTTCACTTCCACAGTCTCAAAAGAATCTTCTGGTAAAGATAGCAAGCACAGAAAACTTGACTGATGCTTCAAGAGAGGCATTTGCTCGTAAATTGATTGAAAACGAGGAAAACCTAACAGACAAGTCTCTTGAAGTGACTGATATCATCACCCGTATTGGACCTACCTTAGGTTTGATGGGTACCTTGATTCCTCTTGGAACAGGTCTTGCTGCACTTGGTTCAGGGGACGTAAACACCTTATCACAATCATTGATTGTAGCATTCGATACAACTGTTGTAGGTATTGGATCAGGTGCAGTGGCTTACGTTATTTCAAAGCTAAGAAACAGATGGTATGAAGAGTATTTATCTAATTTGGATGTATTGTCTGATGCAGTATTGGACTTTATGTCTAATCATTAGGTGAATTTTCTTATCTTTCTTTTCTTTTTTTTAATTATATTTTTTATATTAATTTCCCTCTCTTTTTTTAAACTCTATTTTAATTATTTATCAAATTAAATTAACTATATTTTACTTTTTTTCAATCAATTTGGATAGTTTTATATAATAAGTACAATAAAAAATAACTCATAAGAATTTGAATGGAGGTGAAATGACGAATAAAATGAAATTGCCCTCTATTCTTGCTTTAATAGTAATAATATTCTTATCTTTGAGTGCAGTTAGTGCAAGTGAAAATATTGATCTTGTCACTAATGCGACAGATAGTGCAATTGATGACACTATAGCAATATCAGACTCAAATAATGATTTAACAAGCGGTTTTGATGATTCCAATCATGAAATCACTGATAATGATTTAATCTCTGATACATATGATTTTGATGATGAAATCGCTTCTTCAAAGGAATCCGAAAAGATTGGTAGCTCTAATGAAGAGCCAGATACATTATCTGCTGAACCTATCGTAATAGATAGCTCAAGCTATTTGCAATACTTCGATTCCGATGGAAAGATAAAATCAGGTACCTTGAAAGATGGAGATACAATCAAAATCAAAAGTATCTCAGACAAGATATTTACAATAGATAAGAGACTGAACATCATTTCAGATGATGATGCAAGCTTATCAAATTGTCTTATACGTCTTGTAAAGGGAAGTTCCGGCTCTGTATTGGAAAATCTTAAGATTGTAAATACAAAGGAAAAGATCAATAATCATTATTTGTCTGGAATAAGCATAATTGACTCATCAGAGAACACGATAAGAAACTCCATTATCAATGTGAGTGTCCATAAGTGCTTTGCAATAATGATGTCAAATGCAAGCTATAATAAGATCATCAACAATACTCTCATATCTGGTCTAAGCTCAACAATTCCAATGACAGCTTCATCATACAATGAAATCAGAGACAATTACCTTGAATCTGAATATGCCAATATGATTTATCAATCAGCATATGGAAATGGAGATTTCAAGCCGATTGAAGATGAAGTCTGCAGTGGAAACATTATAGCAAACAATTACCTTAAAAGTCGAAACGGTACATACAATTCCTATTGCTATGCAATCTATCTGATGCAAACTGCAAGCGGCAATGGTGCAGTTATAGCAAACAACACCATAGAAAAGGCTTTCTATGGAATCATTGTTGAAGCTCCAAACACCTTGATATACAACAATACAATATCAAATATTGGAGGTCCTGCAGCTGTCCTTCTAAGTGGAGACAACATCATCGTTTCAGGAAACAACATCTCAACTGAACATACTGATGTTCATGATTGGAATGATGATGGAAATGTAGTTGCCATTCAAAATACAGGCAAGAACAATGTGATTGCAAACAATACATTAAGGTCTGTAGGTTCAGATTCAATATTGAATACAGGCGAAAATGCAGTTATTGCAAACAATACCATATACACAGAATCTGCAAACGGCATAAACACAACAAAATCCAATGTGAAAATCGAAAACAACACATTTGTTGGAGTAAATTCAACAGGAGTGATGATCTTCACATCAAGACTTGCAGAAAACATAACAATAAGGAACAACGACTTTGAAAGCGATAAAAGCGCAATTGTGCTAAGAGGAAATGTCAGCTATACATTAGTCTGTGACAATAGGATAAGCATCTCTGGAGACTCTGATGCCATTGCTGTATTGAAATACACCAATAGGAATCCGATAACTCCAAGTCATAATGCAATCTATAACAATACCATAAACGGTCAAATTGTGAATATGACTGATCCATCCGAGATTGAAAGGGATGATGAAGGAAATGGCACAGATAATGGTACAAGCGGTGGAGATTCAGGTATTGACAATGGAACATATAGTGACACCAAAATCAATACAGCAATCACTGTAGCGGACACTTCAATTTTCAAGGGTAATGAGCTAATTGTTTTCCTAAAGGATAAGGATGGAAATCCAATCAGTGGAGTAAATGTTACATTTTCATTATTGAATCAAAACTATGTAAGAACCACTGATGGAGAAGGTAAAGCAAGCTTGCAAATTAATGCAAATATTGGCAATTATGCAATGAATATAAATTATGCAGGAAATGACACTTATAATCCATGCAAGGTTTCAACTGATATCAGTGTCTTAAGAAACCAATTCATTGTAACTGAGGATAATTTCTATACATGCTTTGATGACAATGGTTATCTCAAATCAGAATATGAGGATTATGAACTGATCTTCCAGGGAGATTTCAATGATAAGAGAATCATTTTGGACCGTCCTGTAATCCTAAAGTCTGAAGGTGCAAAGCTATTGGATTCTGTCATCAAGATTGAATCCGATAATGTTGTGGTTGATGGATTTACAATAATCAATTCAAATCCAGGAAATGCAGCTGATAACCATAGGTTTGCCATATTGTTGGACAATGTAAAGAACGTTAATGTAACAAACAACGATATTCAATTGGAAAGCTATGACAATGGATATGGAATCTACGTATCAGAGTCCTCTAATTGTAATATTCTAAACAATAGCGTTAAGGCAAAGGCAAATGCATTGACATTTGGAATAATGCTTTATGATTCCAGCAAGAATACATTGAAAAACAACAATATTTTTGTAAACGGTACAAATAAGCCTCATCTTTATGATTCAACCATTAAAGTGGATAGTTCCATTAGTGTTGACGACTATGAAGCGGAAGGTATGGTTATTCCAGAGGTCTATAAGACTTACGGCATTATTTTATTCTATTCATCTTCAAACGATATTGGATACAATAATGTAAGCGCAACTTCTGGTGTTGACAAGTACTACACTGCCATCAAGGAATCAACAAATTCCATTGTAGGAATCGACCTGTATTATGAAAGCAGTAACAACAAGGTTCATCACAATAATGTCAATGTAACAGCTAAGGACCCATATCTTTATGGATTAGGTGTATTGGGAGCGGAAACCGGTAAGAGAGACCAAGTCTCTGCAAACAACAGCTTTACAGATAATGATATTTCTGTAAGTGGAACATATTATGCAGCAGGAATCATTGCAGGTTACAACTCCATAAACACTACAATGGCAAGAAACAAGATCCATTGTGAGTCCAATAACGTGTCCTATGGTGCTATCCTTGAAGGTGCTGATGATACCAAATTCTATAAGAACAATGTGTCTTGCAATTCCAGAATCAATTACCTAGTTGAAGGATACGATGCGGACAATAGCAGAATCTATGACAATCACATAGATTACGGCGATAAGGCATTGGTTGTAAGGGCTGTTGCATTATACAACTCCAACAACAACAGAATTACAAACAATAGTGTACCTTCATTGAAGCCACTTATTCCTAGAATCGTAAAGGAAATCAATAGAATTTGGCAAATGAAATATCCTGACAGTCCAGTGACATTCACTGAAAAGGATATAATCTATAACAGTCCAAACTCTCCTATGATAGTGAGAAAGGACGGCACTGATTATAATCTCTTGGATTTGCTTGATTATGAGCCTACAAGTCACGCTGATGTGATCTCTCCAGAGAATCAGTTGTTTGATGATATTGGAGGAAAAAACAATACATTTGATAACAATGTTGTAAGGGATTCAGATGGTGGCTCAAGTGGTGGAAGAGGTTCCGGTTCTGGAGGAAGCAATTCAGGAAACGGTTCAAATTCCGGAGACTCCAATTCTGGCAGCAATGGTAATGGAAACGGAAATGGAAACAGTTCCGGTGGGTATTCCACTGTGGATGGAACAGGAATCAAGTCAAATTCAACAGTGATGGATGGAAACACAGTAGGTACTTCATCATCTGCTCCAGTAACTGAATCAGCTACTGCATACAACTTGAATGTTGATGAGGATCCTGCAGCTGCTCGTTCATTGTCATTAGGTGGAATGAATGCTCCTGTGCTTATAATATTGATATTGCTTATACTTGCATGTGCGGCAGAACTTATAAAACGTTCCAAAAGGGACATAAAATAATTTAACTAATTTTTAAGGCATTCTTGCCTTATTCTTTTTTTATTTTTTATCTATTTTTTTAATTTATTCGATATTTTTTCCATTTTTAATAATTTTTTATCTATTCTTTTACTACTTTTTTATATTTCTCCGATTATTTTTTCTATTTTCAATAGTTTTTTTCTATTTTTTTATAATTTTTTACAAATATATGAAAAATTTTATAAGCATGTTATTACATAATATTATTATCAATTATAATTTATTTTTTATAAAATATATTTTATAAAATAATGGATTATGTTGAGGACTATGCTTTGGGAACTATATCCTAAAATTAAGGTAATGGATTCCTTATTTAAATTTGCTAGATTATAAAATAAGGAAAAAATTGCTATTATTTTCCTAAAGCATAGCTATTTGTTCTATATTTTAAAATATTTTCATGATTTTTTCTCCTTTTCTTTTTTTCTATTTTTTTAAGCTATTTAAATCCTTTAAATCAAATTTATTTTACCTTTTATAAAGAAAACTTTATATAGATTACAAATTAAAATATAAATTGTTTATATAATATAATAAATCAAGCCAATTGAAATGGCAATTAATTCTTTTATAATATGAGAAATCAAGCCAATTGAAATAATCTATTTTGAATTTTAAATATACGGGGAACTGCTTATGGAACTTACATCAATTCATCCAGGGGTTTATTTACTTTATTATTTTATAATGGTTCTATTTGCATTCATTTTCAGCGACCCCTATTTTGTAGTTACTTTTCTAGTTCTTCTATTGGTTCTGATTGCCCTTCAGGGAGTAAGTTCCGAACTTAAGAACATATTGAAGTTCTATATTCCTTTAAGCATTCTTATACTGATTCTGAATCCATTGCTTAACAGAACTGGAGCACATAAGATTTACCTTTGGTCCAACTTCTTTGTAACTTATGAAGCCATTGCATATGGGGTTCTAATGACTTTAGCACTTCTTATAGTGATTTTGGTCTTCTCATCCTACAACAGGTCAGTTTCATATCAGGAAATGCTATACATCTTCTCTAAGAAATTGCCTATCATTTCAATGATAATAGTGATGGCATTGAGATTCATTCCACTCATCAATTCAAGAGCTATTGAAGTTCAAAAGCTGAATAACTTGAAGAATAATGGAATTGAAATGGAAATGGATAGTGATGAATCTAATGATTCTGATGATTCCAATTCTTTGGATTTGGATCAATTCAATTCAAACATCAACACTGATTATGATTCCAAGCTTGTAAACAAGCTCAAATCAAACAAGAGAGTGGCAGCTATCATTAAGGAAGCGAAGACACTTGGCAAAATCATGGGAATAACAGTGTCATGGTCTTTAGAGGAGTCCATGTTTACAGCAAAATCAATGAAGGCAAGAGGATACAATGCTACTGAGAGAACAAGCTATTTGTCATACAAGTTTGGAAATGCGGATTATGCCTTCATAGCATTGATAATCGTTACAGTTGGAATAATCATTGCAGGGCTCCTAAAGGGAGTGGGAATGATCAACATTTACCCTTCAATTGACTTTAGATTCAGCAATTTGCCATTCAATATCTATTATTTGGCATTTATAGTATTCTTATTACCTTTAATTTATCTAGAAATCAAGGAGCGTATCCTATGGAGAAATTAGAAATTGAAATGATGCGTATCCATATGGAGGAGAATCCATGGCATTGATTGAATTCAATAACTTTAGCTTTGCATACATGAATTCAGATGGAACTGAATCAGAGGTAAAGTCATTAGACAGCATTAACCTTGAAATCGATTATGGTGACTTTGTACTGTTATGCGGACCGTCAGGATGCGGTAAAACCACTTTGCTCACTAATCTTAAGAAGGAATTGATGCCTGCAGGCAGAAGATCCGGTGAAATCAAGTTCAATGGAACAAGGATAATTGATATGGATGAGATTTCCTCTGCTTGCGATATAGGATACCTTTTCCAAAATCCAGACAGCCAAATAGTTACAGACACTGTAATTCAGGAGATTGCATTTCCTCTTGAAAACATTGGCCTTCCAACAGAAGAGATAAGAAACAGAATAAGTGAAATTGTTGCCTTCTTTGGAATAAACGACATACTTCACAAGAATGTGAATGAGCTTTCCGGAGGACAAAAGCAATTGGTAAACCTTTGTTCACTCCTTGTCTTAAGGCCACAGGTGCTTCTTTTGGATGAGCCTATGTCACAGCTTGACCCAATCGCTTCATATGAATTCCTCTCAATCGTGAGAAGACTTAATGAAGAATTTTCAATTACAGTAATAATGAGCGAGCATAAGGCAGACAGCATATTCCCATTCATTGACAAGGCAGTGTTCCTCAAGGAGGGAAAGATAGAGTTTGTTGACAATGCACATAACATTTGCAGTGAAGTCATTGATGATGAGATATTTGAAAATTACCTTCCTGCAGTTACCAAAATATACAACTCACTTTCCGTTAGGTATCCAAGTTTAATTAAATTGAATACTCCTTTAAGCATTCGTGAAGGAAGACGTTGTCTTAATACAATACATGATGATTTAATTAAAATAAGCGATAGTGATGCCAATTCTGATAATTTAGATTCCGTTAGTCTACATCACATCAATAAAAAATACCATTCTCAAGAAAAATCAGGCATTTTAGATAAGATTTCCCTTGGTGGAAACAGGAATGCACTAATCAACATGAATGGAATATACTTTGCATATGAAAAGGGAAATCTGATTTTAAAGAATGTTGATTTTGAATTGGAAAAAGGTGATTTCGTAAGTTTGATTGGTGGAAATGGAGTTGGAAAGTCAACATTCCTGCAATTGCTGGTTGGAATATTGAAGCCGATTAAGGGTAAGGTGAAGTATAAGAAAGGAATAAAACTGGCTTATGTTCATCAAAATCCTATGATTCACTTTTCCAAGGACAATGTGAAGGAAGAGTTTTTGGAATCAATTCTTGAATCAAAGCTTTTGAATAATAGTGATGTCATTTTCAATAAGGAAACTTATGACAATCTATTGAAAATGACTAATGAGGAATTCATTGAATCAGGTGTTTTGAATGGCTTGGAATTTGACTCAATCGAGTTCAAGTTCAAGGAACTGATTGAATTCTTTGACATTTGCGACCTGATTGACAAGCATCCTTACGATTGCAGTGGAGGAGAGCAGCAAAAGATAGTGATTGTCAAGGCATTGCTTCAAAATGCTGATGTGTTGGTATTGGATGAGCCTACAAAGGGTCTTGACCCGATATCAAGCAAGAATCTTGCAAACATATTGAATTCCCTTCGTGACAATGGAATCACAATCCTTATGACAAGCCATGACCTGGACTTTGTTGCAAACAATTGCAAGCGATGTTTAATGCTATTTGACAAGGACATTCAGATTGATGATGATCCTAAAGTGATTTTTGCTGAGAATAACTTCTATACAACCTTTGTAAACAGGATGGTAAAGGATTATGTTCCTGAAATAGTCACTTTAGATGACTTGAAGTCAAGATGGGAGTTGGAATAGATATTTTATTTGAGTTATGATTTTAGATTTATTATTAAAAATTTTTAGATTATAGATTTTTAGATTTATTGATTATTGTTTAGAGTGTGTTATTATGAGTGCAATGGATGAAATGTTATCAAATATGACTGTAAGTTCTTCAGGAACTGTAAACACTCCAATATTCACCATTACAATGGTGATTTTCCTGATACTATTGCTTGCAGGAATTATTTATGTAGTTTTTAAGATGTATGAGGCTAAAAAGCCACCTGTTGAATCTATCGTATTGATTGCTGTCTTGACAGCTATTGCAACTGTTGGACGTATCATTCTAATGTCAATTCCTGCAGTGAACTTGGCATCATTCATCATTATAATGGTTGGTGTTGTATTCGGCAAGGAGGAAGGTTTCCTTGTTGGTGCATTGACTGCTTTTGTATCAGGTCTCTTTATGGGAATGGGATACTGGGTCCTGTTCCAGATGCTTGCTTGGGGACTTATGGGAGCCAGTGCAGGATTCCTCGCTTCCAGATTTGATAGTGTAGGATTCAGAATAGTGTTTGGGCTTCTTTGGGGATTCCTCTATGGTTGGATTACAGACATTTCAGCTATTTTCTATTCAGGAACAGCTTTGGAGATCACTCCAATCATTGCATTATACCTTAATGGTGTAAGCTATGACTTAACCCACGGTGTAACCAATGCAGTGCTTTTAGTGGTATTGTATGATTGGTTCAAGAAGATGTTTACCAGAGCTAAAGTGAAATACTTGTCTGGACATTCTTCTGAAAGTGAAAGCATTAGTCTTAGTGACTAATGTTTTATTTTTTTTTTCAAAGTTTTTACCACAATGAGTTAGTTCATATAGTGGATTAACTCACTATTTTTTTTACACATTTGTGTTTATTCACAATTTCGCACTTTAAAAATTTTTATAATGTCTAAAGTCTAATATTTCATTGTAAAATAAATTATTTTTGATTAGTAAAATAAAATCATCATAGTAACTTTTATAAAGTATAGTAAATATAATATTACATAGCAATAATTAAAAAGTATGGTGATTTTTATGGTTATTGAAACTAAAGTCTATAAAAAGAATCAAACTACAATTCCCGCAGTATATAGAAAAAAGTATGATGTTCAGCCGGATGATATAGTTGAATGGGAAGAGAATGATCGTGGAGAGATTGTAGTTTCTTTCAGGAAAAAATTATCCTTTAGGGACCTGATGGGATCAGGAACTGTAAAGACTAAAACAAATGCAGTTCAATTGGAAAAGGAGTTATATGAATGAGCAAATTATTATTGGATACTAATTTCATTGTGGCTGCCATTCTACCGAATGATGAGTTGCATGAGAGGGCAGTTAAATTGGAAATTAAAGAGAATTTAACTGTTTCAAATGAATGTTATGTTTCCAATCAGATTGTATCAGAAGTAATGAACATATTAGGTCAAAAGGATAGTGTTGAAGTAGCTAAAAATACCTACAATATGATGAAAGACAATTTCATTTGGATCAATGAATATGAAATTCCAGATTTCAATGATTCAGTGCTTAGCACATATAAGCGTCTTAATCGAAGAAGAGATAAGGATTTAAAGGCAAAGCATAAATTGGGATTCACTGACTGCTCAATTATAACTACTGCAAAATTGGTTTCGTTAGATTCCATAGTCAGTTTTGATGAGAATTTTCTAAGAAATGATATGGTGGATATTATTTATTAGATTATTTTTTATCAAATTTTACAATATTTATCCTAGTTAATGTTTTTATTTTCTCATTTATGTTTATAATTTTCACTTATTTTCAAAATCTTAACTGAAAATTAAGCAAATCTTATTTTAATGTATTATTATAACTGTATTTTAGTAATAACTTTATATATGATAAATTGCATAATATTAAATAACTAAAAATTAGTAAATTCTATTTAACTGAAATTTTATGAGTGAATTTCCTTATTGAAGTTAAAATTGCTAATTTTAGTTGTTTTTTTAAAAATATTATGGAGATATATTATGGTAGCAAAAACTGTTATGAAAACTATTATTACCTTAGTAACCACTGCATTCGGTTTAGTTGCAGGTTTAGCATGGAACGATGCAATCCAAAAGTTAATTGAAACTTTAGTAGGTACTGGAGACGCACTTAACGGATTATTCATTTACGCTATTGTTGTAACCATTATTGCAGTAGTTGTAACCATTATTCTTGCTAGAATTGCAGCAAAAATGGGTATTGAAGTAGATGATGAAGTTAAAGGAGAATAAATAGTTTTTATTATTCTCTTTTTTTACTTTTTTGATATTATTTTATATTTTTTTAATGTTTTTGAAAATCTTTTTTTATACTTATTTCTTTATTGTATTTTGTTGAATTGTTTGTTTAAGGGGGTTAAAAATGGCAAAATATTGTGGAAACTGTGGCAGGGAACTTTCAGATGAGGCAAAGTTCTGTCCAAACTGTGGTCAGGAATACATTCCAAGGTACAAAGCAGATCATTACACAAGTACACAGACTAAAGATGAGTTTGACGGTCCATTTGATGATTTTGATAACAGAAGCTCAACAAATCCTTTTGAAAGCTCTTCCAAAAAGAGTTCTGGAAATGATAAGGGAAATATTGGAAATGAAGAGAAATTTCCTTTCAAAAAGGTATGCATAGCTCTTTTCATTCTATTGCTGCTCTTTTCAATAATAACATTTTTTGCCTATGACAGCAACAATTCAAGCGATTATGACACTTCAGTCATAGAGGACAGTGCAGACAATATATCTGTCGATAAGTACAAATTCAATAGGAATCCTCACGAAGCTTGGGACAATGAGCCTTATAACCTGTCAATAGATAGGAATGCATATCTAAGCGGAGAAGGTAAAGTTCAGTTGATTGACTCAAACCATTCATACAACATAGAATCCGATGGATTCAACATCACAGAATATGAAACATATTACGTGAATGTGGATGATGATGACTGGTATGTCTTGGACATTTTCAAATGCGAGTTTGAAACTCCTTCACAAAGGCAAGTCTATTCAACAGATATGGATAATGGAGATCCAATCATAATTTATGGTGGAAAGGGTGAATATACTGGCTATGGAATCATAATTCCAAATTCAAGTGATGATTCAACTTATAAGAATATTGAATTTTTAGAGAGTATTTTCCATTATAAGGATGAATAATGGTTGTTTTAATTTAAAATTTTTTTTATTCCAAATCCTTTTTTTCTAATTTTTTTATAGATTTTATTTCTAATTTCGCATATTTATTTTTCAACTATCGATATGAACTTGTTCTCAAAATCGATATGAAAATATTTATATATCAGTATAAATTAAAATAATATTACTAATCAAATAACATTAAATCATTATCTAAATAAGGTTAAGTAATAATGAAAGTAATTATCATTCGATAATGAAACTTATTGCATAAAGATTATTTCAAATCTTTCACTTCTATAATTGATTTAATGTATGATAGTGTTTTTATAATTATTAAGGAGAATGAAAATGAATAGAAAAGCATTGATTATTGCTGTTTTAGCATTAATAGCTGTTATTAGTGTAGGTTCATGCTCTGCTGGCTGGTTTGACTTCCTTGGCGGTGAACCTGACTTAGATGGACAAACTGTTCATTTAGCTGCAGCAGCTAGTTTAAAAAATGTATATGATGATGAATTGATCCCTATGTTTGAAGAAAAGTATCCTGGTGTAAAAGTAGTGCCAACTTACGCTTCAAGTGGGGACTTGCAAACTCAAATTGAAAACGGTTTAGAAACAGATGTTTTCATGTCTGCATCTAACAAACAAATGAACGCTTTAGCTGATGAAGGTTTAGTCGACAATGATACCAACCTCCAATTCTTGGAAAACAAAATCGTATTGATTGTACCTGCTGACTCAGATTCCAACCTCACTTCCTTTGACGATTTAGCAAATGTGGATGGAACCATCGCTATCGGTGACCCTGAATCCGTACCTGCAGGACAATACGCTAAAGAAATCTTAACCAACCTTGGTCTTTGGGACGAACTTGAATCCAAATTCTCTTTAGGTACTGACGTAACTGCAGTATTAAACCAAGTAGGTCAAGGATCTGCAGAAGCTGGTATTGTATACGCTACTGATGCTAAATCCACTGATGACGTAAAAGTTATCTGTGAAGCTCCTGATGATGCTTTAGACACTCCATGTATCTATCCTGTAGCTCAAATCAAAGATGCTAAAGATGCAGATGCTGCAAAAGCATTCATGGACTTCTTGCAAACTCAAGAAGCTAAAGACAAATTCGTTGAATACGGATTTACTCTTCACGAATAAATTCAGTATCCATTATTCATGTGAATAAGAAATAATATTAAATAAATTTAATATTTTGATTATTCATGTGAATAATCACTTTTTTTTAAAATATTTTTAGTTAATATTAAATTATTTATTTGTTAATTATGCAAAATTTAAGAAATTATTAAATATTTATCTATATTATTATGCAAATATTAGGAAATTATTAAATATTTATCTATATTATTATGCAAATATTAATAAGAATTAAAAAGAAATATATTATCTATCATATCGATGGAATAATTTAATATTAATTAAGGAGAATATTACATGACAGATTGGTCCCCAATTTTCATCTCAATGAAAACCGCAAGTCTATCAATTTTCATAACCTTCTTTGTAGGTTTGATTGTAGCTTGGGGTCTTGTGAAGATGAAAAATGACACAGCAAAGATTTTCTTAGATGGCATATTCACATTGCCTCTTGTATTGCCACCTACTGTAGTGGGTTTCTTTTTATTATGGATTTTTGGTGTCAGAGGACCTATCGGAAGCTTTTTTATAGACTTTTTTGCATACAAAATAGCTTTCTCATGGCCTGCAACTGTAATTGCCGCAGTAGTCATGTCTTTTCCATTGATGTACCGTTCAGCAAGAGGTGCATTTGAACAAATCGATTCTAATCTATTGGATGCAGGACGTACTTTAGGAATGTCTGAATGGAAGATCTTTTGGAAAGTTGCATTTGCAAACGCATTGCCTGGAATACTCAGTGGGGGAATTCTTGCTTATGCACGTGGTTTAGGTGAGTTCGGTGCTACAGCTATGCTTGCAGGAAACATTGCAGGACAAACCAGAACCCTCCCTATGGCAGTTTACTCAGAAGTGGCTGCAGGTAATATGGGAGAGGCATTTAACTATGTAATAGTCATTGTTTTCATCGCATTCATTGTGATATTCATTATGGATTATGTCACTTTGCGTAAGGAAAAGCAATGGAGATATGATTAAAGTAATTATTATTAAAAAAATGAGTTCTACTAATTAAACTTAAGATTATTCTATTTTTATATTCACGAGGAAGGATTATGAGCAATAAGATGTTAAAGGTAAATATCCAAAAGGAACTAAAGGAATTTGATTTGGATGTTGATTTTGAATTGAAAAACAAGCGTTTAGGTATTCTCGGTCCTTCTGGCTGTGGAAAGAGTATGACATTGAAATCCATTGCAGGTATTGTTAATCCTGATAGCGGTGTCATAAGTGTATCTGCAGATAATGAGGATGTTTATTTTGACTCCAATAAGAAGATTAATCTAAAGCCTCAAAATAGAAATGTCGGTTATCTGTTTCAAAACTATGCCCTATTCCCCAATATGACTGTTGAAGAGAATATTGGCATTGGAGTGGAAAAGGAAAATAGGGAAAGGACAGTGCCTGAAATGATCAAGCGTTTTCATTTGCATGGTCTTGAAAAAAGATATCCTCGTCAGTTGTCTGGAGGTCAGCAGCAAAGGGTTGCATTGGCTCGTATATTGGCTTATGGTCCTGATGTAATATTGTTGGATGAACCTTTCAGTGCTATGGACACTTTCCTTAAGGAGCAATTGCGTCTTGAACTCGTCAATTCACTGAAGGATTTCGATGGATTTTCTGTTATGGTTACTCATGACCGTGATGAGGCATTCCAGTTTTGTGATGAGCTAATAGTCTTGGATAAGGGTAAGATCATTGCAAAAGGAGATACCTATCAAATATTTGAAAATCCTGGTAAGGTTCAGGTTGCACGCCTTACAGGATGTAAGAACATCTCTAGAATTGAAATCATTGATGATTATCATGTAAAGTCATTGGATTGGGGACTTGAACTTGAAGTATCTAAAAAGCTCTCACCTAATATCACACATATTGGAATAAGGGCTCACGATTTCTCTTCAGCAAAAGAGGATGACTTGAATGCCTTTGATACATTAGGTTCAACAAAGATAGAGATGCCTTTTGAATGGGAAATAACCTTGGCAAATGGATTATGGTGGAAGTATGACAAGCAGATCCATGAGCATGAGTTTGTTGTTCCGGATTATATTAAAATAAATCCTAAAAACATTATTTTATTGGAAGAGTAGTTTAATTGCTCTTTTTTATCTATTTTTTAATTTTTTAATCATAGCTTTTTTTTAACAAATAATTTTTTTTAGTAATTTAATTTCTTTTTGTCTTAATCTTTTTAAACTATTAGAAATATAATTTAAACTATAATATTTATATAAAAAATTTAAAATAAAAATTAGGAATTTTATCAATGATAGTATTAAACAAAAGAAAAAAGACTTGGGAAATGTATCCTATTGGAAGTCCTAAAGGAGCTTTAAATACAAAGCGTAAGCCAGAATTCATTGGCGTATTGAAGTTTAAGGAAAATGATGAGGATGGCTCAATTTCCATAAACCGTTTTGTAATCAAGGATGAAAAGGAAGACAAGCTCTATCCTCCTTCCAAAGCAATTAACTTATTACGTTCTCAAGCTGTTTTCTTGGCAGACAAGGATGAAAAACTGGAAGCTTTCCTAAAGCAGAACAACATCAAGGTCAGATTCACAAATATCTGCCAGCATTGCAGTTTCGAAGGGGAAGTCACCATTATCAATTCAGACTTTTCCTACCACTATCATGACCAATTGATCTGCAAGACCTGTGCTGAAAATACAATCAAAAGGGAGCTTCAGCTTAGGGGATATGACAAGAAGGTATTCAGGAACTTCAAGAGAGTGCTTGAAAAGACAGGCAGTCTGGATGATGTTTTGGAAATGCTCTCCCCAAGATTCGACCCATTGGCACACACAGACTTGACATTATTCGATAGAGTGAAGGTTCATGATGATAAGATTCCTAAAATAGCCATGAAAAGGCTTAAGATACCTGAAGAGTTCAAGCAAGTCATTTTAAAAGAGAAAAACGATTATCTTCTCCCAGTTCAATATTTGGCAATTAGAGAAGGATTATTGAAAGGTGAAAACCTTTTGGTAGTGTCCGCTACAGGTAGTGGAAAGACATTGGTTGGAGAGCTTGCAGGTATTCCAAAGGCATTGAACGGCAAAAAATTCTTATTTTTAACTCCACTTGTAGCACTTGCAAACCAGAAGTATAGGGATTTCAAGAAGAGATATGAGCCTTTAGGATTGAAGGTAGCAATTAAAGTGGGAATGAATCGTATCAAGGCTAAAGGAGAGCTAAAGTTACCTAATTCCAATATTCAGGATGCAGATATTGTTGTCGGTACCTATGAGGGAATAGACTTTATGCTTAGGGCAGGCGATTCTGATGCATTGAATGACTTGGGGCTTGTTTTGATAGATGAGATCCATACCATTTCAGATGAGGAAAGGGGTCTCAGGTTAAATGGATTGATAAAAAGGATTGAGCATATCTTCCCTAAGACTCAAGTGATTGGATTGTCCGCTACAATAAAGAATCCTCAAGATTTGGCAAATGACTTCAATATGAAACTGGTACAGTACAAGGAGCGTCCTGTTCCTCTTGAAAGGCATATTGTCTTTGTAAGGGGAGATGTCCAAAGAAGAATAATCATGAGAAAATTGGTTCAAAGGGAGTATTTCAGCACATCCTCCAAAGGATTCAAGGGCCAAACCTTGATTTTTACCAACTCAAGAAGAAAAACCCATAAAATAGCTAATTTCCTATCTGGAAAGGGAATCAACGCTTCAGCATATCATGCAGGATTGTCCTACTTCAAGAAGGAAAAGATTGAAAAGGACTTTTCCAAAGGCAAGATTGCAGCTGTTGTCACAACTGCAGCGCTTGCAGCAGGTGTGGATTTCCCAGCATCACAAGTAATTTTCGAATCATTGCTTATGGGTAACAAATGGATCACTCCTAATGAATTTTCACAGATGTTAGGTAGGGCAGGTAGGCCAACATACCATGACAGAGGTGTAATATATCTCGTTCCAGAGATTGGAAGTGAGTTTGACAATGAAAGTGAAGAGGCAGTTGCACTTGACCTTCTTGAAAGTGATGTCGAGGATATTTTCGTGGATTATACAGAGGATGGATCACTTGAACAGATACTTGCCGATATATCATCAAAGTCCTTAAGGAAAGTGAAGGATGTCGAGGAATTCTATCAAAATATTCCAGTTCCAATGGATATAATGACAGCACTTGATGAACTTGAAGATAAGGATGCTATAAATATACATGCGGATGATACTATAGATACAACTCGCTTCGGTAGGGCAGTTGCAATGTCATTTTTATCTGTGGATGATGGTGTTATCATCAAGGATTCAATCAATGATCCAAAATACTTAAGTTATTATTATAATAAGCCCTTCTTTAAGACCAATCTGAAAGAGCTAAGGTTACTTTCTGAAAAGATTGATGAAAGTAATGAGAATGCCTTAAAGAAAAACAAGAAGATAAAGAACAAGTCTAAACAACAGGCTAAAGATAGTTCTAAAAAGGATAATAATGATAAAAAAGAGACAAAAGAAAAGGATAAGAAGAATAAGAAGGATAAGAAGGAGAAAAAGGACAATAAGAAGAAAAACAAGTCTAAAAAAGATAAGAAGAACAAGAATAAGTCCCATAAATCTAAAGAGAATAAGATTAAGGAAAAATCTATTAAACCTAAGGAAGATAAACCTAAAGAACTTAAAGAACCTAAAGAAAATGAAAGTTCTGGGATTAAGTTCATTGTTGAAGAGGATGTGGATGAAAAGCCAGTTCCTAAAAAGGAGACTAAAAAGGAATCCAAAACCAGCAAGTATATTGATAATATTGCTGATTATTTCAATGGATTGAATCAATCTAAGGATTATAAGTCTTCTGATGATGATTCCAATATTGACAATCAAAAGAATGATTATAAATCCTCTAAAAAAGATAAATCTAATGTTAATAAGTCCGATGTGATTTATAATAAGAAAACTTCAAATAAGTCTAAAGACAGGAAAAAGAATAATTCTGCTGCAGTCAAGCAGATTAAGTTTAAGGAAAACATCTTTTCTGACATTCATGAAAAGATGACTAAAAATGAAGTCAATTCCAATGATCTATTGAAAGTTCAGTCAATAGCTCTTGATTTGGAATTGTTTGAAAACGCTTATTTGGCTCCTGTTGTTCATAAGCAAATCATCAGTGCATTGAAGATGAACTTTTCTACAAGATTGTTTGCTGAATCCACATTGGATATCATATCTTCTGGAGAGGCAATTTCAAAGATTGACAAGAAATTCCAGGATGCATTGCTTAAGATTCAAATTGATTTCCTAAGATGTGATTGCAATGAAAGGCCATTCTGTGAATGCCTGCAAAGGGGAATTTCATATTACATAATCAATCAAAGGTTGAATGGAAAGGATCCAATTGACATTTCCAACTCTCTTCTTAAGGAATATCAAATACAAACATACCCTGGAGACATATTCTCCTGGCTTGATGCTTATGTAAGGAATCTGGATGCAATTAGAAGAATTGCTAAGGCATTTGGTAAAAAAGATATAGTTCAAGTTTCAGAAAAACTGATGAAAATAGTTGAATCCGGAAAATAAGTAAAAATTAGGATTTTTAAGAATTTGAATTGCAAATAAAATAAAAATAGAAAAAAAGAGAATTGGATTAATTAAAGATTTTCTTTAATTATCCGTTGCTTATAAAGAATCTTAAAAGTCTTGCGAGAAGGTCCGGATTGTCATCAGAACTTGAGCTTGAGTAATAGCTTGAGCTTGAACCTGAGTTGTCTGAATTGAATAGCTTGTTCATTCCTTTATTTATCAGTTCAGACCAATCGTTGCCCTCATCATTATAACTGTTGTAATTGTCACCGTTATCGTTAGAGTCGAAAAATGAGAATAATCCTCCTCCATTTTCAGAACTGTCTAAGTAACCGTTGTTGTTTTTATCCTCATCGTAATCGCTGGTTGCAATCCAATCGGAAAGACCGCCAGTCATAGAAAAAACTGCACTGCTTGCAATAAAAGCAATAAAAGCTATAACAATGTATACCAAAAACTTTGCTTTCTTATCTTCCATGATCTCACCTCGATGATTATTAATAATTTTAGATTATAAAACTTATCAAAATTAATATTATATCAATTAAACATATAAATGTATATGTTTATAATATAAAATAATTAATATAAAACATTTTCTAATAATCAAAAATATTGAACGATACTATGAAAACAATATCTAAACCTTTCCAAACATCTATAGATATCAAGAAATCTCAATTCATTTGCAGACTCTTTCCTGCACAGGATGAAAAGGAAGCAAAAGAGATCATAAATAAGATATCTGAAGAGTACAAGGATGCAACACACAATTGCACTGCATATGTAGTGAGCGATGGGGAAGGATTTGATGATGATGGGGAACCTGGAGGAACTGCAGGCAGACCTATGCTAAATGTGCTAAAGAAAAATGAGATGGAAAACATTGTAGCTATTGTCACAAGGTATTTCGGTGGAATCAAGCTTGGTGCAGGAGGTTTGGTCCGTGCTTACAGCAAATCAGTTCTAGAAACCCTTTCAATTGCAGAGATTGTTGATATGGAACTCTATGAGATATTCCGCTTCAGTTTTGAATATCAGCATATCAAGACAATTGACAATGAAATCAGGGCAAAAAACTTGTCTGTAGTTGAAAAGCAGTATGAGGCAAATGTGATTTATTTTGTAGCTTCCAATAATGAGGATATGATTAAAAACATTCAGGAAAAATTAACTAAAGAAGTTAAAATAGAGCATTTAGGAAGCAGATTTTTAGAAAAAATAGATTAAAAATAATAAATACTTTTTTTAAAATAAAAAAATTAAAAATAGATTTAAAATAATAACAAAATTACTTTTTTTTTAAAAAATAAAAAAATAAAAAATAGAAAATAGAAAATAATTTAAAATAAATTATAATCTATATTCGGTTTTATCCCAGTCTTCGTTTGTAGCAGGCATTTTGGTAAATATGAAAGTCAATGCAAGCAATATGACAGTAAGAACACCAAATACGATCAATTCATGCATTGAACCGGTATTTATAATGTCCAATACTCCACCAATCCATACAATTCCAATCACTAATGGCAAAATGTATTTAACTATATAAATCCACCATTTGCCTAATTTAATGGTTTTACTACGTGCATTTAAAGTTGGAATAAGCTCTTCACAATTGAAAGTCCATGCAAATAGGTTACATTCCACTAATACTCCGAAGAGAATGGCTATTTGGTTGATGTATGCATCAACATATCCAAGAAGTGTTCCACCGTAGGAGGTTGCATACATCATGGATAAGGCGGCCCCTATTATACAAAGGACGGTCATGGTTTTCTTACGGGACCATGTGAACTTGTTTTGAATACTGAATGCCAACGGTTCGATAGTGGACAAGATACTTGTAAGTCCTGCAAGGTATATTGTCAAGAAGAATAAAGGACCAATTATAATTGCGTATTGGCCTAATACATTCAATACTGTAGGGTAAGCTACAAATACCAATCCTGTACCTTGAGCTACAAGGTCTGCAACTGCTGTACCGCTTTGAAGTGACATGTATCCTAGGATTGAGAAAACCCCTAATGCACAGAAGTTTTCAAATGCACAGTTTGCAAATGCAATTGACAATGTGTTTGTAATCAAGTCCCCTTCCTCTCCGGTATAGCTTGCATATGTGAATGCAATACTCATACCAAGACTTAATGAGAAGATTATCTGACCGAATGCTGCCATCCATATCTCAAAGTTCAAGAGCAGGCTCCAATCAGGTGAAAAGAGCTCATTCAATCCTATCATTGCACCAGGCAAGGTTAAGGAGAATGCTACAATCACAATCATGATTATAAACAATAAAGGAACAAGAACTTTACTTACTTTTCCAAGTCCCTCTTCAAGGTCCTTGTGGGAAATGTACCATATAATTGCCCAACTTGCAAGCATTGCAGCACCAATGACTGGAATGAAGTTAGTTATTCCGCTAAATGATTCCTGAGATTGAAGCAAGGTTGTTGCAAAGTAGGTATTTGGGTCTGCTCCCCATCCCTTAAAGAAACTTAATATTACATATATTCCATCCCATCCAAGTATACATGAATAATAGATCATAATTATGAATACGGAAATAGGCAATAGCCAACCTAGGAATTCATAATTTGCATGTATTTTACGAATAGCCTTTGGAAAGGATGATTTGAAATTGTATCCAACACCATATTCCAAGATTAAAAATGGAACTCCCATAAGCAATATTGCAACGATATATGGAATGTAGAATGCTCCTCCACCGTTGCTGTATAAAACGTATGGGTATCTCCATATGTTTCCAAGTCCTACAGCAGAACCTACCATTGCCAAAACAAATGATAGATTGCTGCCCCATTCGTTTTTATCACTCATAAAAAATCACAAAATTGTTTAATAAATTATCGATTAAATTGAAAAATAGAATAATAAGGCTCTTTAAATGAATATGATTAATTTAAAGATTTTTTAAATTCTCTAATCTTTTAAATCATTCATTTTAACTTATTTAAAGATTATTTCTAAATTAATTTAATATTACTATATTGTATCCCAAAATATAAAAACTATACTATGTTAATTTTAATTTTCTAAAAAATTTATTTTATAAAATTAGTAAAATATTATTAAAATAAAGTACATAAATAATCATAAGATTTTTTTAATGAAATTAACTACTATAAAATTTTAAGGTGCTGGTTTTGAAAATTAAAAAAAGATATTTCCTAAAGAAAAAGAAAGTGAAAGCCATTAAGGAAGAGCTTGGAGATTATGGTTCTTTCATCAACAACAAGGACACTCTTGAAATGTTGGAGGCAGAGGATTACGACTTCATTTTAGTAAATGGAGAGCCTTACATCATTATGATTAACGGCAAGCCATACCCTACACTTAAGGCTGCATTGAATATAGAATTGGACAGCAAGGTCGTTGTTGTGGATATGGGTGCAGTAAGGTTTGTAACCAAAGGTGCTGATGTAATGAGCCCTGGAATTGTTGATGCAGACGAATCCATTGTGGAAGATGATGTTGTAATAATCGTTGAGGAAACACATAATAAGCCTTTAGCAATGGGAATCGCATTGATAACTGGTCCTGAAATGGTTGAGAATTCTGAAGGAAAGGCTATCAAATCACTCCATTATGTTGGAGATGCAATTTGGAATTTGGAAGTGTAAAATATTTTTATAGCTATTTAACTGTTTTAAGAGTTAATCCTTAGCTATTAATGTTAATTTATTCATTTAAGTGATAATATGGTTGAATTGAGAGTAAACGCTGGAAATGTTAAGAATCCTAATGTTCATAAGATTGGAATAATTGCACTTGGTTCACATCTTGAAAATCATGGTCCTGCACTTCCTATTGATACGGATGCTAAGATAGCTTCATATATAGCTTTCCATGCTGCTTTGGAAAGCGGAGCCAAGTTCTTGGGAGTAATTTATCCTGCTCATGAGATAAAGGAGATCAATCATGGAATACATGTTTCCTTAGACGACTTGACAGATGAAATCGTTAATGTATTGAAATCAGCAAGGAAGCATTTGGGAATCAGCAGTGTAGTCATTGTAAACGGTCATGGAGGCAATTTGCCTATTGTTACTAAATTATATGATATTGAAGAGCAAACAGGTCTCCTCATTACACTAAACAGCAAGATCATTGAATCTGAAGGGCCACATGGAGGTTCCGGTGAATTGTCCATGGCAAAGGTTTTAGGCATCATCAATGAGGATGAGGTCAAGAATCAGACTGATTTAAGCGAATATGGGGAAGTTGGCCTATACATGTTTAGTCAAGCAAGGAAAAATGATCCAAACATTGAAGAAGGTGCAATGGACATTGAAGAAAACGGCGTTTATGTTGATGAAGTTTATGGAAATGAACTCTTAAAATTAGCTATTAACTCTGTATTGCTTGATGTTGAAAAGCAATTGGATTCCCATTATGGCTACTGATTTTAATTAGTTTTTAATTTTTAATTATTTGATTTTTTAATTTTTTTATAATAATTTATTTTTTAGGATTGATTTTATGGATGAAGAAATAATTTTTAAGCCGATTGGATACATCAAGTCTCCATATGAAGATGTAAGAAGCATGCCGAAATCCACAAGAGAATCAGGAGATGTGGAAGCGGAGATGGTCATCAAGGAGGAGTATCTTGAAAGCATGTCCAGCATGGAAGTCGGTGAAGAGTATATGGTCTTATTCCATTTCCATAAGTCAGAAGGATTTAAGCAAAGGGTTCCTTTTATGGGAAACGGTCCGATTAAGGGATTATTTTCAACTCATGCCCCTAATAGGCCAAATCCGATTGGAGTCTCTACAATAAGGATAACAGAAATTGATGGAAATATCATCAAGTTCAAAGGAGTTGACATGTTGAATGGAACTCCTGTGCTTGATATAAAGGACATTCTATAGCTATTTTTCTTAAATTAATTTCTGATTATTTTATTTTTTTACTTATTTATTTTTTTTTTTACTTTAATTATTTATTTTTTTCAATTTTCATTATTCTTTTTTCCAAAATAATAGCTTTAATTTATTTTCATATCGAAATATTGATTAAAATTCCTTATTTTTCGTATTTAAGTGCAAAACATTTATATATTATATAAAATATATATTATTATAATATTAATTTGGTTTAACTATATTATTATTGATTATTTTCAAATCTTATTGGAATTTAATGATTTTTAATAATTTTTAAGATAATTTTGGTTTTTTAATTTTATAGTTGATCTTATTAATTTATTAATTTTTAGAAAAATTCTAATAATAGAGATTTTGTGTCTAAAACATATTGTCTTTTATTTTTTCTAAAAAATTCCTTAACTACCGGTATAATATCTTAAAATAAATATTATAACTTGATATTTGTTTTAAAAAGAGGCTTTATTTTCCTTATTTAAATAGGAAAAATAGTTAAGTTTATATATTATACAAACATATTTAATATAGTATAGGTGATAATCATGAGCGGACAACAAAATGTTCAAAGACCACTTGACGCATTAGGAAAAGCAGTAAACTCTCCAGTTTTGATTAAACTCAAAGGAGAAAGAGAATTCAGAGGCATCTTAAAAAGTTTTGACTTACACATGAACTTAGTACTTAATGATGCTGAAGAATTGGAAAAAGGAGAAATAATGAGAAGGTTAGGTACTGTTCTCATTAGAGGAGACAATATTGTATACATTTCTCCATAGAAACTTAGTTTCTTATTTTTTCTATTAGTTTTTCTTTGTTCTACTCAATAAAGATTATTGAATTATTATTTTATTAGTTAAATTAGTTTCTTTTATGAATTAATTTAATTAATTATCTATTTTATGTTCTTATTTCAAATAAGACTGTTTTATAGACTATTTAGGAATTCTAAGGAATTCGATAAAATTTATGATTATTGTTGTTATTAATTTAGGAGGAGATAGAAGTGAAAGGAACTCCATCAATGGGTAAAAAGAATAAAAAGACCCATATTAGATGTAGAAGATGTGGTAAAAACTCATACCACGTACGTAAGAAAGTTTGTGCTTCTTGTGGATTCGGTAAATCCAGTAAAATAAGAAGATACAGTTGGCAAAACAAAAAACCTACCACTCGTCAAAGATTAGTATAGGTTTGCCAAAGTTTTTATGCATATAAAATTTATTTGAGATAATATAAGCGAATTATCTCAAAAACACTTACTATTTTTTATTATTTTTATTTCATATTTAGTCTATTTTAGGTATTTTAACTAGTTTTAATTGTTTTATAAAAAAAGTTTTTCTTTTTAGATCAATGAAGTAGTGTATCTAAAATATTGAAAAAAGTAGTTTTTTTTAATTGATAGATTATTTAAAAAAAGTAGTTTTTAATGATTTATTGAAAATCAGCAATGACCTGATCTAACTCTATTTGAAGTTTTTTTAACAATTTCACATTTTTCCCTGTCTTATCAAGGATAATGGTCATTATCTTATCAACTTCGTTTTCTTGGTAGTTTGGATCTATCTCTTCACTGACACTGTCCCATAGTTCTACAGCCCAGTTTTTCTTGCCGTTGTAGACTTGGTCAATCAGTGTCAATTTACCGTTTTTCAGTCTGAATAATCTAAAGTCCTGTTTTGGATTGGATTTCTTTCCTTCCTTATTGCAGTCCAGATATAATCCATCTGAAAACTCGGTTTTATAGTCTCCTGCCTTAACAAATTCACCAACAAGGGAAAATCCATTCAATACACTTTTATCTAATCCTGTAACGGTTTTCACCCATCCGCCAGTAGCTCTAAAGTTTATTGAAGGGTCTATATTTGTTATCTCTTCACACCAATTAAGAAGCATCATTATTCTCCAAGTCATCAGTTATATTCAATTTTCGTTATAATATGTCTTTTAATTTTAATAAAATCCAAGATAAAAATTATAATAATATTAATTAGCTATAATTTTGTCTTGTTCCTTTATTAAGGGATTAAAAATATATTATTTTAAAAAACATAAAATGAAATTTTAAATTTCCTTTAAATTCTGATTTAAATCTTTAAGACGAAGCTTAAACCTGATTTTCAGCAATTTAATATTATTTAAAATAGATTTTATGTTTGTTAAATTATTTTATATAAGTTTATTTATAAATGGATTATTCGAGAGCATTTGAAAACTAATATTTTTAAAAATAGCTTTGATTTTTGTTTAGAAATAGTTAATCTAACATGGCATTTGTTTAAGATTTATATACTAAGGATAACAAATAATTAGTTAAGTATAGTTTTATGAGTTAAATGATAGTGCTGTTATGATAATTTAATATTAATTTATTGAATAATGGAAAGGTAATATTAAATTATTATAATAATTCATCAAATTCACTAAAAAGCTATTTTTAAAACTATATTCGATAAATTAATTGAGTGAATTAAATGAAATTATTGGAAAATTTTAATATTGTACCTAATAACGAACATTTGTATGAGATTGCATTTACCCATTCTTCATACAGTGCCAAACATGACTTGGATTATGATTATGAAAGACTTGAGTTTCTAGGAGATTCCGTTTTGAATATGCTCACTTCAGAATTTCTCCAGAATATGCACCCTAGTTTTAGTGAAGGCAAATTGACTAAGCTTCGAGCTAATTATGTATGTCAGAATGCTTTGATAGTCTATTCCCATGAAAATAACTTGGATAAATGCATCAGATTGAACCTGGAAGACAATGCTCTTACTGACAATGAGGTAATTTCAATAACTGCCGACGTTTTCGAGTCTTTTTTAGGAGCCATTTATCTTGATCAAGGAATAGACAAGGCTAAGGAATTCCTGGAAAAAACAGTTTTCCCATATATTGAGAAAAAAACCATATTTTTCTATGATTACAAATCCACTATCAAGGAGTATGGAGACGCTGAAGGTGTAGATGTTTGCTATGAATTGCTTGAAGAGCATGGTGCACCACATGACAAGACATTCGTAATGAGGATCTTGATTGATGGCGTTGATTACGGTCATGGTGTGGGTAAAAGCAAAAAAGATGCAGAGCAATTGGCTGCATGTAAAGCTATCGATAAGCTAAAAATAGAAAAATAGTTTTTTTTTAAAGTAATTATCTATTTAAAAATAGTATTGGTTAGAAATAGTTTTATTTAAAAATTTGAACATTACTCTTCATATATCTCGAGACAAATCTCATAAATGGTTTTTAAATCCTCTTTTATATCAAATTTAATGTTTTCCGGATTTTTTTCATTGAAATGATTTATGACCTTATCCTCATCTATTTCATGATTATCTATTAAGTCCATGATGATTTTGGATACTATTTTACTTGTTTCAACGGTAATTGCATCATTGAACAAGAGTTCATATAATTTAATCAATAAATCAGTATTGTTAAATTCAATTGGATTTTCTTTACTCATGAGATAATTCCTATTTTTCATTGTTAAATGATTATATATGGGTTATATTTATTAATATTTGCTATTTTTTATATAAAACATTTATAAGTAAATATAAATAGTATTAGAATATATATAAATAATGCATAAAACTTATATATTAAGAAATATTCAGATTTATAAACTAAAATACAAAAACTGAAATACTATATTCAATTAATAAATACTAGCTAGCTGTTGAATAGTATGCTGAATTAGTTAAAATTCAGTATTCTTAAACTTTAAAGGTAATTGAAAATGAAACAAAATACTGTTGGTAGAGTAATAACCAAATATTTTTCTATTGAAGATGATTTGAAGTTAAGCTCTGGCAAGACCCTAAGCAATGTAGAACTTGCTTATGAAACTTATGGTGAATTGAATTCCGCTAAATCCAATGCTGTTTTAGTCTGCCATGCACTTACTGGAGATGCACATGCTGCAGGTAAGTACACTGGAAACAAGAATGAAAAACCAGGTTGGTGGGACATGGTCATTGGTCCTGGAAAGGCATTAGATACAGATAAATACTTTGTAATCTGTTCAAATGTATTGGGAGGATGTAAAGGTTCAACAGGTCCGGCATCTATCAATCCTGCAACTGGAGAGAAATATGCGCTTGATTTTCCAATAATCACCATTGAGGATATGGTTCATGCACAGAAAAAGCTTATAGAGCATTTAGGCATAGATAAGTTATATGCTGTCATCGGAGGTTCTATGGGTGGAATGCAGGCATTGCAATGGACTGTTTCCTATCCTAATATGATGAAAAAGGCAAGTATAATTGCTACAACTGCAAGGTCTTCACCTCAGCAAATCGCTTTTAATGAGGTAGGTAGGCAATCCATTATTCTAGACAATAACTGGAATAGGGGAAAATACTATGATCAGGAAAAGGCCCCTAGATCTGGTCTAGCGGTTGCACGTATGATAGGACACATCACATATCTAAGTGATGCATCAATGTATCAGAAGTTTGGAAGAGACTTGCAGGACAAGACAGAACTCAGTTATGACTTCACTGTTGACTTTGAGGTTGAAAGCTACTTGCACCACCAAGGTGAGACTTTTGTAAAGCGCTTTGATGCTAATTCTTACTTATACATTACAAAAGCAGTTGATTACTTTGATTTGGCAGTTGAAGGTAACTTGGCTGAAGGTTTAAAGGATGTAGAGGCTAAAATACAAATCATTGCTGTAGATTCCGATTGGCTTTACCCTGTAGACCAATCTAAGGATTTATTGGCTGCACTTCAAACAAATGATGTTGATGTAATATATAATGAAGTCAAGTCTGACTATGGACATGATGCATTTTTGCTTGAAAACGGTCAGATGAACTTCCTTTTATCCAATTTCCTATCTGAACATCATGTTGGAGATGTTATGAAAACAGAGGTTCCTACAATTTGCATTGATTCAACCGTTAAGGAAGCTGCAATTATCATGTTTGACAATGAGATCACTCATTTGCCTGTTGTCAATGATGATAAGACTTTAGCAGGAATCGTTACTGCATGGGACTTGTCCAAATCAATTGTAGAGGATTGCAGTGAATTGAGGGAAGTAATGACTAAGGATGTCAGAACCTGCAAATCAACAGATGAGATAGAGGATATTGCAAGATTGATGAAGAAATACAATATTTCCTGTTTGCCTGTTGTTGACGGAGATGACTTAAAAGGTCTCATTACAACCGATAGGATATCACATCTTATTTCAAATTACTAGTAAAGTGTTTATTGGTCTCAGATCAATAAAACATTTTTTATATTTTAATTTTTATCTATTTTTAAACTTTTTTTATTCTAATTATTCTAATTTTAAAAATTTTTACCATTTTTCTTATTTTTTTTAATTATTAAAATAATAAAGTTAAGTTTTTATATTTATATTTATAAAAATATTAATAATTGATTTTAGGATTTAATAACATGAGTGAAAAATTAGAGTGGGATAGTTCCCTATCATTTATATTTGCTATGATTGGAGCTGCCGTTGGTCTTGGAAACATTTGGAGATTCAGTTATGTATTGTATTCCAACGGTGGAGGATCATTCTTTATTCCTTATTTCACTGCTATAGCAATTATGGGAATCCCTTTTTTAATACTTGAATATGGTGTGGGATTCAGTTTCAAGGAATCCTTTTCGAAGATTTTAAAGGATATCAATGAGCGGTTCGAGTATATAGCTTGGGCCCTTGTTCTCTTTGTTTTCATTGTTACAATTTATTATATGGTTATCCTGAGTTGGGATATGGTATATCTTCTAAGCAGTTTCACATTCAGTTGGGGTGCTGATACGGCAGCTTACTTCACAACAACTGTTGGTGGAAGCTCTGATTTGGCCAGTGCAGGATTCTTGCTTGTCCCTACAACAATCTGTGTAATCTTGATGTGGATCGTTTTATGGTACATTTCCCATAAGAATGTTGACGAAGGTATCGGTAAGGTTTCAAAAGTCTTGATTCCATCCTTATTTGTCATAATGGGGATAATTGTTGTTTACGCATTGACATTGCCTGGGCACTCAATTGGTGTGGATGCTCTTTTAAGGCCAAGATGGGCAATGCTTTTGGATATCAATATTTGGCTTGCAGCATTTGCTCAAATCATTTTCTCTTTAAGTATGGGTCAAGCAATCGCTTTGACTTATGCCAGCTACTTGCCTAAGGCTTCCAAATTAACTGACAATGTGCTTATTGTAGTTGCTTCAAACTCCTTGTTTGAGATATTCACTGCATTTGGTGTATTTTCAATCCTTGGTTACATGTCACTTCATTCAGGTATGGCAATGACCAAATTGGTTACTGAAGGTACTGGACTTGTATTCGTTGTTTTCCCAATGATCTTTAATATCATGGGTCCAATAGGTAGGATTTTAGCACCGTTGCTGTTCTTGGCTATTCTATTTGCAGGAATAACCTCTGCATTAGGATTCTTTGAACCAATGCTATCTTCTACAAGTTCCAAGTTTAATATTAGCAGAAAGAAAACTGCAGCCATTCTTTCAATAGTTGGATGTGTCTTTTCAGTTCTCTTGACTACTGGAATCAGCAGTTATCTTGTTGGAATCATTGACTCATTTGTAAACCAATTCGGTATCCTTCTATTGATTGGAGTCCAATGTGTAATATTCGCATGGTTCTACAAGCTTGATGATTTGGTTCCTGTATTGAATGAGAATGGACACTTGAAAGTAGGCAAAATCTGGAAATTCATAATCAAGTACCTATTGCCTTTTGTTCTCTTTGCAATGTGGATTTACGGTATGTATGATCTTTTCATGAGTGCAGCGGCATTCGAGTTGATTGTTGATTCAATCATTATGGTGGCTGTTTTAGCATTCAGTATCATTTTAACTAGATTAAGCCCAAGAGAAGATGAAAGTTAGTCTTTTTAATTTAATAGAAAATAAAATATTTAAGTAATGAAGTACAAATAATATTTTATAAGATTTGAAAGGTAAACTTATCCCTATTA
>NZ_JBGUKT010000031.1:0-44103 GCF_045114555.1 Methanobrevibacter sp. | reverse complement strand
TTACAAGAATGAGAAGATATAGGAAAAACTCTAAAATTAGAGATATTGTACGTGAGACTAAATTAAATAAGGAAGATTTAATTTATCCAATATTCGTTAAAGAAGACCTTAAAGATGGTGAAAAGGAAGCTATTTCCACTATGCCTGGTGAATATAGGTTCTCTTTAAATGGGGCTGTGGAATATGCTAAGGAATTGGAAGCTAAAGGATTAAGGTCCATCATAGTATTTGGCCTTCCAAGTGAAGATAAAAAAGATGAAATCGGATCTCCTGCCTTTGCATCAACAGGAATTGTTCAAAGAACTGTACGTAAACTTAAAGCTGAAACTGATTTGGTGATTATCACTGATGTATGTTTATGCCAATATACTTCTCATGGGCACTGTGGTCTCATTCGTGAAAATGATGACACTGATTTTGGTTATGAGATTTTAAATGATGAATCTTTGGAATATTTGGCTAAAACTGCTTTATCTCATGCTGAAGCAGGTGCAGATATAGTTGCACCTTCTGATATGATGGATGGTAGAATCCAAGCCTTAAGAGAAATTCTTGATGAAAACGGTTATTACAATACAATGATTATGTCCTATTCAGTCAAATTCGCTTCTTCATTCTATGCTCCATTTAGGGAAGCTGCATGTTCAGCTCCTTCAGCTGGAAACAGAAAGTCCTATCAGATGGATCCTGCAAATGCTCTTGAGGCAATTAGGGAAGCTGAACTTGATGTGATTGAAGGAACTGACTTTTTAATGGTTAAGCCTGCATTACCTTATTTAGATATTATCAAAACAATTAGAGAAGAATTTGACCTTCCTTTAGTAACTTATAATGTCAGTGGGGAATACTCCATGATTATGGCAGGTATTGAAAATGGCTATTTGACTGAAGACTCTATTATGGAATCATTATTATCTATCAAGAGAGCTGGTGCAGACTTGATTATAACTAATTTTGCTCCATATGCTTTAGACCACTTATAATGATTGGGGGAGTGCTTGTGGAAGCAAAAGAAATCGCTAAATTGGCTCAAATTGCATCAGTTCTTGAAGTGAGCGGTTGGCCAAAACCTGGAAATGTTCACAGAACTAGAAATTACGATGATATGGTATTTCAAGACTTTGCAATAAGTGCTGTAGTTATTGGAGACACTATGGAAGCTGTTGCAAGTCAAGTTAAGGAAATCGATGACTTATCTAAAGCGGAATTAGGAAGATACATTTTCCAAGCTGTTGATGAAACCAACAGATGGATTGAAACCAACACTAATTTAGGCATTATGATGATGTGTATTCCAATTGCCGCTGCAGCTTCAATAAGCAATAGCTTTGATGAAATTCAAGAGAATGTAGGTCGTTTAATGAATGCTACTACTGTTGAGGATGCAGTGAATCTTTATGATGCAATCAATGTTGCGGATGCAGGTGGAATGGGAGATCAAGAGGAATTTGATGTAATGAGCGAAAAGGCTAAGGATGAATTGCGTGCAAACAATCAAACAATGTTTGATGTTTTGGAAATCTCAGCAGGTTGGGATAGATTAGCAAATGAGCTCACCAATAAAATGCCTGTTTGTTTTGAAATTGGATATCCTTGCTTTTCAAATTTCTGGAAAACCTCTGATGATGTTGATGTAATCAATAAGGCTACAGTTTTAACATTCATGACTATCCTATCTCAAATTCCAGACACTTTAATCTCAAGAAAATATGGGGATGAAGTGGCAGAATCAGTATCTCAAAAAGCAATGGATATTTTGGAATTTAAGGATGATGATTCATTTGTTGAAAAATTATTGGAATTTGATGATTATCTTTATGATAACAAATTGAATCCTGGAACAACTGCTGATTTAACTGCAGCATCCATATTCTTATCTTATCTTGCAGATAATTTCTAATTCTATTATTATTTTTTTCATTTTCTTATTTTCTTATTTTATCCAATTTTTTATTAAAATTTTAAATTCCTATTTTTGAATATATTTATTAATTAGATTAGAGATATATTATAATATTATGAAATGATAGATATTTTGTTTAATTCTTACCATTTAATAATAAATTAAATAATTAATCATGTTCTATCAATTATTCTTATCAATTATTATAAAAAACATCTGGTGTTTAGATGAGTGAAAATATTAATAAAATTATCAATGAATTGCATATTTATGAAAAAAAGCTATTAAAAGAGTTAGAGATTAATGAAAATGCAACTCCTGATGAAATAGCTGAAAATACTGGTTTAAATATTAAATCAGTTATGAGTGCTGCAGGATCATTAGCTTCTAAAGGAATCATCATTGTAAACAAAGAGACAAAAGAGAAATTTAGCTTGACTGAGAATGGTAAAAAATATGCTGAAATAGGCCTCCCTGAAAGAAGAATCCTAAAGGTATTGCAGGATAAAAAGCAATTGGCCATGAAGGATTTGGCTAGTTTAGAAGGGCTTGACAAAAAAGAGGTCAATATATCAATTGGTTGGTTGGTTCGTAAAAGCTGGGCAAAAATGGATAAGGGAGTATTGTCCATTACCGATGTAGGTGAGTCCAGCAAAGAAAAATTAGGGGATGATGAATCATTATTAAGAACCCTTATTGAAAAGGCACAAGTCTCTAAAGAGCAATTAGATGAGGATATGGCTAAAGGTTTATCTGCACTTAAAGAGAGGAAAAACCTTATTGCTGAGCAAAAGACAACTCTCCATAGTTTTGAATTAACCGATTTAGGTCGTGAGATTTTAGATATCGGCTTCACCATTGAAGAGGAAGCTACACAATTGACCCATCAACAGCTTAAGGAAGGGTCTTGGAAAGACTTGAAATACAGACCTTATGATATTAATGCGGAGTATCCTATATTCTTCCCAGGTAAAGAGCATCCTTTAAGAAGAATCATTCAGGAAATTAGAGAAATCTTCTTGAATATGGGATTCACTGAAGATAAAGGTGATTATTTAGAGTCTGCCTTCTGGAATTTTGATTCTCTTTTCCAACCTCAAGATCATGCTGCAAGAGAAATGCAAGATACATTTTATGTAAAAAATCCTTTAACTTGTGATTTGCCAGATGATGAGCTTGTTCAAAAAGTAGCAAGAACTCATGAAGATGGTGGAAATACAGGTTCTGAAGGTTGGAATTATGATTGGAATGAGGATATTGCTCGCCAATCTGTTTTAAGAACCCATACAACTGGAATTTCCACTCAAAGATTGGCAAAAGGTGAACTCCCTATTAAGATGTTTTCAGTGGGAAGAGTATTCAGAAGAGAAACCTTTGATTATAAGCATTTGCCTGAGTTCCATCAAGTTGAAGGACTTGTTGCTGCTCCCGGAATCAATTATCAAAACTTATTAGGTACTTTAAAGGAATTCTATAAGAAATTAGGATTTGAAGTCAGATTCAGGCCTGCTTATTTCCCTTATACCTATCTCTCAACTGAATGTGAAATTTATTTAGAGGAAAAGGAAAGCTGGATTGAACTTGGTGGTTGTGGAATGTTCAGACCAGAAGTTTTAGAACCTTTAGGAATCGATACACCAGCTTTAGCATTTGGTTTAGGTATTGAACGTCTTGCTATGATCAGATATGATTTATCTGACATTAGAATGCTTTATAAGAGTGATATTAGCTGGTTAAGAGAGGTGCCTTTAGAAGAAGGAGTAAGATTTGATTAATTTTTCTCCTTTTATTTTTTGTAATTTTTATTCTTTTTTTATTTATTTTTCTTAATTTTTTTTATTATCTGATGATTTGATTATTAAGTATAATTATTCAATTTTTCAATTATTGTTTAAAAGTGATTTTTATGACTGATATTAGACTTATTTCATGGAATGTAAATGGTATTAGAGCTATTCATAAAAAAGGTTTTCTTGATTGGTTCAATGAGGAAAAGGCAGATATTGTATGCCTTCAGGAAACCAAGGCTCAAATAGACCAATTGCCTAAAAAATTAGTTAATATTCCAGGTTATACAAGTTATTTCAATTCTGCAGAAAGGAAAGGATACAGTGGTGTAGCCACTTACACAGCTATTGAACCTAAAGAGGTTTATGATGGTATGGGGATTGAAAAGTTTGATGTTGAAGGAAGACTTCAAAGATGTGATTTCGACGGTTTCACTCTCTTGAACATTTACTATCCTAATGGTGGTATGAATGAAGATAGATTAAAATATAAACTTGATTTCTATGATGCATTCCTTGATTACACTAATGATTTAAGAGATAAAGGTCACAATTTGGTGATTTGTGGTGACTTAAACACTGCTCACAAGGAAATTGACCTTGCAAGGCCAAAAAATAATGAAGATGTTTCAGGTTTCTTGCCTGTAGAAAGAGAATGGGTAACTAAATTCCTTGATAATGGTTATGTTGACACTTTTAGAATGTTGCATGAAGATGAAAGGGATAAATATACATGGTGGAGTTATAGGACCCGTGCTAGAGAAAGAAATGTGGGATGGCGTTTAGATTACTTCTTTGTTAATGAAGAATTTAAAGACAATGTCAAGGCATCCTATATCAAATCTGATGTAATGGGTTCTGATCATTGTCCTATTGCTTTAGAAATAGAAATATAATTTTATTTTTTATTATTAATTTGCTTTTTTTATTATTTTCATTATTTTTTTAATTATTTTTTAATTATTTTTTAATTATTTTTTATAAATTTAATGAATCTTAATTTTGAGATTTCATTAAATCTAAAATTTCTTTTCCATAGTCTGTTAATTCATATAACCTGCCTCGTTTAGTTTCAGGGTTTAATAAACGAACTAAATTTTTCTCTCTCAATTGGCTTAAAATGCGACTAACATTGTTACTATGGATATTGGTCTTTTTGCTTATATCTGTAGGCTTTAATGTTTCCCCATCTAATGCCTTGAATATTTTCTCTCGATTTTTTGACAACTTGATGAATTCTATAATAATTTTCTCAGAGTCTTTCATAGCAATCCCTTTCAACTGTTTTTATTATATTAAACTGTTTTTATTATATTGAACTTTATTATATTTATTTTTTGTTAAGAATTCAAATTTAGTTTAATATATATTACTATTCATAATATTAAGTTAGATATTAAATATTAAATGTTTAAGTTCATAATATCTATTTGATAGATATTTGATAGATATTTGATAGATATTTAATAGATATTAGATAGATATTAGATAGATAAGTCTAGAAAATAATTTTCAAATTTAAGTGAGGGTAATATTAAAAACATTTATTAAAAAGATAAAAAAGATATACTTGTATAGAATAATGATTTTTAGGTGTAAAAATGATTGAATCCCCTGAGCAAATAGCTATTGAAAATGAGATAAAGGTACAAAAGGATAAGTTTTTATCTTATTTCAATGGGTCTTTACCTGATACAATGGAATTGGAATTTGAAGGATTCTATAGAAGAGGGTTCTTTGTAAGCAAGAAAAGATATGCTGTAATCGAAGATGGTAAGATCATTGCAAAAGGATTGGAACTTGTTAGAAGAGATTGGGCTCCAATTGCAAAGAAAACTCAGGAAGATATATTAATGGCTATTCTAGAAGAGGGTAATGTAAAAAAGGCTGAAAAGATCATCAGCAAAGTTCTAAAACAAATCAAGTCAGGTAATCTGGATATGAAGGAATTGGTTATCCATACCCAAATCACCAAAAATCTTGATGATTACAAACAGGTTGGCCCTCATGTTATTGCTGCTCGAGAGATAGAATCTCATGGAATCAAGGTAGGTAAAGGAACCATTGTCCAATATATAATAGCTAAGGGAAAAGGTTCAATTAGCCAGAGAGCAGTTCCTTATGAATATAGTGAAGGAATCGAATATGATAAGGAGTATTATATTGAAAATCAGTTGATTCCGGCTGTTTCGAGGATGATGGAACCTTTAGGTTATGATAAGGATAGATTAAGGGAATTATCTTCCAATGAAAGGCAACAAAGTTTAGATGCTTTCTTTTAATTCCTAATGAATTAAAATTTACAAATATTTTGCTATATAAATAATTTTCTTTAGGAATTTTTATATAATAATAAAATAAATATATAATTAGAATATTATTAAGAAATTATATTTAAAAATGAAATTTTAATGCTTAATTACTTAAACATTTAGTATTTGGTGTAATAATGACAAAAGCAGTATTTTTTGATATTGATGATACTCTTGTAGACACTTCAAGTTTTGCAGATTTAGCAAGACACGCAGCTATTGAAAGTATGTGTAACAATGGTTTGCCTTTAGAGCCAGAAGAAGCATATGATTTATTAAAGGACATTATTAAAGAAAAAGGTTCAAACTATTCCAAACACTTCAATATCTTGACAGAAGAAGTTTTAGGAAAGGAAGATCCTCTTTTAGTAGCTATTGGAATGACAACATATCACAATGTGAAATTTGCTCTTTTAAGACCATTCCCTAGAACAAGTGCAATATTGATTTACCTTAAAAGTAAAGGATATAAATTAGGTGCAATCACTAATGGAATCACTATTAAGCAATGGGAAAAATTGGTCAGATTGAATTTATACCACTTTTTTGACATTGTAATCACTTCAGAGGAAGTTGGAGTTGAAAAGCCAGATCCTGAAATATATATAGAAGCATGCAGAAGAATGGCATGTGATGTTAAAAAAAGCATCATGATTGGAAATAAATTGGATGTTGACTGTATGGGAGCAGTTAATGCAGGAATGAGTGCTATTCTTGTCAATTCAACTTTAGATGAAGAAGAGAAAGAAAGAGTGAATGAAGAAGATATTGATATCATTGTTTTAGACAGTATTTCTGATGTTGACACTGTTTTATGATATTCTTTATTTTTCATTTTTCCTTTATTTTTTTTTAATTTTTTTTATTTATTCTATTTTTTAAAATTTATTTTCTAATTTTCAATTTTTTGAAGTTCTAAAAATAGTTACCTTTATATATAGTTTTGAATATAAATATATACATTCTTATTTTATCTTGCAGTAAGAATCATTAATTAACTTGCTTATTTATGAGAATTTTATTCTCAATCATTAAAAAAATAAATCAAAAATAAATTTTAATAATTATTTAAAAAATAAATTTTTATTGAATTTATCTCTTATCAAGCAAAGCGGAAGCTTGTTTTTTGAGTTTCATATTTTAAAAAATTCATTCCATTAGATTACTTTATGTAAATTTAACTAAATAAGATCTTGTGGAATTAAAAAATTTAATAATTACATAGATTACGGAAAAAATAATATAAGGAGATATTGTTATGGCTATTTGTCAAGGAAAATCAACCAGATCTCCATCTGGTGCTAGAAGAGTTGCAAACCGTGGTAAAAGGAAATCTGAATTAGGTAGAGAATCAGCAGAAACCAGATTAGGTGAGAAAAAATTAAGAAAAATCAGAACCCGTGGTGGAAATGAAAAACACAGATTAGCATTCGAAAACCAAATCAACGTTATCGATGCTGACGGTAAAGCTCACACTGTAGAAATCTTAAACGTAATTGAAAACAGTGCTAACCCTAACTACGTAAGAAGGAACATCATCACCAAAGGTGCTATTGTAGAAACCGAATTAGGTCACGCAAAAGTTACCTCCAGACCTGGTCAAGATGGTGTTGTTAACGGAGTTATTGTAGAATAATCCTGTTATTCTATCTTTTTTTATTTATTTTTACTTATTACCCTTTTTTTACTAATTTTTACATTTATTACTTTTTTTAGTTTATTTTACTTTTTTAGCTATTTTTTAGTTATTTTTTAGTTATTTTTTAGATTGCTTTTTTAACTAATTTTTACTTTTTTTCAAATAACTAATTTATTTTTATTTTTTTAAAATAGCAAATACTTATTTAATATTAATTAGATATATTATAATGTTATAAACTATTGAAGATATTACGAATCTTTTATAAGTTTGAGCAAGATATTAATTTTGCTTGTTATTTATTTTAATTATTAACATTAAGGAGATAAAATGAAGATAGGAATGTCACATGGTGCTGGTGGAGAAGTAATGGGAAATTTGATCTCACAGACCATTCTAAATAATTTATCAAAAAAATCAGTTGAAGGAGGATACGGCTTAGATGCATTGGATGATGGTGCAACAATCCCTCTTGGAGATTATGAGATTGTTGTAACAACTGATGGTCATACCGTAAACCCATTGTTCTTCCCTGGTGGAGATATTGGAAGAATTTCAGCAGCAGGAACTATAAATGATGTTTCTGTAATGGGTGCAAAGCCTTTAGCTATTTCAAATGCAATGATTTTACAGGAAGGTTTTCCAATTGAAGACTTGGATAAAATCATAAAATCTTTAAGCGATACCTGTGAAGAAGCTGATGTAGCAGTCATTACTGGAGACACTAAAGTAATGGAACAAGACAAGCTTGATGGTATTGTTATTGTAACTACTGGTATTGGAATTGCTAAAAAAGGAGAAGTAATCAAGGATTCCACTTTAAGTGTTGGAGATAAGATCATAATTACTGGTAGTGTTGGAGACCATGGAATGAGCTTGATGTCCTTTAGGGAAGGTTTCGGTTTTGAAACTGAATTGAAATCTGATGTAGCTCCAATGTGGGGAATCATTTCCAAGGCTCTTGAAGTAGGTGGAGT
This sequence comes from Methanobrevibacter sp., assembly GCF_045114555.1. Lineage (GTDB taxonomy): Archaea > Methanobacteriota > Methanobacteria > Methanobacteriales > Methanobacteriaceae > Methanobrevibacter. The sequence goes on along the minus strand of NZ_JBGUKT010000031.1, from coordinate 35,485 downwards.
AACAGCTATGAAAGACCCTACCCGTGGAGGACTTGCAAACTGCATAAATGAAATGGCTCGTAAATCCGGTGTTGGAGTTATGCTTAAGGATGAAGCTATCCCTGTTAAAGAGGCAGTTAGAGCAGCATCTGATATGTTAGGTATTGATCCATATGAAGTCGCTAATGAAGGAAAAGTTTTAATGGGTGTAAAAGCTGAAAAGGCTGAAGAAGTATTGGCAGCTATTAAAACCGACAAATATGGTAAGGATGCAGCCATTATCGGTGAAGTTATTGATGATGATAAAGTATTGATTGAAACAGGCATTGGTGGAGTTAGAATCCTAGAAACTCCTATAGCAGATCCTGTTCCAAGAGTATGTTAAATTAAATTTTAAATTATAGGTTTATAATAAATAATCAGATGGTGATTTGATGGACTTATTCGGTAAAAGAGTTGTAGCATATATTCTCGATTTCTTTGTAGTTTCTGCATTTATGTGGATTATTTCCTATTTCGCATATTTCTTTATAAACTACTTCAATATGTTCCAAATTTACCATTATTTTGTATTTATTCTTCCATTCCTAATTTTAGCGTATTTTACAATTTTAGAGAAGAATATAGGTGCAACTGTTGGTAAAAGATTGATGTTTATTGAAGTTAAATCAGCGGTGCCAAGGAGAGGCAGGCTTGGAAGAGATTATTCCATAACCTATGCTCAGGCATTGGTCAGATCCCTTTCTAAAATTTACTGGTTCCCAATAATTATTGATGTGATTCTTGGAAGGATTACAGGTAAAACCAGACTTTTAGATGGCATTACCAGAACTACTGTTATTGAAGAGAATACTGATGTATTTTTTAGTAGAAGAAATTATTAATTATCTTTAATATTCTTCATAATTATTTAATAATTATTTAATTATTCTTTAATTATTCTTTAATAATTATTTAATTATTCTTTAATTATTATTTTATTTTTTTCTTGTTTTTTTTAAGATTTTTTAATTTTATTTTTTTAAATATTTTTATTATTAAGGGGATTCTATGGAGAATAAACTTATTATAGACGAATTCAATATTTTAGATTTTGAACGTCATGAAAATTATAAGATGGTTCGAATTATTGATGAAAAGGCTAATTTTCCAATTAGCTGGTTAAATACACAAGGATATTGTGAATACAGTTTATATCTTGAATATTGTCAAGGAGTCAGCACTGCACCAACTCAAGAAATGCTTGAAGGAACTGAAGGCCATTCTATTTTAGAGGAAAAATTCAAGGAAACCGCTCAGCCATCAACTTTTAAAGACGCTTTTGAATTGTCTAAGGAAGAGGAAATTCTATCTCGTGAAATGTTTGTTATTGATACTGAAGATGGAATTCGCGGTTTTATTGATGAAGTTCGAATGACTCCTGATAAGATAATCATAATTGACGATAAACCTGGAAATAGGGCTTATCCATCAACAATCAATCAAGTTCGTGCTTATTGCTTGGCATTTAAAAACATGATTGGGGATGATAACCGTACGATCATTGCTGCATTAAGGCAAAGGGGAACAGACAATATATTCTGGAGTGAAGAATTCAATGAAAGCAATGAACAGAATATTAGGTACACAATCAATTTTTTACACAGATTAATTGATGATAAAAGAGACCCGATACCTACTAAAAACCCAAATAAATGTAGAAAATGCAGATTCCAAAGTTATTGTGAAGAAAAAGCTATTTAATTTTTTTTTAAATATTTTTTTCTCTTTTTAAAATAGTTTTTTTATTCTTTTTTTTAACTTAAGATCTTTTTAAAAAATAGTTTTTTATTCTTTTTTTTAACTTTATTTTTTTTTTAAAAATAGTTTTTTTATTCTTTTTTTAACTTTATTTTTTTTTTTAAAAATAGTTTTTTTTTATTTGGATGATTTAAAATTGTATAAAAAAAGAAAATGAATTTAAAAATATATTTAAAATATATTCTTAAAGTTCAATAGTTGATTTTTTAGCATCTATGACTTGATATGGAACATTAGCCTCTTCCAAGTCTTTTGCTATGTTTTTGCTCATGTCACCGATTGAAAGAATCAAAACATTCAATCCTTTTCTAACTGCAGATTGTGCCGCTTCACTCACTCCAAATTCAATATCCACTGGAATGTCCAAAGCATTAGCTATTACATGGGAAGTGGTTCCAATTGCTGCAACCTTGTCAATTGAGCTTAATCCATAGTTTTCATATTTTCCATCATAGATTTCCTTAATCAAGTCGATATCTGCAGACCTTGATCCTCCTTGTTTTATTGGAGGCAATGTAATTATAAGGATTTTACTTTCCTTGATTTCAATGGTTCCTTTAAGATTGGTTAAAGCAACATCAAATCCTTTTTTAGTATCCAAAATTACATCAGCGTATGCATCAGTCTGCGCATTGATTGAAGCGTATAATCTGCCATCTTCCATAAATAAACCTACTTCGTCACCTTCTTTCAAGTCTTCCTTAGCAATTGCAGGCCAAGTAGATTTATAATAGGTCATGGTTTCAAGAACACTGTCAGAATACTTTCTTAAGGTAATTGCATCTTTTTTGACTTTAGCAATTCCCTTTTGGGTAATCTTATATGGTGCTCTACCATCTTTAGATGTGATGTATTCAAGTTCAGTCAATGTTTTGATATTTTCAGAAACCGCTTGAATTGTAATTCCTAAACGTTCAGCCAAATCCTTTTGCTTAAGATTTGGTTCTTGCTTAGAGATTTCCCCTAAAATTTGAAAATGAGTTAATGCTCCTCTTTTTTGTAAGATTTCCATAATAACCACTTCATTTTTTTTATTGAAAGAATTAATTATTTCAGTTAATAGTTATTTTGTCATTTATAATATTTAAAGTTTATTTTAGTTTTTTATAAAGTTTATTTGAATGTAAAAATTATTTAAAAAAATTTGCTTAAAAAAATAGTTTTAAAATGATTTAAATTAAATGTAGTCTTAATAAATGTATATATAAAAAAATAGTATTGGCATTAATAAATTGGTATTGAAGGGTTAATCAAGTACCAATTTACCTTCCAATTCTTTATTCATCAAGTCAAAGAATTCATCCTTTTGGTCTTTACGGATATAAGCTCCACAAGCAACATCGTGGCCCCCACCGTTTCCACCTAAACTCTGAGACACTTTTCTGATTATTTTCCCAAAGTGAACTCCATCATAAGCGAGTAGCTTAGAGCAACGTAGTGAAATTTTCAAATCATCATTCTCTTCACTCACTTGGGTAAATGCAATAATAGGTTTTCTCCAATCTCCTTGACTTAGGACCATTCCAGCAATTGTACCTACAACATTGCTTCTTATGCCTTCTCCATCGAAATACTGGAGATTTTTCATTTGCACTATTGAGTCAGATTCACCAATGGTCTTAATGTTCTGTGCCAAATAGAACCTATGGGCTTTTGAAATCTCTTCAAGTTCATCTAGCACCACTGCCCTATCGCTTTCAATATCTACTGAAACATTATTGTCACTTAATATTTCATTTCTCCTTATTGTCAAATCCAATAGTTTCAAAGCAACTTCAGGCCTTTCATTTCTAACGCATGCATTCATTGCTGTAGAAAATTCAGATGCATCCCTTAAGAAGGTGTATTTCTCCTCATTTGCAAATTCATAACTTTCCCCCATAACTAATTTAGGAGCATGAATTGCATATCTGCTAGGGATTTCCTTTGTAATCATGTTAATTAATTCTTTGATTAATTTGAATTTATCGTTTTGGCTTAAATCACAGGATCTGATGGATGTGTCATTTACAGGGTTTCTGGTATTTATGCCAAGTCTTTTTAACAAGTCCAATGACCTGTTCTGGTCATTTGTGATTTCCAAGTTTACATCACTGAAATAGGATAATGCAACAAACAACGGTCTTGTTTGTCTGCCGTATAATGATAGGTCATTTTTGATTACATTAACTAATCCCTCGTCTTCAGCATCCTTAAGGATAGTTCTATTCATTCCTTCCAATTTTCCAGTTTTACCGTTTTGTATGTCTCCAATAGCTGCCAATATTCCAAGCCAGCTTAAATCGGTAAAACCGAATTCCTTAGCAAGAAGGTAGCATAGACCTCCTCCACAAATTTCCTGAGAACCGTCTATTCCATAAAAAATAGGATTTATTTCCAAATAATCATAATCTACTGTATCGCAGTAATCAATGTCTCTAAGTGGAGGGTGGTGGTCGAGAATAAGTATTTTGGAATCTTTATTTGCATTCTTATCAACAGGCTGTCCAGACCCAAGGTCAGAAAATATTGTCAATTCATGTTCAATTGGAACATTTTCCAAAACATCAAGGTTAACGATTTCAATTTCAAAATCCTTTCCTAATTGTCTGCCTATCTTTTTTAGGATTCCTGTTAGGATAGCTCCGGATGAGATTCCGTCGCAGTCAGTATGGCTGTAAATTTTAATGTCTTTTGAAGATTCTATAAGTCTTCTAGCTTCTTCATATCTTTCTTTCATTTTTGGTGGTATGCTTGTCATTTTAACGCCTTTTTATCTGTTTACAGTGAATAATAGATTTTTTTGTTTTATTTTTTTTGTTTATTTTCTTTTTTTATAGTGGAAAAGAAGTTTATTTTCTTCTTTTTCCTTTTTTGCCTTTCCTGTTGTTAGGCCTATTTGATTGTTTGGTTTCTCTCATTTGTTTTATGGTGTTTGATAAATTGATTAGAATTTCCTTTTTGCTGTCATCACTGGTAATTATGACTCTGCCTGATTTATTGTACCATTCTCCAGGATATGCCTTATCCTCTTCAGCATAATACTTGTATCTTAATTTTTGTGTTGCCTTCACGATTTCCTTGATTCTTGGTTCAGAGATGGCATACTCTTTGGATATTTTTCTGCCTTCATTCAAGGATTTTTCAGCATCAAGATATATTGGCCAAATCATTACGTCTTTCATTTTTTCACCTCTTTTATTTTTCATTTGCTTTCTTATTTATAATATGTTAGCATAATATTTAAAAATTATTTATTTTGATAAGTTATTTTTTTAAATTACTCATGATTTGATTTTCAATAGGATTTTAATGAATTTTAGAATAAGCTTGTACTTCAATCCATTTTTATTTCCCTTTTCCATCATTTCAATCTCTTTAAGGAATATTCCATTTTCATCTTTTGAATTATCCCTGCTTCTCCATAGGCTAATCCAATTCAATAGGTATGGATTTAGGAAGAGGTCCTTGTTCCTAATTCCGTATTTATCAGAAAGCTCTGAAGACAACCTGTAAGCTTTCAATGAATCGTACACTAATCGGAAGTTAATGTTCTTTGTAATGGACTTGTCTTCATCTTCCAGTCTCATGAAATAATTGTAGACAATCTTATTGTTTAAAAATAGAATTCCTTTTTCGCTTTTGACATATGATTCCAATAGGAAGTTCAAGTCCTCAGCAGATATGCATTCAGGAAACTTGATTGCGTTTTCTTTAATTAATTCTGTTCTGTATATTTTAGTCCAAAATGATGGTAATATCTTTAAGATAGCTATTTCATCATCATTTTCCTCTTTGAAATCCTTAATGAATATCTCTTCATTGTTTACCTTCTTTATGGGTTTGCCATAAAAGAATCTGCTAATGACGTTTTTCCAGAGAGAACCTATGAATCCCTTTAAATTAGAACCTTCAACCAAATCATCAAGATAATCGACATATGGCTTTTTCAAGCTGTCTATGTAAGGAGTGTATGATTTTCTAATGAGATTTCTCTCAGGGTAATGCCTCAAGTATCTTCCAAAGGCAATGTCACAACCATATTCATTGATCTTATTGTATAATGTTTCACATGCATCCAAAGGATAAGTGTCATCTGAATCAATGAACATCAGGTATTCACCATTCACATGGTCCAATGCTATGTTTCGAGGACCGAATGCTCCGCCCATATTTTCCACAAGGTGGATTGACTTAATGGTTTCCTTATTGGTCTCTTTGTTGATTCTTTCCTTATACTCTTCAATAATCTGCTTTGTATTGTCTGTGGAACAGTCGTTAGCTATTATTATTTCAAGGTTTTCAATCCCTATTGTTTGATTGATAACTGAATCTAAAGTAATCGGAAGATATTTCTCTCCATTGTAAACAGGTATGATTATGCTTATCTTGAATTGGCTGATAGAAATTCCTCCTTTACTAAGATTTAATTATATTATAATTATATTATAATTATATTCTAATATTCGTCTAATTATCCAAAAAAATTATTTTTTAGTTGCATTATTTATTCTAATTTTGATTGTTCAATTCCCTAAACATCAAGTCAATCATGTCTTTGACTGTGTATCTTTCAGGATAGATGTGCTTTACATTATAATCATCAAGTATTCTTCCAGTTATTGGTCCAATAGCTACTGTAAGTGTGGAACTTGATAATTTTTCAACAAGTTCATCCTTTTGATCATCTTTAGCTGTCTTGAAGAGATTCACTACAGTAAGTGGGCTTGTAAATGTTATTCCATCAATCTTTTCATCTATAATTTCTCGGATTAAGTTTTCAATGTCCTTTTTGTCATCTGGAATGACTGACTTATAGCTTTCTGCCAAGATGACTTCCGCCCCCATATCTTTGAGGCTATTTGGTAAAATAGTCCTTGCAGAAAATGTACGAGGGACGCCAACAATTTTATTATTTAAGTCGAACTTTTTAAATTCTTCAATGAGTCCTTCAGCAGTATAATCTTTTGGTATGATATCTATATGTAGGCCTTTATTCATAGCTACTTCTGCAGTTTTTGTACCTATAGTAGCAATTTTGCAGTCCTGATTTAAACTTTGAACAAAGTCTGGATAAAACTTGAAGATTGAATCAATTGAACTTACTGATGTAAATATTAACCAGTCCAATTCTCCAAATCTGCTCATCAATTCCTTTAATGAATCGGTGTTTTCCAGTTTCAATTCCAATGTCGGCACAATAAGTGCTTCCCCTCCATAGTTTTCTATGAATTCCTTTGCAGCTTTAGATCTTTCTTTCGGTCTTGTGATAGCTATTCTCTTTACCATATTTCCACATCTTAAGATTATAATTAATATTATGTTTTTGCAATATTTATTGTTTTATAAAACTTATTTAATACTTATTTAAATTTATATAATACTTATATCTAAAATTATATATGTAAAAAAATATGTATAAATTTTATCAATTTATTTAAATTATAATTATCCGTGATATTAATGAAAATTTTATTTTTGAACTTACCATATGAATTCAATATAAGCAGGGCAAGCAGATGGCCTGAAAAGACCAAGTCAGGTACTTTGTATTATCCTTACTGGTTAGCATACTGTGTTGGAGTGTGCGAAAGGGAAGGATTTGATTGTAAGCTTGTTGATTGCATTACAAAGGCATACTCAATTGAGGATACAATCGAGGAAGTAAAGAAATACGAGCCTGACTATATAATGGCTGAGATAACAACTCCTACCTGCGCTTATGATTATAAGGTTATCAATTCAATTAAGGAAGCTTATCCTAAAGCTAAAATAATGATTGGAGGAACCCATGCTACCATCTTGCCTGATGCTGTACTTAATGAATGTTTGGGAATTGATTATATTCTTCGTCAGGAGTATGACTATACAGTCGGTGAACTGATAAACTCTGATGATGTGTCAAAAGTCAAGGGAGTTTCATATAGGGTGAATTCCAATGGTGAGGATATTGCTTGTTTAGATGATGTGAATCTGTTATCTGGTTCTGTTGATTTTAGCATTAAACATACTGAAGATAGGGAACCTCTTGAAGATTTGGATAGTCTTCCTTATGTTTCCAAGGTTTATGAGAAATACTTGAACTTTGATGATTACGCTTATGCATTTGCTCAAAAGCCAATGATTCAGATAGTATCTTCAAGGGGATGTCCAAACCAATGCAATTTCTGTAGTTATCCATCTACAATGGGAGGTAGAATATATAGGACAAGATCTGTGAGTGACCTTGCAGATGAGTTTGAATATATTCTAAATGAGCTTCCAGAGATTAAGGAAATTTTCATTGAAGATGATACATTCACTGTAAACCAGCCAAGGGTAATCGAGTTTTGTGATGAAATCATCAAAAGAGGATTGAAGCCAGTTTGGTCCTGCAACACAAGGGTTGACTTGACCTATGAAACCATGAAGAAGATGAAGGATGCAGGTTGCAGATTGCTTGTTTGCGGTTATGAATCCGGAAATCAGGAAGTCTTGAATGAAATCAAGAAGGGAATCACTCTTGAGCAATCAAAGGCATTTGCTGAAAATGCAAGGAAATTGGACATTAAGGTATTTGGATGCTTCATGATTGGACTTACTGGAGACAGTCTTGAAACAATTGATGAAACCTATAAATTTGCTCAATCAGTTTATCCTGACATGTGTTTCTTCCAGCAAGCAGTACCTTTCCCAGGAACTGGTTTTTATGATTGGGCTAAGGAAAATGGGTATTTGATTACTGAGGATTATTCCAAATGGTTGAATGATGACGGTTACTTGAATTGTCTTGTGGATTACCCTTATGCAGACCACACTGAAATAGAGAAATTAAGGGACAATTTGATGAGCAAGTACTATTTCTCATTTGCATATATTGTAAAGACATTTCTGGCAAATCTTGATTGGGTGGAATTCAAGCGTGTAATGCGTGGTGGAACTCAATATATTGCATTTAGGGTAAAAAAAGCTTTAAATAGGTCTAATAATTTAGATTAATTTTTTATTTTTTATTCTTTTTTTATTTCTATATTCTTATTTATTATATTCTTATTTTCCTTCATTTGTATTTCTTATTTTTCATTTTTTTTATTTTTTAAGAGATTGCTTTTTTATTTTTCATATATTATTTAGTTCGTTATAATTAAAACGGTTAATTGTTCTAAAAAATAGTATTTATTTGGTTTAAAATTTTTAAAAAAAGAAAAAAGAGAATATTAAGAGAATCAACTCTTAATATTAGTAAAATTTAAATTAGCTTATTTATTTAGCATCGGAATATAATAAACCAGTTGCTCTTTGGGAGAAGAAGAATAAGTATGCTGAAATGATTGCACTTAAAAGAGCTCCAATAATGGAACCAATGTCTCCCATACCACTAAAGATTCCAGGAATTAAGCTTAAAATGAAATAAATAATTCCTACAATAATTATAACTAATATGGTTTTTACAATACCGACGGTTTGAAGATCGTTAATTGCTTCAGGAATATTTAAAGCATGACCTAATGAGCCAGTGTCTGCTAATCTACCTTCTGCCATTACAAGAGTTAATCCGAATATGATGAATAAGATTAAACCGACAATTAAAGCTAAAGTATTATTTATGTAACCTAATAATACCATAATAATGACTGGGATGATACAGTATATAAATGCTAAAATCAAGTATTTAAGACCAGAGATTGCTTGTCTTCCAATATCAATTTCAGGAGCAGCTTCGCTTCTTTCAATACCTAATTTTATAATGTCTAATCCATATCCGTATATAAATAATCCAATAATGATTATGAGAAGTAATCCAATAATTCCTATAATTCCACTTGCTAAAAATTGGTTAGCTTCTTGACCTGCAATTAATCCTACGCCTGTAAAGACGGCAATTAATGCAATTATGAACATAATCACTATATAAATTAATAATGATTTTGTGTGGTTTAATGGGTAACGTACTGCGTCACCAATAATTTCACCGATTTCCATATTTAAACACCTCTTTTTTTAAATTTATTCACTCATAACTTATAAAATCAATTATAAAGTATATTTGAGTTATTATTAAATTTATTTTTAATAATATATAAATGTATTGAAAAATTTTATTTTTTTTGGATTATATATTCTTTATTTTAGATTTAAAATAGTATTTTTATCTAATTTTTTAAAATATGTGAATTTATTTAATTTTAATAAATTTCAAATGTAAATTTTAATTATTTTACTTTTTTAATTAGAATAATTCATTTTTCAAGTTAATACTTTTTTTCAAAGAGGGTAATATTTTAAAAAATAGTTTGGAAATGGATAAGTTTTAAAAAATTGTAAAAAGAACAGTTTAAAATTTGATAAATTTTGAAAAATTGTTTAAAAAATAGTTCTTGAATCTGTATTTTAAAAAATAGGTAAATTAAAGGATTATTCAATTCCTTTAATTTCTTTAAATACATTGATTACATCACCGATTACGAGTATTGCCGGTGTGTTGATTTCCTTGTCAGCTATTGTTTCAAGGGTTCCAAATACCACCCTTTCATTTGGAAGTGTTCCGCTTTCAATAGCGCATGCAGGAGTTTTTGGGTCTCTGTATTTCATGATTTCTTCAGTGTTTTCCTTGATGTTTCCGATTCCCATGAGGATAATCAAGGTATCTGCAGTGTAATCCCATTTCACCTGCTTGTCTGCTTTGGTTGGGTCTTCATGGCCTGTAACAACTGTAAAGGAGGTTGCAACTGCCCTATGGGTAATTGGAAATGCCATGCTTGTAGGTGCTCCAATAGCGGAGGTCACTCCTGGAATAACTTCAAAGTCTATGTTTTCCTTTGCAAGAGCTAATAGCTCTTCTCCACCTCTACCGAATACAAAAGGATCTCCACCTTTCAATCTGATTACATTCTCATGCTCTTTAGCTTCTTCAATGATCAATTGATTGATTTCATCCTGTGTCTTATAATGTTCTCCTGCTTTTTTACCTACATAAATGCGTTTTGTATCTTCTGGAGCATGCTTCAATATCTCTTCGTTAGCAAGATAATCATATAAAACAACATCTGCTTTGTTTAATGCTTTCACAGCTTTTAAAGTTATTAAATCAGGGTCTCCTGGACCTGCACCTATTAAATATACTGGCATGTTATCTTCCTTATTTTATATTTTTTTTAAAATGAGTTTGTAAAATTACATATCAAGAGATTTTAATTAGTTTTTAATTAGTTTTTAATTAGTTTTTATTTAGATTTTTATGGATTTTAAAAATTCAGTATATTTAGATAGATTAAATACTATCTAACATACCTTTAAAGAATTCAAGACCATTGTCTGAACCTAATAGTTTTGTAGTGGCCCTTTCTGGGTGTGGCATCATAGCAAGGACAAGTCCTGATTCGTCACAAACACCAGTGATTGCTTCCATAGAACCATTAGGGTTTTCCTCTGCAAACTGAAGAACGATTTGATCTTGGTCTTTCATAAGATCAATGTCTTGAGTGTAGAATCTTCCTTCAGCGTGAGCTATTGGTATGTCAATTACTTGGCCTTTTTCAAAGTTTTTAGTGAATGGGGTCTTGTTGTTTGCAACTTTCAATTTAGACCATTCACAATTAAATTTAGGTACTTCATTGGTAATGAACAATCCTGGAATAAGTCCAATCTCTCCAAGAATCTGTGCTCCATTACATATTCCGAGAACTGGCTTTTCCTCTTTTACAAGTGCTTTAACTCCTTCCACAACAGGAGTGTTTGAAGCTATTGCTCCTGCACGCAAGTAATCTCCGTAAGAAAATCCTCCAGGTATAACAATTCCATCATAGTCAGTTAAATCTTCATTATTCCACCAGATATATTCTGCTTCTCCGCCTGCGAGTTCAATAGCCTTATACACGTCACGGTCGCAGTTTGTTCCAGGGAATCTTATAATTCCAATTGCCATTTTATCACTTTATGAATAAATTTTAGTTTTTAAATTGTCTTTTTTGCTTAAGATATTTCTATTATTCCATCTATTCGCATCCGCATCCGCAGCTTAAATCCATTTTAATGATTTTTATAGTGTAATTGTGGATAATTGGGTTGCATAATAGTTTTTGACACATGTCATCTACTTTTTCTCTTGCATCATCTTCGGAATCCGCTTCCATACAAAAAGTAATGATTTCTTTTGTTTTGGTTCCTTTTACTTCATATCCTAAAAGAGCAAGGGATCTTTGAATAGTGGTTGCTTCTGGATTTAACATTCCTGGTTTTAAGGAAACTTTAACTTCAATGTCATACATCATTTTCAATCACCTAAATTTAATTTAATTGCTTGATTTTAATATTAAATAATAGTTCAATTTTTATTAATGATTATTATAATTTTAATTATTTTAATTATTTTTTATGATTAATTTTAATTCTTAAGATTAGTTTAAATTCTATAGATTATTTAGATTCCCCATTTTTCTTTATCTGCATCGGTTAAGAGTCTGTTGAACACTTCTTCATATGCATCGATGACCTCATCATCCTTTCCTTGTCTGAAAAGTTCCTTATCAAGCATATCAAGGGTTTCAGCATCCCATAATCTGCAGCTGTCAGGGCTTATCTCATCACCTAAGATAATGTTTCCATCCTTGTCCTTACCGAATTCGATTTTAAAGTCTACAAGAATGATTCCAATGTCCTTAAACATTTTGCTCATGACTTCATTTACCTTAAGGGCAAGCTCTCTTAATTTGTCTAAGTCATCTTTGCTTGCTATTCCAAGAGCAATAGCTATTGCATCATTTAACATTGGGTCGTGGAATTCATCATCCTTAAAGTCCATCTGTATAAGGGGTGGGTTGAATGGAGCTTTATCTTCAAATGGGAATTTCCTGATAATGCTTCCAGTAGCTATGTTCCTAACTATAACTTCTATAGGGATCATATCAAGTTTTTTAGCTTTCATGACACAAGGTTCACATAGTTCAATCAATTGTGTTTCAACTCCAGCATCTTCAAGAGTTTCAAAGATCTTTGCACAAATAACTGAATTAATGTAACCTTTTTGGCCCATGCTTTCTTTTCTAGCGCCATCTCCTGCAGTCATGTCATCTCTAAAGTCAATTATGACTTCATCAGGATTTTCGCCTTGGAAAACGCTTTTTGCTTTTCCTTCATAAAGTAAATTTTTAGAATCCATTTTAATCATCGTTTTAAAATTATTTTTGAAAATAATTCATTAATTAGACTTAATAATTATTTTAAAAAATTTATATTCTATAATATTTAATTTTATATTTATTATCATTAATAAATATAATTTAAATTTCACATATTTTTTTTAATTTTTTATCTTTCTTTTTCTCAATATCAATTTAATAATATTTATGCTAACTTGATAACTGGTAAAATAATTTTTTATTTTTCTTTGATTTTTATTTTTTTTAATAATAATAAAAGAAAAGAATATATATGTGCTTAAAAAAATAATACTATAAGAAAAATGGGGATTTTTCTTAAATAATATGTAACTTAAAAATATTGAGGATTGTTTTTATGGAAAATAATTCTCTCAATAAGGCTAATGGCAAAGCTATGTCTAAGGAGGAATTATCTGAATATATCCTATCAGCTTATGATTCAGGCAAGACCATGCTGGACATTGCAAAGGATGTTGGCAGAAGCAAAATATATGTCAGCAAGATCATCCATCAAGTTTATGATGATGAGGAGATTAAAGTTCGCCAATACAATAAATTAAGAGGTCAAAACAAGTTTGATTTTTCAAAATACAAGAGCACCTCTGGAATTTATAGGGTAAGCTTTGTTGAGAACAAGAGAAATGGAAATGACTATTGGTCATACCAATATTATGAAAACAGCAAGCTAAGAAGAATTGTTTCTGTAAATCTATACAAATTAAAGGTAATCGTTTTGGATAAAGGATTGGATTGGATAGAATTTACAGATGAGGCTAGTGAGTTGGTCTTGAAATATAGGGAAACCTATGATGAGTCTTCATTGGAAAGACAGAATAAAACAGGATTTTTCAGAGTGACAAAGCGTAAAACCAACACCAAACAAGGTTTTACTTGGGCTTATTCATTTAAAGAAAACAATCAACTAAATTTCGTCAGTTCAGTAAATATCAGCACTCTTAAGGCTAAGGTTTTAGCTAGAGGATGGCAATGGATTGAATTGACTGATGAATCAAAAAGATTGGTTGAGGAAAATTCTAAGAAACTTCAAGACAAAAATTAAGTCTTTTAATAATGATATTCTTTTTTTATGATACACTTACTTTTTTTTAATTTCAATTACTTAATTCAGTTAACCATGTTAAATGATTTTTTTTTAAAATAATAATTTTTAGAAAGTGTTTGATTAATTTTTAGAAATATTTAATTAATCCATTTAAGATATATAAAATTAATATAAACTTTAAGTAAAAGATTTAAATAAAATAAACTATAAATGATTTATAATTATTATTGACTTAATATTAATCAAATGTAAAAATTATTTTATAATTATTTATTACTTTATTCGGTGATATTATGTGTGGAATTGTTGGATGTGTATTGAAAAATGAAAATGTTGCGCCGATTCTTTTGGATTCAATTTCCAAATTGGAATATAGGGGTTATGACTCCATTGGTTTAGCTACTGCTTGTGATGGTAAGATCAATCTTAAAAAGGATGCCGGTAAAATAGATGAAGTTAATGCTAAATTAAACTTTGAAGAAATGCTAGGCAGCTATGGAATTGCTCATGTAAGATGGGCAACTCATGGAGATCCAAGCAAGGAAAATTCACACCCTCATCTAAATTCCTCTGGAACAATTGCTGTAGTCCATAATGGGATTATTGAAAACTATTTGGCAATTAAAGAAGATTTGATTTCTGAAGGTTATGAATTTAAATCTGATACAGATACAGAAGTAATTCCACACTTGCTTGATAAATTCATGAAAGAGGGATTGGATTTAGAAAAAGCTGTTCATAAGGTTATAGGCATTATTGAAGGGGCTTATGCTCTTGCAGCTATTTGCACCGATGAACCGAATAAAGTTGTAGCTACCCGTAAGGACAGTCCTTTGATTGTAGGAATTGGTGAGGATGAATACTTCGTTGCATCCGATTCTCCAGCTATTTTGAAATATACAAACAATATCGCATACCTGGATAAGGGAGACATTGTCATACTTACTGAAGACGGAGTTATCTTTAAGGATGAAAATGATAATGTGATTAAAAAGGATATTGATGTACTTGATTGGTCTCCTGAAATGGCTGAAAAAGAAGGCTATGACCACTTCATGATTAAGGAAATCAATGAGCAGGATGTGGCAATCAGAAATACTTTAGCTGAAAAAGATAAGGTTAAGGCTATTGTCGATGAAGTTAAAGGAACCATAAATAGGGTTGTTTTTGTTGCATGCGGTACATCTTACCATGCTTCATTGACTGGAAAATACCTTATAGAGTCTTTAGTTGGCATACCAACAGAGGTATTGCTTGCTTCTGAGTTCAAGTATTCTGCAAAGGCATTGAATGACCAGACTCTTGTTGTATTCATTTCCCAATCAGGTGAAACTGCAGACACCTTGAAGGCATTGGATGCAGCTAATAAGGTATCCAAAACATTAGCTATTGTAAATGTCAGAGGAAGTTCCGCTACAAGAAGGGCAGATTATGTCATTCAAACTCAAGCAGGTCCTGAAATTGGTGTAGCAGCTACAAAAACATATGTAAGCCAATTAATAGCTATTTACTTATTCTCTGCACTCCTTGCAGATGATGAGGAATTGCTTAAAAGATTAGAGAAAGTTCCAGATTATATTGATGAGGTTCTCAAGAAACAGGGGATCATTCGTGAAATTTCTCATTTATACAAAAGGGATAAGGATGCATTCTTTATTGGAAGAGGTTTCTCTTACCCTATCGCTTTAGAAGGAGCTTTAAAATTAAAGGAAATTTCCTATATTCATGCTGAAGGTTATGCTGCAGGTGAACTTAAGCATGGTCCAATCGCTTTGATTGATGAACATATTCCTGTAGTTGTAGTTGCACCTCCAGGTGAAGATTATAAAAAGATCATGAGCAATTTGCAAGAGGTTAAGGCAAGAGGTGCTGATATATTAGGTATTGGTGCTATAGGGGATGAAGATTTAGTGTCTGAGTCTGATAATGTATTCTTAATTAATCCTGAAGTAGATGATATCTTAGCTCCGCTTGTTTATATAGTTCCACTTCAATTATTAAGTTATCATGTGTCTGTAATTAGAAAATTGGATCCTGATAAGCCTAAGAATTTGGCTAAGTGTGTAACTGTAGAATAAGTTCTAGCTTTTACTCGCCTATGGCTCGTAAAACCTGGACCAAAATTCTTTTCTCTAGTTTGGGAGTGAATCTTTCAACTCCTTTTTTTATTTTATTATTTTAATTTAATTTAATCTAATTTTTATACTATTTTTTAATATTTCTAACTATTTTTAAAAAAAGAATATTTATCTATTTATCCTTAAAAATTATAAAAAAAGAAAAATTGAGTTTATTTTCTTCCGCTTCCTATTTCAAGAATTGGAATTTTGCTCATTGTGAATATGAGTAACCAGCTTAATCCAATAATGATTACTGAACTGACAGGTAACCAAAGGTAAGCGTTGGTTTTTACTATTGGAGCTAAAAAGCTTCTGGTTGTCAAGTATTGCAATAAGATATAGTGTGAGAAGTATATTCCAAAACTGCATGATGAGAATAAAAGAATCACTTCACCTATCTTTCTTTCCCTAATCATTCTAGCATCTTTCTTAATCCATTTCACACTTGCATATTTGAATGCTGTAAAGAGGCCAATGGTTTCAAGAATTACAAATATGTCAAAGAAGTCTATTGGGGCAAGTGCAATACCTCCAACTCCCTTTAGGTATATCTTTGTAAAGTGTCCAGCTATTCCTATAAGGAATATTATGCATCCTATTGCAAACATCTTCTTGTCAGAGTATTTGAACTGCTTGTTGTGGATATATGATCCCATAATGAAGTATCCGAGAACAGGGAAGAAATTGAAGATTACCCTGAAGTTGTATTTCATTTGTGGATAGTCGAAGAATCCAACTGTGTACAATATGGAAAGAATGAATGTTATCAGAATTAGATATTCTGCCCCTTTCATTCCCTCTTCACGTATAAAGCTGCCAACTACTGGAATGAGAAGATAAACTCCAATGAGTGACCAGATAAACCAGAATGGTCTTGAATAGTCCTGTACACCAAATGCAGTATCAATAAAATAAGTTATTGTAGGCTGATATTGCCATATAAGAATTCCCGCGATAATGTATACTATAATCCAGAATAGGAATGGTAAGAATACACGCTTGAAACGTTTTTCAAGAAATTTCTTCACTTCATATTTCCTTGTTAAAAGAAGAGATCCACTAACTGTAAAGAAAAGTGGAACGCCTATACGTGTAAGTGAGAACACTCCACTGCAGAATAGCCAGCTGTAGAAATCATATGAAAATAATCTGGAAATGTGTCCGATAACTACAAGCATTATAGCAAGGGAGCGGACTTCATCTAAATACATTATACGCTTGGGACTTATGCTCATTATATCACTTATGATTATATCTTTTTGTTCGTATTAATAAAGATATTTAATATTTTAAGTATTTATTAGAATATTAAAGTATTAATAAAGATTTGATGTTTCTAAGTATTTTTTAAAATTAAAAATTTAAGGGTATTTGATGTTTCTAAGTATTTTTTTAAAAATTAAAAATTTAAGGGTATTTGAAGTTTCTAAGTATTTGAAAAATTAAATTTATTTATAAGATAATGACATATATTAATAATAATTAGAGAACTCTTTTTATTATTTATTTTAATTAGGTGTATTCATGAAATATGATTATTTGATTGTGGGATCTGGTTTATTCGGCTCTGTATTTGCATATGAATTGACTAAAAGAGGCGAGAAATGTTTAGTCATTGAAAAAAGAGGCCATATTGGTGGAAATGTTTATACTGAAGAGGAATATGGCATAAATGTGCATAAATATGGGGCTCATATATTTCACACAGACAATAAAGAGATTTGGAATTATATCAATCAATTTACTGACTTTAACCGTTACACAAACTCACCTGTGGCCAATTACAAGGGTGAATTATATAATCTTCCTTTCAATATGAACACCTTTTATCAGATGTGGGGAGTGAAGACTCCTGAGGAAGCTAAAGCAAAAATTAAAGAGCAAAAGAGAGAAGCTAATATTGAAATCCCATCTAACCTTGAAGAGCAAGCAATTTCTCTTGTTGGAATGGATATTTATGAAAAACTTGTAAAGGGGTATACTGAAAAGCAATGGGGAAGAGATTGTACAGATTTGCCTGCTTTCATTATAAAAAGATTACCTGTAAGATTCACTTTTGACAATAATTACTTTAACGATTTGTATCAAGGAATTCCAATTGGAGGATACACTAAAATAATTGAAAAGATGCTTGAAGGTGTTGAAGTTAAGCTAAATACCGATTTCTTTGATGATAAGGAAAAATGGTTAGGTATTGCTGATAAGGTCCTCTTTACTGGTATGATAGACCAGTATTATGATTATTGCTTTGGAGAGCTTGAATACAGAGGGCTTGATTTTGAGTTTGAAACTCTTGATATGGAAAATTACCAAGGGAATGCAATTGTCAATTATACGGATAGGGAAACTCCATTTACAAGAATAATTGAGCATAAGCACTTTGAAGGCGCTGATTCTGATAAGACAGTGATTACAAGGGAGTATCCTAAAGCATGGGAAAAAGGAGAAGAGGCATATTATCCGATTAATGATGAAAGGAACAATGAATTGTTTGCAAAGTATAATGAATTGGCAGACAATGAAGATAAAGTGATCTTTGGTGGAAGACTTGGAATGTATCAATATTTTGATATGTGGAAAGTCATTGAAGAGGCTTTAAAATTGGTTGAAAGTATGGGAGTTTAGTTAATATTTAACTTTTGTCGATTTTTGCATTTAAAAAAATTTTTAAGAAAGTTTTTTAATTTTTTATCTTAATAATTCTTTAATTAAATATTTATCCATATTATCTATTGATTTTGTTATGAATATTGATATTAAATAAACTACTAATCCTATAGGGATAGCTAACCAAATAGGGACTTGAATAAAGTTTAATATAATTGAAAGTATTAATCCACAAATAACTATTTTTATAACATTTTTTAATAATTCAAAATCAGGTTTATATGCTGTTTTGAATATATGGTAGAGAGTAAGAGCAGTAATTAGCATCTCACTTAATACAGTAGCTATTGCAGCACCATTATAATTGTACATTGGAATAAGGACTAAATTAAGACATATATTAAATATTGCAGCTAAAATATAAATTTTAGTCACTGTTTTCTCTTTATCTATAGCATTTAATAATATTGCGGCGGATCCATTAACGAATAAAAATGAAACAGTCCAAATGAGTATTTGTACAGGAGTTGATGCAAGAGAGAACTGATTGTTGTATATTAGATCTACGAGAGGCCTTGCATAGAAGAAAACACCCACACTTAAAGGAATAATTATTAATAATAAATATTTCACGGATAATTCATAACTTACTTTGATAAGATTTTGACTTTCTTCAAAGAATTTACTCATAACTGGGAAAACAACACTTTGATATACTACAAAGAATGTTGTAAATACTGTAATAATATTATATGCTGATTTATAGAGTCCTGTAGCATAATCACCTGTTAAATAAGATAGCATAACTATATCTATTGAGAAATATATGTTATAAAAGAAATTTGTTAAGCCAAAAGGTAGTGATGCTATTAGAACTTCCTTTATAAATTCCAAATCTAATTCAAATTTAGGTAAATTATATTTCTGGACATATTTTAAAAATACATAAATGAAAAATATGGAATATGCTATTGTATAAGCTATAGCTATAGAAATAACTCCAAAATCAAACTTGATTGTTATTAAAATTCCTATTAGTAAAAATATGCTATTTATAATGCTTCCAATAGCTTGATATTTTACTTGTTCTACTGCTTGAAAAATCCCATTTAAAAATGTAGTTAATGACATTATTATAATTTCTATAGTAAATATCAAAGAAACGATTATTGTTAAATGAGAATAACCTAAAAAATATAAAATTAAACCACTTATAAAGAATAGAGCTATGGCTAAAATAATCTTAAATAAAAATATATTATTCATATACTTAAATAATAATTCTTTGTGTTTAGCTATTTCACGTGTAATGTAAGTGCTGAGACCTAAGTCTATCACTATTCCAATTAGGCCAGTGTATGAAATAGCAAAAGATACTATACCATAATCAGATACTCCAAGATATCTTGCTATAAGTATGGTCCACAAAAATGCACAAATACTTGTTAAAATTTGTGAAATAGATAGCCAACTTGTATTCTTAAATATTGATTTTACTTGGTTCATTTTATCAATTTTTATGTTTTATTTTTAATTTTTTAAATTATTGTGGCTTATTATACAGTTTTCTGTAAAATTTTCTTAAAAGCATGGAATTGAAAAGAATATTAATTATTTTTGATAACATTATTGCTATCCTAAAATTTCTTTTTTTTATATTAATAAATATTAAATCTGCCCATATTTCACCTAATTTTTCATTAAAATCACAATATTCAATTAATTTATAAAATTCTTTAATTAATTCCATTTTTGTTGCATAATTTTCGTTGATTCTTGAAAACCATCCTATAAGTATTATATAGCGATCTTTTGTTAGCCATGCAATTAAAGTTTTATCGTTGTATTCCTTTAATAAATCGTATATAAGATAATAAGCATTAATACAATTTAAAAACAATTTCTTTGTTATATTGTGGCTTTCAGACTTATCTTCCCCATTATCTCTAACGTTGTATTCATAACCATAAAAATTTTTTAAAAAAACTAAGTTTTCTGTATTCAAATAAGATTTAACAGAGAAATAAACATCTTCCATAAAATATCCTTCAGGAAATTTTATATCATATTCCAATAAAAAATCTTTTTTATAAATCTTACTCCAAATAAGAGGATATGTGAAAATATTTCTTTCTTTTTTAGGGTCTAAAATAATATAATCCATATCTTCTAATTTTTTAGGTTGAATGTCTTTATATTTATTATTCTCTATATTTGCATGTCTACACATAACTAAATTAGAATCAGTTTTTTTAATAGTTTCATATAAAATTTCACACATAGTGTTCACATATTTATCATCTTGATCTAAAAACATAATGTACTCTGCATGTGCTTTTTCAATACCGATATTCCTTCCCCTACTAGGAGTGCCTGAATTAGTTTTAGGGTAGAAACATTTTATATTAAAATATTCTTGAGAATATTTTTTTAAAATTTCTTGTGTTGAATCTTCAGATTTATCATCAACTATAATTATTTCAATATTTTCAAAACCAATAGTTTGATTTTTTAAACAATTAATAGTGTCATCTATAAATTCTTCACCATTATATGTTGGAATCACTACAGAGACTTTATATTCCAAATCATTTCCTCCTAAAATCTTTGAAAGGCAATTAAAGTATATTCATTTTTTCAATATTAATAAAACCATTCGATAATCTTATCTTCTATTTTCTTTCCATAATGTGTATTAAAGAAATTGAAATAGAAAATTTGATATCCTTTTCTCAAAACCTTATTATTTGACAGAGACATTCTAAATTTAAGTTTATTTCCCAAATAAAATATTGGAACTTCTTTAGTCTTCAAATGATGATGTTCTATCCAAACATTAAATATGGCTTCTGAAACAAAACCGAATACTCTCGGATATTCTGCCATATCTACTCTTTTTTCTAGCTCCTCAAGTATGGAAAAAACCCAAGTGCAATATGGTTCAATAATTTCTTTAGGAGCTATAAACATGTTATAGTTTGAAAAACTGGATTGTGATAAAACTTCATCGAACGTTTCTAGATATTGTGGATGTTCCTCTTTAATAATTTCTCTTGAAATTTTTAAAGCATCATATAAATAATGATTTTTATAATTCTCCCAATAAGTTCCTTTTATTAAACTTGTTTTTTTGGGAATAATCATGTCGTATTCAGAAAGAATTTTTATTATTTCATCTTTTTCGATCATTTTAGTTTTTTTACCTTTAAAATAACGCCTATAATGGCATAATCCGATAATATCTGCATTAGGTGCCTTCCACATCCAATAAAGACCAGTTAATTCACAATAATCTTTGTTTTTTGAAGATATGTTGTCTTCAATGCTGTCATCGCTACAGAAGCCAAAGTTTTCTTTCCCATTTCTCCCTACAAAAAGGGGAGTGTATATCTCATCGTTTGGAATTTGTTTAATAAGTTCCTCGCTATGTGTGATAACATATAATCGGATATTTTCTGAATTTTTCATAAGAAAACCTACAATTAAAAATATTTTATAAAGAAATCTCTATAAGGTCTATAAATCAAACAAACTAATTTATATGGTAAAAAATTAGTTAATGAAAAGAATAATTTATATTTTAATCCTCTGTAATCTTCTACAACAACATCATTTTTATATTGTGTTTCACTTGCATATTTTAAATACAAATCTTTACAAGGATGTTTGGTATCTTTAAACCAGGGTCTTCCATTTATAAAATGAACAAAATGTAAAAATACCGGATTTTTAATTGCATTTTCAATAGTTTCTTTATCATAATAATTTTTTAATCCATTCCATTTAATCACATCATCATAATCCTTTTCTAAAAATGGAGACATGAGATTAAATTTAGGATCAACAATAAGAATGCTGTCATTCAGTGTAGCATTAATAATTCCTTGATCGTTATTATAAACTTGCATATTGTTTTTTTCTAAAAAATCAATGAATTTAGACTCAACATCTTCATTGCGCCATTTTTTTAGATTAATTAATAAAACGCCAGCATTTATATAATTTACATCTTTTGATAATCCGACAGCAGTCTTAACATAATCCGGACCAACGTCAAGAACTCCTGCCACATAGTAGTTTTCTATATTTGTTTCCCAAAGTTCTTTAAAAGAACCTAAAATGAGGGAATCTGCATCAAGATATAAAACCTTTTCAATGGTTTCATCTAAAAAACTCGCTGCAAATAACCTTGAAAATGAACTTAATGCACGATTTGCTTGAATTTTTTTGCCCAATATTTTTGATATTCCTTCATCTTCTATAAAAATTAAATTATTTTCACCAAAAGGACTTGCAATTTCTTCTAGAATGGTTTTATTTTCTTTAGAAATCCTTTTAGCTAATATATGTATATTAATTTTCCTAAAATCTTGATGATTATTTTTCAAAAATGAATAAATTGCTACTCCGAGATATGGGGCAAAATTATCATCAGAAGCAAAAAGGACATTTATTGAATCGTTTGTTTTATAATTCATGGAATACCTTGATTTTTTTGTTCATTAAACAATTTTTTGGAAAAATTTCCTTTATTTTAATATTATATTTTATTATTTTAATACTATTTATAATTTAAACTTTTTATGAATTTAATTAAAAAGCAAGTTTTTCAAAGAAGATTATTTTTTCAAATATATTTTTTTGGTATGATGTAATTTGGAGCACTGATAAATATATTATTGATGAATGACTAAATAATTATAAGGATAATCATTTTTGTTTATTACTTAATTTTAATTTCATTACTTTTTTATTAAATAATGTTGTTATTTTAATTGGATTGTCAATAAACTAAAAAAGGGAGCTAAATTATGAATCCATTTATTAAAAAGATTGCTAAACCGGTTTATCATAAGGCACAGGACAATTCTTTAGGAAAAAGGTCCATAATTTTAGCTTTCACTATGCGTAAGTTAACTAGAAAATTAGGGACTAAAGAGAAAGCCAGCAGTTATTTGGCTAAAAATATGCATAGATTCTATGTTACTGGCACCAAATTCAACAAAGGAACACAAATAAAGAATCTATTTAGGAAAGTGGATATACACATTCCTAAATCTGGATTCATATTCTTTTTAGATGAATTCAAGAACTTATCTGAAGATGGCCATATCATTGATAACATATCAATAGATTATTCCAAAGTTCTAAAAACTTCAGTATATGAATATAATGAGTTTTATTTCCATCCTAAAGCAGGTCGTGGATTTGCCCGCGATTTAAGTTCTGACTTTATTAAAAATCAATTGGATGCTCTTGATGGTATTGAATTATTGATTTATAGGATAATCAAGAAATTAAGGAATTCAAATCATAGTGAAAGGGCTAAATTTGCCCGTTATTTTGAAAATATGATTGATAATCCTGCAGAACACTTTGAAGAGGCACTGCAACGTATCTTATTCTACAATCAGTTATTGTGGCAAACTGGCCATGGCTTAAATGGGCTTGGAAGATTGGATAAAATTCTTGAGGATTACTATTTTGATGATTTAAACAGTGGTTTCATCACTCAGGAAGAGGTATATGATTTAATCAAATCATTCTTAAAGACATTGCACACTTATTATTGGTATAAGAGTGCAGCCCTAATGGGAGATACTGGCCAAGTTATCATTCTCGGTGGAAAATATGATGATGAATACGGAGAATACTATTTCTATAATGACTTGACTTACATGTTCATTCAAGCAATAAAAGAGCTTCAATTGCCGGATCCTAAAGTTTTGCTTAGGGTAAGTGAAGAAACTCCACGTGATTTGATTGAATTGTCCTTGGAAACCATAAATACTGGAATAGGAAGTCCATTGTTTTCTAACGATGAAGTGGTTATTGGCAAGATGATTGAATTTGGATATGATAAGGAAGATGCAAATAACTATGTCGTTTCCGCTTGTTGGGAACCTTCTGCTGTTGGAAAAGGATTTGAACAAAACAATATCAATTTCATTTCATTCTTAAAACCTTTAAATGAGTTTTTTGATGGTGAAACAGAGCAATTCCTTGATAATATTTTAAGCTTTGATGAGTTGTTTAATTCATATAAGTATTATCTGAAAAAGGATGCTGATGAATTGATCGCATTCCTTGATGATATTGAATGGAATAACGACCCTCTACTTTCATTATTTATAGATGATTGCAATGATAAAAATCTGGACATTTCACAAGGTGGAGCGAAGTATAATCATTATGGAATCACTACTGTAGGACTTGCAAATACGGTGAATAGCTTATATGCTATTAAAAAGCTTGTTTTTGAAGAGAGGAAATATTCCTTGAATGAGTTAAATAAAATCAGAAAAAATAACTTTAAAAAAGACAAGTATCAATCAGCTTATAATGATTTGAAAAATCTTAAGCCTCGCTTTGGTATGGATGATGAAGAGATATTGGATATTTCCCAAGAGATCATTCAATTTTTAGAAGATTGCTTTAATGCTTACACTAACAAATTTGGAGGCAAAATCAAGTTTGGTTTAAGTGCACCTTCATATATTAGCGCAGGTGGAGAGATAAGCGCGTCCTTTGATGGAAGAAAGGCAGGCGAACCTTTATCTACACATATTTCATTGGACACCAATAAGGACTTCACTGAAGTTTTGCGCTTTGCATCTAAATTGGATTATGGTGGGGCGAAATTCAATGGAAATGTGGTTGATTTGATGCTTTCACCGAATTTCATAAAAAATCATAGTGATAAGTTTGTAGATTTCATTTATTCAAGCATTAAATTAGGATTTTTCCAAATGCAAATGAATGTTGTGGACAGCAGAACATTGATTGAAGCAAAAGAAAACCCTGAAGCACATCCTAATCTTATTGTAAGGGTTTGGGGATTCAGTGCATACTTCAATGATTTGCCTGAAGAGTATCAGGACTTATTAATTAGCAGAGCTTTAAAAAATGAAGGTAAAATAGCTAGTTAAACTTTTAAACGATTTATTCTTATTTTTTATTTTTTTATATTTTTAGGTATAATATGGCAGTTAGAATTACGAATATACAGCATTTTTCTTTAGATGATGGTCCAAGAATCCGGACAACTGTATTTTTAAAGGGTTGTAATCTAGCTTGCCCGTGGTGCTGCAATCCAGAAAACATTAGTTTTGAAATAGAAAATTACGTTCATGATAATCAGGAAGAGTCATTTGGCTATGACATTTCATTGGACGACCTTGAAAAGGAGATTCTAAAGGATGAAGTGTTTTACACTGAAAACAATGGTGGCGTAACATTCTCTGGAGGTGAGCCATTGCTTCAAATAAGGGAACTAAAACCTCTTTTGAAGTCATTAAGGAGCAAAAACATTAACATTTGTTTTGAAACTTCCTTATCTGTCCCTTCTGACCTTTTAGAAATAGCTATTGAGTATATTGATGAGATTTTCATTGACATGAAGATTTTGGATAAAGAGGAAGCGAAAAATGTTTTAAATCTTGATGTTGATTCATATTATAAAAACTTAGAAATAATTAACAGTTCAGAAATAGATAAAAATAGAATTACTTTCAGAATTCCTTTGAATAATGAGTATACGCTAAAAGATGATAATGTAAAAAATATTCTAAAATGCATTGAAAAATACTCTGATTTTAATGTAGAGATTTTTAAAACCCATAATTTAGCTGAAAGCAAATATGAATCATTAAATCAGGATTTCACTAATTTTTCTGCAGTTGATGATAATGAATTAAATGAAATATTTGAAAAAATCAAAGAATTGAATTCCGATGTTAAAATAATCAGTTTGTAATGATTTTATTTTTTCAAATCAATTCTTATTTCAATTAGAATAACTAAAATTTTAAACTTTAACTTTAAATAATAAATAAACTAATATAAAAGTGTATTATTATTCTTACTAATTTTAAAAACATTTCAAGTGATTAAATGAGCTATGTTGAAGAGTCTACTGTAATTGATGAAACCATTTATGATTTAATAAATGAAGCATTTGACAATGAGAGAAAATACAAGGATGCTAAATTTAGAAATTCCATTTTTTCCAAATACAATGAATATTTTGTTAAGACAGATGATGGATCATACAGCATAAAGTCAAAGGAAATAAACCATAAGGTGGAAACACTACATACTTCAACAGGAGCAATAAGCGAATCATTTGAAAAGTTCATAAAGCCATTAAAGCTTGATTATGATGAAGACATAGCTATTCTAGACATCTGTGCAGGACTTGGATACAATTCATCTGCAGCTATTGATGACTTTTTAAAGAATGCTAATGGGAGCACAAATCTGCACATAGATTTGCTTGAAATATCCAAGCCAACCCTTGCGGCTGGTTTAATGGTTCCTTCTCCAATAGATGCTCATGACATTACCAAAAAGGCAATAGAACAATCATTAATTGATTGTGAATATGCCTCATTGGAACTGGAAAGCACAGAAATTGCAGAAAACATTGATTTGAAGATTCATATTGATGATGCAAGACAAGTCATACAAAAACTGGAAGACAATACTTATGATGCAATATTTTTGGATCCTTTCAGCCAAAACATGTCTCCTGAATTGGTGTCCGTGGACTTTTTCAAGGAGTTTAGAAGAGTGATTAAGGAAAATGGAATTGTCTGTACATATACTTCATCTTCTCCAGTAAGAATGGCATTTATTGAAGCGGATTTCTATGTATCTTTAGGTCCAATCTTTGGACGTTTCCAAGGAGGAACATTGGCATCACCAAATCCTAAAAATCTTACAAAATCCCTGCCTAAAAATGATGAGATAAAAATGGCTTTATCTGATGTTGGAATTCCATTTAGGGACCCAAATCTCAATCTTTCATCTCAAGAGATTCTTGACAACAGGACTGAAGAAAGGCATAATGCACGTCATAACACTAAAATATCCTCTGCAGTCAAGACTCCAATATTTTTAGGCCAAGTGATGGATGACGAACCATTGAAACGAAGAGTTGAGAGGAACCTTGCTAAAATGAACATTCCAGGAGTTCTCTCAAATGAGGCATTCTATATTGTAGAGCCTGAAAATGATTATAAAGAGGAATATCTTGAGGATAACAATACCAGGACACGTGTTTTGGAAATGATGAAACGTTTAGCTGAGATTAAAAATAAAAGGAACATGCCCATTAAGGAAAACGGGGAATGAATGTCATGAAAATAATCATTTATGCTTCACAATACGGATCAACAAAACAATATGCTGATGAGTTGTCTAAAAGAACAGGCATTGAAACAGTGGAATACACTGAAATTACAGACATAAATCAGTATGATACAATAGTCTATCTTGCACCTTTATACGCTGGAAGCGTCATGGGTTTAAAGAAGACCCTAAATAAAATCAGGAATGTTCAAGACAAGAAACTTATCGTCGGAACCGTCGGATTGGCTGACCCTAATGATAAAAGGAATAGGGAAGGAATCATGAATGGAATAAAGGAACAGGTTCATGGATGCATTTATAATAAGGCAAGAGTATATTTCTTGAGGGGTGCAATAGATTATTCCCATCTTAATCTAAAGCACAAAACAATGATGGCATTTATCCATAGGAAAGTAAAAGGAATGAAGGAAGAGGAAATGACTGCAGAAATAAAGGCAGTTATTGAAACATATGGAAAAAATGTCAGTTATATTGATTTTGATGCTTTGAATCCTATGGTGGATGAAATTCAATAGGGTATTTTGGATGCTTTGAATCCTATGGTGGATGAAATTCAATAATCTATTTCATTAAAAAACTTTTTAAACTAATAAGTTAATATAAGATATATAAATCTATTTTTTTATATTTTTAAAAGATTTTATCATATTTAACAATTTTAAAGATTTATTAAATTTACTTTTATATTATTTACAAGGATGAGAAAATAATGTTTGAGATTAAAGCAAAAGATATGAGAGGAAGAGTGGGTGTTTTAAAGACAAAGCATGGAGATGTTAAAACACCAAACTTGATGCCTGTAATCCATCCAAGAAAGCAAACCATAAACGTTAAGGATTATGGTGCAGATATTGTAATCACAAATGCTTATTTGATTTATAAGGATGAGGACTTAAGCAAGAAGGCATTGGATGTTGGATTGCATGAACTAATCAACTTTGATGGTCCAATCATGACTGATTCCGGTTCATTCCAATTATCAGTTTATGGTGATGTGGACATTACAAACAAGGAAGTCATTGAGTTTCAGGAAGCTATTGGGACTGATATAGGAACTTCCCTTGATATTCCGACTGGCCCTTATGTAGATAGGGAGAAAGCTGAAGAAGACCTTGAAATCACCATTGAACGTGCAAAAGAAGCTATCAGTTTTGTTAAGGATAATGATTATGAAATGAAAATAAACTCTGTGGTTCAAGGATCCACATATCCTGATTTGCGTGAATACTGTGCAACTGAGCTTACCAAGCTTGATGCAGACTTGTATCCGATTGGTGCAGTTGTTCCCCTTATGGAAATGTATCACTACAGGGACCTTGTTGATGCAGTAATGCATTCAGTCAAATGCTTGCCAGACTCTAAGGCACGTCATTTGATGGGTGCTGGGCATCCTATGATCTTTGCACTTTGTGTCGCTATGGGATGTGATTTATTCGACTCTGCAGCTTATATATTATATGCTGAGGGGGACAGATTCCTCACTACAAGAGGCACTATTAAGCTTGAGAACATGACAGAAATGCCTTGTTCCTGTGAAGTATGCTGCAAATACACTCCAGATGACTTAAGGGCAATGCCTAAGGAAGAAAGAGTGAAACTTATAGCTCAACATAATCTTCATGTAAGCTTTGCAGAACTTAGACTTATCAGACAAGCTATTGCTGAAGGAAGCTTGATGGAACTTGTAGAGGAACGTTGCAGAGCTCATCCTATGCTTCTTGATGCATTAAGGCATTTAGGTGAGTACAGTGAAGACTTGGAAAAGTATGACCCTAGAAGCAAAAAGTCTGCATTTTTCTACACTGGTCCAGAATCATTGAAAAGAGCGGAAGTTACAAGACATCTCAAGCAATTGGAAAACATGGACAAAAAGAAAAATCTTGTTGTCCTTCCAGCTTATAGAAAACCTTACAGCAAGTATTTATCAAATACTTTTAAGGAATTCCTTGTTTATGCAAAGGATGAATCCAAAGGTGAAGATGAACCTTGCCTAATTGATAATAAGGAAACAGATTTTGCTGTTTTGGATATTCCTTTCTGCTTGATTCCACTTGAATTGGATGAGGTTTATCCATTAAGCCAAAGTGATGCCCCTAAGATTCATGATAAGATTGCCGTTGAGTTTGTAAGGGACTTCCTAGTTGATTTTGCAGAAAATTATGATAATGTATTGATTCATCCTAAAGTATTGGATGAGCTAGAACTTGATTTCATTGAAGAATACGCACATCCTGAAGAAATCAAGTTTGAAAAGGATGACATCAAGAAATTGAAGGCAATTGCTGATTATCAGTTCGGCCACGGTGCTGGAGATGCCTTATTCACTGGAAAGATTAAAATCGAAAAGAGTAAGAAAACAGGCAAAATAAGACATGTATTTGATAAGAATCAGAATATTGTAAACATGAGAGCTTCTGACAGTTTCTTGATTCTATCTAAATTAGGTGCAAAAAGACTTGCAACTCTTGAAGGAATGAGAAACAAGGTCATGATTGATAACAGTGTTGAATCATTTGCCCGTGATGGAAAAAGCGTTTTTGCCAAGTTCATTAAGGATTGTGATGAAAACATCAGATCCAATGATGAAGTGTTGATTGTGAATGAAGAGGGTGAACTTTTAGCATTCGGTAAAGCACTTTTAAATCACAAAGAGATGCTAGACTTTAAAACTGGTCAAGCCATTAAAACAAGAAAAGGATTTAAAAAATAAAAATTATTATATATTCTAATTAATAGAGTATAATTAAATAAAAATTCATAAGAACAATTATTATTTTAATAAAATTTTAGAGGAAATATTATGATACCTGGTATGAGCCCAAAACAAATGAAGAATATGCAAAGACAAATGAAGAAAATGGGTATGGACATGAAGGAAATTGAAGGTGTCCAAGAAGTTATTATTCGTTGTGAAGATAAGGATTTAATCATTTCTCCTGCTGATGTGAGCTTAATGACTGTTATGGGACAAGAAACCTATCAAGTCACCGGAACTGCAGTAGAAGTGGAAAAGGAAATTGAAATTCCAGAGGAAGACATTGAAATGGTTGCTAATACTGCTGGTGTAAGCGCTGCAGATGCTGAAAAGGCTTTAAGAGAAACCGGTGGAGATTTAGCAGAAGCTATTTTAAAATTAAATAGCTAATCATTTTCTATTTTTTTAATTCTTTTTTTATCTTTTTTAATTTTTTTCTTATCATTTTTTATCTTTTTTTTAATTCTTTTTTAATCTATTAATTTTTTTATTTTTCAAAAAATCCTTTTACTTTTTTTTAAAACTTAACTATATAAATTATTAAATATAAATAGTAATAATTACATAAAATTTTATGATTACAGATTTTTTATAAAATTGTGAGGTTAAATATGAGAGAATTAAATTTAGGAAGTGGGCTAGCTAATGTTCGTGAACTTCTTAAAAAGGATTTTAAGGATGTATTTTCAAAAAATCCAATTGTTGCTTTAACATTGCTTGCCATAATAATTTTACCTTCTTTATATGCTCTTATAAATATTCAAGCTTGTTGGGACCCTTATGACAATACTGGAAATCTTGAATTTGCAGTTGCCAATTTGGATAAAGGTGCAACATTTGATGGTGAAGATATTAATGTAGGAGACCAACTGGAAGATGAATTGAAAAGAAATGATGATTTCTATTGGACATTTGTAAGTGAAGAAGATTTGCGGGAGGGGGTTAATAATGGAACGTATTACGCTGGAATTGTCATTCCAAAAAATTTCAGCAGTTCAATCAAATCAATTACCTCTGATAATCCTCATTCTGCAGAATTGGAATATATTGTAAATAGAAAATCCAATCCGATGGCTTCTAAATTAAGTGACTCTGCAGCAAGAGCTGTTTACAATAAGGTCAATGCAAAGATTGTTCAATTCATTAATGTTGCAGCATATCAAAAGTTAGGTGATTTGCAATCTGCACTTGCATCTGGTGCAAGTCAAATGTCCTCTGGTGCTGGGAAATTAAGTGCTGGTGCTTCAAAAGTGCAATCTGGTGCTTCTCAAGTTAAATCCGGGGCAAATGATTTGAAAAAAGGAGCTAATGATCTTTCTGCAGGTTCTTCTCAAGTTAAAGCGGGATCTTCACAGATTTCATCATCTGCAAATCAGATTTCAGCTGGTTCCACTCAAGTGCAGGAATCTGCAAAGCAGTTAGACAGTTCTGTTGATGAAAGTGTATTGCCTGATCAGATTAAGCCAGTTGTACACGGTTCTAAAGAATTGGCTAATGCAAGTTCTGATTTGGCTGGAGCTTCAAGCAATCTTGCACAAGGATCTTCAAGATTAGCAAATGGTTCAGTTGATTTGGCTGAAGGGGCTTCTAGTGTTGCAAATGGAGGTTCCCAATTGGCTGATGGTTCTGTAAGCTTAGCTGCAGGTTCTGCATTGCTTGCAAATGGTGCTTCTTCTGCATTGTTTTCAGCTTCAAGCGGTCTTTCAGGTGCTGCAGATTCCCTTTCCAGCATAACTGGTGTGAATGAAAGTGAAGTTGGAGAGTATATTTATTCTCCTGTTGTCTTAAAGGAAAATGAATTATATGCTGTTCCAGATTATGGTTCTGAAGTCGCTCCGTTCTATTTGGTTTTATCCATGTGGGTAGGGGCAATAATTACTTGTGTAATGCTTAGAACAGGACAATCAACAGGAACAAAATACACTCCTTCTGAAATGTACTTTGGAAAACTGTTGATTTTCATGGTAATGGCGGTTTTAGAAACTACCGTAACTCTTATCGGAGCATTTATATTGGGAATTAAAATGGCCAACCCATTGCTGTTTGTGCTTTCGGCCTATTTCATTGCACTGATATTCATGCTGATTTGCTACTCCTTGATTTCTGCTTTAGGGCATATAGGAAAAGGTTTGGCTGTAATTTGGCTGGTATTCCAAATTTCAGGTACTGGTGGTATTTATCCTATTCAATTGATGGGTCAATTCCTTCAGACTGTCAGCCCATATATGCCAATGACTCATGGAATCACTTTGCTAAGAGAAACTGCATTGGGATTAGTATGGTCTAATTATATCCCATCATTTTTAATTTTAATAGCTATGGGTGCAATAACCTTGGTTTTAGCATTAATTGTAAAAATGTTTGCAGATAAAAGAGCACATTGGTTTGAAGAAAAATTAAATGAAACTGATTTGTTTTAATACAAATCATTTCTATTTTTTTATTTATTTTTTAAAAAAGTTTGATTATTAATCTATTTTAAAAAGTTTATTTTTTAAAAAGAGTTAAAAAGAGTTTAAATTTACTATTTTTTAAGATATGTTTTATTCATATCCTCATTAACTTCATCATATCTGTTTAATAATGTTCTGATTAAGGTTTTACTGATTTTATTGAATTTCTTATCCAATAAATCCACTCCTTCTTGAGTGATTCCTTTTTTAGTTGCTACTCTATTGATAATCTCTTCATTGGATAATCCTTGATCATCCTTTAGCATTGCAGTTCCTATAACTGTCTTTAAGATCATTTCCTCTATTTCCTCTTTGGAAATATTTGATGCTTCACTGCAGCTTTGTGCAAACTTCTCCATCATGATTGCAATGAAAGCAGGTCCGCAACTGCTGATGATTGTACTCATTTCCAATTCATTATCTGCAGGATGGAGATTATCCTCTTCTTCCTTGAAATATATTGGATTGTCAATTTTTCTGACATAACTGAATTCATTGAACAGGTCTTCAACGAAGAGTCTTTCTTGCAATTCCACTTTTGAATTGTGTTTTACAAGGGTAACTCCTTTTCTTCTTGCCAGTGAACTTATTGAGTTATTTGAAGTAACTGTTGAAGCTAAAGTGGGAATTACTAAACTTAATTTTCCATCGAATAATGGTTTGATATGGTTAAAGTTAAGTCCTGCACAGGTGTATATGATGTGTGTTTTCTCATTGATGAAAGGTTTGATTTCTTCAATGATTCCCTTAAATTGAGGAGTTTCGACGGAAATAAGGATCTTTTCACATTGTGTTGCGACTTCTTTGTTATCTGAAGTAATGTTTAAATTTTCTTCTGGATATTCTTCAATTAAACTTTCAAATTTATTAAGGTGTCTATTTGAAACAATTAATTCTTCGTCATCTAATAGTAAATTAAGTTTTAGTATGTTATTTACTATCATTGATCCCATATTTCCGTATCCGATAACTCCTATTTTCATAGTTTCCCTTTCACTATGTGTTTTTTTAATTATGATAATGAATTTCTTTGGTCCGAAATTATGCATATTATGGAATTTAAAAAACTCAAATCTTAATTAAAAAAATTTATTAAAACTATACAGTTATAAAATAATTCTAAAATTATTTATAACTAATATAATTTATTATTTAACTTATTAATAAACTTTATAGTTTTATTTTTGGATTTAAAGCATTTATTCAACTTTATTTTAGAGTTATTAAACTTTAATTTAGTTAAATATAATTTAGAATATATCAAGTGGTTTTTAGGTTTCAATTTGATGGGATGGTTTTTAATTGGTCTTAGGAGTTATTCTAAAATCCTTATTTTTGGATTTTCTCCAATGTTTCCAGATTTAATGAAATCAGATATGGTGGTGTTGAACAATTCATAATCAATTATATTCCAGAGGTGGTTGCCTTTTATGATTTCAACTAATTTTGCATTAATGAATATGTTTTTTAAATCTATTGCAGATTTTGTACAGTTCAAGTCTTCTTTGCTTCCATAGATTATCAGAACATTGTCCTTTTCAATGGTATTTTCATTGTTCTTTAAGCTTTCAGGGATTGTGTAATTCAATGATTCAAAAGCTATTTTCCTTTCGTCTCTAATGCTAATGTCTAAAATCCTTTCAACATCGTTGTAGTGTTCCTTGCTGATTCCAAAATATCTTAAATAGGCCTTTGTAATGAAAATGTCTGATTTTTCATTTAGGTATTCTGATTGTGCCTTTGCAAGTCCATTTGCAACGCTATCTGATTCGCTTTCCTTATAATCTGCTATTTCAAGCCCAGATAATATGAGATTGTCTATTATTTTTGGATTTTCATTTAGGATTTCAATAGCTATTGATCCCCCAATTCCTAAAGCTACAATATTTATCTTTTTGATATCTTTATGGTTAAGAATATGAGCTATGAATTCAGATATTTCAATAGAGGATTTTTCTATGCTGAATTCCTCTTCGGATTTGCTGTCGCCATGATTTGGAAGATCAAGGAATATGCAGTGGAATCCTTTGAAGTATTTATCATAGTCTTCCTTTTGCTTTTTCCAAATCCATTTATCTAATAATTTAGCATGCAAAAACAGTATTGTTTCACTGTTTTCCTCTCCAATCTCATCATATGCCAAATTATTGTAATATCTTAAAGTCATTTTATCATTTAGTTAAATTTTAATCTTTAAATTATAAAATTTAATCTTATCTTAATATTAACTTATTTAATTAGTTGTCCTACTATCGAACAAAACATATTATTTATTAATGTTAATGATTATATATTATATTAATTCTTATTATAATTTTTTAATCTAAAAAAGGATTAGTGATAAAATGAAGGCTGATGCATACAAAATTGTAGATAATGTTTACTGGGTAGGTGTTTTAGATTGGGATATCCGTGACTACCATGGTTACACCTTAAAT
>NZ_JBGUKT010000030.1:0-111604 GCF_045114555.1 Methanobrevibacter sp. | reverse complement strand
TAATACATACTATAATATGTTGTATAGTCCCGTGGGGTAGTGGTAATCCTTCTAGGCTTTGGACCCGGAGACGGCGGTTCGACTCCGCTCGGGACTATCAATTTTTTTAGAGGATAATTATAACACTGTTATATATTTTATGGCTATTTTTTATTATTATAAATTATTTTTTTAAAACTAGTTTTTTAAGTAAAATTTAATAAGTTCTTTTATGATATATTATATTGTATTCAATAAAGTTTTAAAATGGTGAAATTATGAGAAGAGACCCAATTCATCAATTTTTAAGAGATCCTGACAATAAGGCAAAATTATTCATGGGGATTACTGGTGCTATGATTATAACTACTTTCCTGGTGGTTATTGGTACTATCATGCTTATTTTAATATTAGTAGGAGTAATCTAATTTTAGATTATTTTACTTTTTTTAATTATCTCTTTCTTTAATTCAATTTTTTTAATTAGTCAATATTTTTATAAACTTCATCTTCCGCTATTTTTGCATCATCAATTGCAGTTTTCAAGTCTTCATTTGAGCTGATGATGGTTACTAAAGGCTGGTCTTTTTCTATTTTAACTCCTTCATAAGGAATGTCATATACATTTGGAATATTCAGATTTCCTATATTGACTTGTTTTCTTGCATAAATGATTTTCTTGATTGAATATTTGCTGGGATTTGGAATGTCAATGATTTCTCCTTCACAAGCCTGGATGTGTGCATTCAAGAGATTTATGCCAAGCACATTTTCAACCAATTCATATGTTCCTTGGAATCTTGGATTGATTTCAATGACTTCCAGTTCCCCGTCCTTATCTAAAATGTAGTCAACACCATTTGATCCGATAAGTTTGAATTGCCTTATCAAATCTTCAGATGTATTCTTCATCTCATCATTTAGTTCATTAAAATTAATGTTTTTAGTATTTCCATCATCACTATTTGTTTGATTATCATTAAACATTCTAAAGCTATTTTCATCCAGAGGTAAAATATTTCCAGAATATTCATATGATTCATTTCCCAAGTCATGTTCAGTTATCAATCTTGAATTGATCAAATTTTTTCTATCATTGTGACTTGACAATACTGATGATGACACATTAGTTCCTTCAATATGTTCCTGAAGTATATAGTTTTCAAGTGAAATATTTTGACAAATCTCATTCACTTGTTTTAATTCATCACAACTTTCATTATTTAGCAAGAAAATTCCTAACCCTCCACTTCCTTGAAGGGGTTTTAAAATAAATTGATTGTTGGTGTATTGTTGTAAAATTTCATTGAGTTCCCATACATCAGATGGTTGAAATGTAAGTGGAACGTTAAATTTGTTTTTCAGCTTATTGAAAAATTTGAATTTATTCTCAACACATTCAGTGTTCTTATTGCTACGAACAATTTTTCTAAATTTTTTAAATTCTCCAGAAAAATTTTTCGCATTTATTCCAGTGGTAAGTACAATCTTGTCAATTTCATTTTCATCATTATTTTGAAGAAGAAAATCCTTTGATAATTCAAGAAGTTTTTCCGGTGAATAATTTTCTTCAAACCTTCCACAGGATATGACACTTTCTTGATCTAAAACATGTTTCTCAGCATAAGGTACTTTAAAGTCTACAGTTTTAAAATAGCTTATAGAAAATGTTTTGTAATCTAATTTTAATGCAGAATTAACCATTGGTCTTGTGTCAATTCCCATAAGAAGCAAATTTTCCATATTATTCAATCCTTAATTCTTATTTTTCAAAATTCTAATTTTTATAAAATTTTCTAAGATTTCTAAAATTGATTTTCCTGTTCTCTTGCTTGATCATATACTGTTTTGATTGTGTCCATGTCTACACTGGTGTAAATCTGAGTTGTAGAAAGACTTGAATGTCCAAGGAGCTGTTGAATTACCCTTATGTCCACTCCATTCTTTAAGAGATGTGTAGCAAATGAGTGTCTTAATACATGAGGGGTGACTTTCTTTTTGATTCCTGCTTCATCTGCATATTTCTTAATCATCATCTGAACATATCTGGGAGTGAGACTATTTCCATTCTTATTTACAAAAATATATTCTGAATCCTGTTTATCCACTTCAAGGTAGTCTAATAAAAGCTTTTTTGTATGTTCATCAAAAAGAACAATCCTATCCTTATCCCCTTTACCTCTAACTCTAATGGTTCTTTCATCAAAATCTATGTCTCTTTTCAATAGCTTTACAAGTTCTGAAATACGAAGCCCTGTAGAGTAAAGCAGTGTTAGGATAACCTTATCTCTTCTTTTTGACTTTTGTTTAAAAGGAGTGTCATTTTCATCAATAGATACAGCCTCTATCAAATCCTTCACTTCCTTTTCATTTAAGGATTTAGGCAATGACTTTGTTCTCTTTGGATTTTTAATGTCCTCTAAAAAATAGATGTCATTGAATTCAAGGAATTTCTTTGAAACGACTGTAGTTAGGTAAATGTAATTTTGGGTAAGGTACTTGTCCCTTTTCAAGTCACGGATATACTTTCTGAAACTAGCTAAAAATCTTTTTCCATCATATAGGTTTTCCTCTTTTTTCATATAATTGATTAGGTTATGAATGATGGAACTGTATGTTTTTATAGTATTTTCTGAATAGTTTCTAATCTCTAGTTCAATTAAATAGTCTTCGAGCATGCTTTCAAAATCAAACACTTCCATCAAATGCTTTTTATCTCCATTTTCATCGATAACCGGCAGTTTGATTGGAGACTTTTGGATAGGTTCATTTGATAAGTTCAATTGCTCTGTAAAAAGATTCATGTTAATTCCTTCTTTAGATTCTTTCCAAACCCATTAATCTAAATTTAGGATAATTCTTTAAAAAATTTCTTTTCTTAAAATTGATTATTCAATTTTTTAGTATTAACTAATTAATTTATTAATTTTACTTCGTTATACCTAATTATATTCATGGTTTTATTTAAATATTTTTAAAATTAGTTTATTGAATCAGTAAAATAAGTAAAATAAGTTAAATAAGTTAAATAAGTAAAATAAGTTAAATAAGTAAAAATAAGTTAAATAAGTAAAAATAAGTTAAATCGTAAATTGTAAAAATTCGTAAAAAAATTAAAATTGTTAAAAAATAAAAAAAGAAAAAATATAGAAATAAAATAATTTATTTCTATTTGAATTTGGAATTAAATAGTCGAATAATCCATTTAGTTTAAAGTAACTATTCTGAGTTTGTCAGGTCTTTTAATTACTCTGCTTGATTTAAAAGCAACTAAGGTTTTGATTCCTTTGGAGTATGCAATGTCGACTAATCTTTGGCTGATTACACCATCGAAAATAACGGTGTCTGCATCAGGATTGTCTTGTTTTAAATCTTCGTAAAGGGTTTCAACATTAGTTTCTTTTAATAAGTTTAAAGAATCATCGTAGATTTCACTGTTTCCAGTTCCTTCTAAATCTTTTAACATGTTCTTTAATAATTTTATTCTACTATCTTGGATTCTGTCGTTTTGTCTGTCTCTACGGCCTCGGGAATTTCTATCTTTTCCTCTGCGATCGTTTCTTCCGTTTTTTCTTTCGAATTTGTCTTTACGATCGTTTCTGCCGTTTTTGTTTCCGTGAAATTTATCGGATTTGTTTAAGTTTTTTGCTCTTCTATCACTAGTTTTGCTAGTTCTGTTGATTTTGTTTTTTCCCACTTTGCCTTGAGTGTCTAAATTGAAATCAAGGTTGTTTATTACTTGTTCAGTAGGAGCTTTGTCTCTTAAAGCAATTAAAACTTCTTCTTTTTCTAAATCTTCAACTTCTTTGCCTCTTGGAGCTCTGGTAATGTAGTCCACATCTCCAACTTGCAAGAGTTCTTTTAAGATTAATTCTCCGCCACGGTCACCATCAACAAATGCAGTTACAGTTCTTTTTTTAGTTAATTCAGCTACACTGGTAGGGATATTAACTCCTTCAACTGCGACAGTGTTTTTAATTCCGTATTTTAATAAATTTAAAACATCATTTCTTCCTTCAACAACGATAATTGCATCGGAAGTGTGTACATTTGGACCTGCAGGAAGTCTTTCTGCTCCGAATTCAGAAATTTCATGAACTCTCATGGATTCTCTGATTTCTTCAATCATTTTCATGCTTTCAGGAGAGACAGTTTCCATCATGCCCATATAAATTTCTTTTGCACGATTAATAACTTGTTGTCTTTTCACAGCTCTTACGTCTTCAACTCTAAGAACTTCAATAGAAGCTTCACAAGGACCTACACGGTTAATGGTTTCTAAGGATGCTGCAAGGATAGCAGTTTCGATTCTATCTAAGCTAGATGGAATTACGATTTCACCTTTTGCACGTCCGCCATTTGAGTGAATGATAACTTGGATTCTTCCTATTCTTCCGGTTCTTTGGAGCTCTCTTAAGTCTAAATCGTTACTTAAAAGACCTTCAGTCTGTCCGAAAACCGCACCTACCACATCAGGTTTTTCTACGATTCCGTTTGCATTGATTTGAGCGTGAATAAGATATTTAGTTGTAGTTAATTCTACACCTTTTCCCATAATAAGCCTCCTTTGAGCTTTGTAATAGGATAATTTAAGGCTAGTTATTCGTAGAATTGTTATCATAACCAATATCTATCATGATAATTTAAAACCTTTGATTTTTATCCATAACACATGAATAATCTTGTTTTTTTTACATTCAGTTTTAAACATTTATAATTAATAATACCTCATTTTCTTAATTAAGCTCATCTTGAGCAATGATTTAAAATTAATTAGTCTAATTAAGATTTAGCATAATAACAATTTTACTACTAGCTTAATTATAATTAATTTTAATTAATAAATTGTAATCTATAATTTGTTAATTTATAATTGATTATAATTTTAAATTATACTGTAATTTGTAATAAATTGATTAATTAATTTTATAAATTAATTGATAAAAGCAGATACTAAGATTTATAGAATTCTTGAATTCAAATAGGCATTAGCTATTTAAAAACTTTGAAATATTCTATGATCAAATTCATATAAAAAAAGATATTTGTTTGATTAAAATTTAAAGAAAATCATTTAAATCCATAAATGGAATCAATGTTACCATTTTAATTTAGATTTGTTTTTTGTTTCTAAATTTGATAATGATCTTTTAATTAATCTCATGATTTTAATGATTGGTAAAAGTAGTTGAATATAATAGTTTAATTTATTTTTATATAAGCTAATTCAAATAACTCAATGAATAATTGTTCTTTTTATCTTATAATTAATGTAATCGTTTATTTAAGTAAAGATTTATTCTGAATTTATTTTATGATAATTAGTTTAATTTAATTAATAATAATCTATTTTCCTTTCACCTTAAGTCTTTAATTTTAATAATAATTGTAATAATCGTAATTAATAATGAATTAATTAATGTTTAAATTAATTAATAATGTAATTATAATTTCTATTATAATTTAATATCATTTTTATATGATTTTAGTATCCACATAATAATATCTTTATTATAATATATAAATTATTTTATATTTTTCTAATGAATTGAAAAATTTTTAAAATTTTTAGAAATATTTATTACATATCCTTTAGAAATTTAAGTGTAGGTAATTAATAATTGCATAATAATTTATTAATAATTTATTAATAATTTTATTTTTAAAAGAGGTGTTAAATTGGCTAAAATCACTCCTAAGACTTTATTGAAAAAATCATCCAAAGTGATTGACTTAGATGATGTAGATATTAGCAAATATGATTTTTCCATAGATGATTTGGATAATGAAAAAAGCAAGAATCATGCTTTATTGAAAAAGATTTTGGATTCAAGTTCTGCTTGTCAAGTGTCAGATGCTTACTCATCTGTCTCTGGCCGCAGTGGTGTTATAGATGGATTAAAACCTATGAATGACAATAAGGTTTATGGTAAGATATTCACTGCAAAGACCAATACTGATGATTGGGGAACTTCATTGATGGCTATGGACAATGCAGAAAAAGGTGAAGTCCTATTCATTTACACTTATGGAAAGCCTGCTTCAGTTTGGGGAGAGCTTGCTTCAACCTGTGCAGGTGAGAAGGGAATCGCTGGAACTGTTTTATACGGTTGGGCAAGGGATATGGATGCCCTTGTTGATTTGGATTATCCTGTATTTGCCCTTGATTACCTTCCAAATGCTGGAAAGGCATTAGGTCTTGGTGAAATTAACGTTGATTTGGAAATTGATGATGACATTATAAAACCAGGAGACTTCGTATTTGGAGACCAAAATGGTGTAGTGGTGATTCCTAATGAACTGTTTCATGAAACAATGGTGGCTACCTTTAACGTAAAGGTAAAGGAAAGCCATATCATTAAGGAATTGAAAAAAGGCAGATTATTATCTGAGATTATTGGTTTAAATAGATAATAATCTTTTTCTCTATTTTTTAAAGGCAAATTTTTCATTATTTTTTTATTTTATTTAATTTATTTTCTATTTTTATTCAATTATTATTCTATTTTCGTCTGTTCTAAAGTTTCTCCAATAGCGTCATTAATGACTAAACTTGCTAAATTGTCATAAGGGGTTTCGCTTTTATTGATTAAAACCAATTTTGAGCCATTGAAGTAATTTACCAATCCTGCAGCAGGATAAACGACTAGTGAAGTTCCTCCGATTATTAATGTGTCTGCATTAGCTATGTAATTGATGGATGAGCTTAAAACATCATTGTTCAGCGGTTCTTCATAGAGAACGACATCTGGCTTGATTATTCCACCACATTCACATCTAGGAACTCCATCGCTTTTTAAGATGAAATCCAAGTCGTATTCACTTTTGCAGAACTCGCAATAGTTTCTATGGATGCTTCCATGAAGCTCCAGAACATTCTTGCTTCCTGCCTTTTGGTGCAAGCCATCAATGTTTTGAGTGATGACTGCCTTTAGTTTTCCTGCTTTTTCTAGTTCAGCAAGCTTTAAATGAGCAGGATTTGGCTTTGCATCCTTGAAAATGAGATTTTCCTTGTAATAATTGAAGAACTCTTCGGTATGGCTTAAGTAGTAACTATGAGAAACAAGATATTCTGGACTGTGCCCATATTTTTCCAAGCTTTTAAACACTCCATTTTCAGATCTGAAATCAGGTATTCCACTTTCTGTTGAAACTCCTGCCCCTCCGAAGAATACAATATTATCGCTATTGTCTATAATTTCCTGTAACTCGCTAATTTTATTCATAATTTTATTTATGTTTTTGTTCACTATTATTTCTTATTATTCATCATTATTCTGATTATTGTCATTATTTCCTTTATTATCATTATTTCTTATTATTCATCATTATTCTGATTATTGTCATTATTTCCTTTACTATCATTATCTCTTTTTATTCTCTATCCAATTCCATAATCTTTATATATTACCCAATATAACTATTATTAATCAATTGTTTGTTGATTAGAGAATGAATATGGGATATATAAAGAGTTTTTATTAGGATTTTTTAGTAATCCTTTTTAAGAAGAAATTTTTTTATATATAAAGGCATCGAAATATTTATATACTATAATGTCATTATATTAAGATGTACTAATGTTTATTTTTAAGGTGATTTGATGAAATTTTTAGGAAACATCTCACACCTTGCCAATTCTGGAAAATTAATTGTCAAAACCACAAAGACTCCTCCTGCAGGAGCTTTTGTTTTTACTAATGATAAGCAGAAAATAGGTAAGGTATATTCTATTTTTGGCCCAGTTAAAAATCCATATGTTTCCGTAAATATTTTTAGGTCAGTAAATAGAAGAGATCTTGAAAGTAGACATGGTGAAAAGCTATTTGTTTCCACTAAAAGTGAAATGGAAAAGATGAATAGAAAAAATAAGAACTCTAAGTC
Source organism: Methanobrevibacter sp. (assembly GCF_045114555.1). Lineage (GTDB taxonomy): Archaea > Methanobacteriota > Methanobacteria > Methanobacteriales > Methanobacteriaceae > Methanobrevibacter. The sequence goes on along the minus strand of NZ_JBGUKT010000030.1, from coordinate 103,741 downwards.
TAAAAAGGGTTCAAAAGCTAATTCCAAAAATTCCAGGAATTCAAAAAATTCTAGAAGTAGGAAATCTTATTCAAGAAAAAGAAGAAACAAATAGTTTAATTTAAAAAACTTTTTTCTCTATTTATTTCTTAGAGAAAATTAAAAGTTTTTCTCTATTCATTTCTTAGAGAAAATTAAAGGCATTTCTCTATTTTTAGGGATAAAACTTAGTCAAATTGATATAATAGGAGAGATTAACACGAAAGAAGGATTATCTGATGAAGTTCTTCAAAATTCCAAAAGAACTTCAAGAAGAAGACAAAAAGATGACTCTGAGCCAGAAAAACAAACCGTATGTCCACAATGTGGTTCAACTGAATTAATTGGAGATTATGAAAGGGCAGAAGTGGTTTGTGCTAACTGTGGATTAGTTATTGATGAAAACCTTGTAGATATGGGTCCTGAATGGAGAGCATTCGACCATGAACAAAGAGACAAACGTACAAGAGTAGGTGCTCCTATTACTTACACTATTCACGATAAAGGTTTAAGTACAATGATTGATTGGAGGAATAAGGACATCTATGGTAGAGATATTCCTGCAAGAAACAGAGCTCAATGGTACCGTTTAAGAAAATGGCAAAGAAAAATCAGAATTTCCGGTGCTACTGAACGTAACTTGGCTTTTGCATTAAGTGAATTAGACAGAGACTCTTCAAGATTAGGTCTTCCAAGAAGTGTAAGGGAAGCTGCTTCTGTTGTTTACAGAAGTGCAGTGGAAAACAAGCTTATCCGTGGAAGAAGTATTGAAGGAGTTGTAGCTGCTTCTTTATATGCAGCTTGTAGAAGATGTAAAGTACCTCGTACTTTAGATGAAATCGCTGAAGTTTCTAGAGTAAGTAAAAAAGAAGTTGGAAGAACTTACAGATTCTTAACAAGAGAATTGAACATTAAATTACCTCCTACATCTCCAGTAGATTACGTTCCAAGATTCGCAAGTGAACTTGGTCTTTCTGGTGAAGTACAATCCAGATCCATTGAAATCATTGAAAAGGCAATGGAAAAAGGATTAACTTCCGGTAGAGGTCCAACTGGTGTAGCAGCAGCTGCATTATACATTGCATCTGTTTTATTAGGTGAAAGAAAAACCCAAAGGGATGTTGCAGAAGTTGCAGGTGTAACTGAAGTGACTATCCGTAACAGATACAAAGAACTTACTGAACAATTAGAAATGGGTGTAACTTTATAACACTCAATTCTTTTCTTTTTTTATTTCGATCATTTCATTTTTCAAGCTTTTTTTATCACATATATTTTTATTCGTATATTATGAAACTATTAAAAAAATTAAAATCATTTCTTAAAAAATTAATTAAAAAAAATTGATTTCATGTAAATCATGTAATTACATGAAGTATAAAAATAATAATTAAAAAATAGATTAAAAAGACTTATTTTTCAATTCAAGAGTTAATAAAGCTTTGAATATTTTTCAATGCTTAAGTCAAGATCTTTTAGGATTTCAGTATTGTCCCATGGTTCGACCTTGTTTAGATTTTCCTGATACTTGTCAAGATTATCTAAAAAGCCTTCAATCTTATTGACATCCAAGTCATCATGGGATTCTCCAAATCCTAACTTTTCAACATAGAAACCATTCAATATCTGTTCAAAGTTCTTATGGGCAGGAGTGCAGTAGATAGGCTTTTTAAGATATATTGCCTCTGAAATCATAGTAAACCCTCCGTTCACTATAATTGCCTTAGCTGTTCTCATGTCCTCAAAGATCTGCTTTTCATTAAATGACCTGTAAGTCAAGTTCTCATCGACATCATCCTTGTTGAAGCCATAAACGATGAATTTGTAATCAAGTTTCTTAAGCTCTTCCATAAGGTTTATGCTTGATTCTGCTGTTTGATAAACCAAAACATGGTCTCCTCCAACAGGTTCCAGTTTCATTATCTCTTCCCTTAATACTGGAGGGTAAAGTGCAGTCATGTTAGGATGCTTTAATGGAGGATAGAAGAATGTTGTGATTATGTGCCTTTTTGGTCTTAATATGTATGATTTGGTAACTGCCTTTGCAGTTAGCATATCCGCCCTGTGATGTGGAGGATAATCATATTCGCATTGGGTCAACATATGGATGTTGTCAAGACTGATCAATGGGATGTTCATGAGCTTGCTTAGCATACTTGCATAGTTCTCAAAGTCGGATATGATTATATTAGGCTTTATTCTCTTGCATTCCTTATATAAAACATTGTATCCTTCCTTTAAGTTTGTAGGATTTGCCTTCAATGCCTTAAAGAATGTTTTCTTGGTTCTAACCACGTTGTTCTCATAGACAGTATTGAATCCTCCAATCTCAAATACATTATCAAATTTATTGGATAGGAATTCATATGCCCTTTCACTGGAAAAGATATAAACATCATATTTTTTGGTTAAATGCTCTAGAATGACGCTGCTTCTGATTGCATGCCCCATTCCTTCTCCACAAACAGAATAGAAAATTCTCTTCCTGCCTTCAGATCCTGCTGCCTCTTTTATCACAAGGCCTGTTTCCTCTTCAGTGACTTCAATAAGTTCATTTTCTTTGATTTCTCTGTCCTTGAATTTATTGATTCTGTCTTTTAGCTTTCTGTTTCTGGATTTTTCAGCAATCTTTTCCATTTCCACACTATCAAGTGCAGATATTGGATCATGTCCAAACTCATAGCCTAAGTCTTCTGCTGTAGTTCTTTTTCCTCTAAAGTCATTTACAGTGCTTTTACCATATTGCTTAAGCAAGGTGTAAAGCCCTTCCTCTTCAAGCCTTCTGGTGGAAACCCCAATTCTTGCATTTCTAAGAACTTTAAATTCACTGATTTCAGCAACACGTTCAATATAATCAGTGTCTTCTCCGAAGTTCAGGTTCTCATCAAAACCTCCAACTTCATCATGCAATTCCTTTTTAGAGATTATTCCATAGCATCCCGCTCCATGGGGCTTTATGTTTTCAACAGCTATCATAAACCAGTTTGCAAGGTCATGAAGATACTTGTCTCTTTTCTTTTCAGAAAGGGGTGTCATTTGGGTAATTGCTATTCCCAATTCCTCAGACTCAAACTCTTCAACTACATTGCTTAAGTAATTTTCTGTCAATTCCAAATCAGAATCTAAAAATAGTAATATTTCACCTTGGGCGACTTCTGCACCTCTATTTCTTCCAGGTCCAGGAAGTCCTCCTTCCACAACAACACAACCATATTCCTTAGCAATCTCTCTAGTATTATCATTGGATTGTGCATCTGCGACAATAACTTCATAATCAGTAAAATCTTGGGATTTTATGCTTTCAAGCAATTTAGGAAGATATTCCTCTTCATTGTATGTGGGTATGATAATACTAATCTTCATTATAATCATCTCTGAATAATTAGATATGGTTGAATTGTTTTGTTTTTGTTATATATTTATTTAATAAAATTATTGTTTATAAATAATGATGATTTTTTTCATAATCTATTTATAAGTATGAATATATGTTCCAGCTAAGTGAGTACCAATCACATTTTCCATTCAAATCAATGGCTAAGTTATTTAACAATTCCATCTCATTATATTGATTTGAAAGATAAACTGTTGTTTTATTTTCATGATCTGTTAAATTTAATACATCGTATTGATTTAATCCATCAAGATCATGTGGGTAGCCTACATCTAATTCATAAGAATCAGGACAAGCTCCATAAAATGCAATTGAAAACCTTAAGATGATGATTAGAATCAAAGCGATATGTGGAATCAAAATCTTCAAATACTTTTTAACTGATTTTCCATTATCTCTTATTTTGCCTGTTAAAACATATTTAAGTACAGTCAATTCTTCACTCAATTGGCTTTTTATTTGATCTCTTTTTTCCTTTTCAGTAATGTAATCTGAAATTCCCTCTAAAATTTCATTATTATACATCAATATGAGTATTCCATAAATTCCTCCAACTGTTGGAGTTGCAAATAATCCCCCATCTATGAGTCCAATTATGCCGATTGTGCTTGTAACTGCTAAGAAGATTTTTGGTGCTGCTTTTCTCCTTTGCATTGAAATGATCATAGATAGATATGTGATAGGAATCAATATGAAGAGCAATCCAATCAAATCTGGAGTGTAAGCACTTAAAGAGCTTCCTGTATGGATTCCAGATGGGATGTAAGTTAAAAGCATTCCAAGAATCATTCCAAATATTCCTTTGTATAAGTGGGAATGGAGGATGCTTGTGCTTGTTTCACTTGGATTCATGATTACAAGGATTGTGTTCCAGTCTATTCCAAGTGAATTCCTTAAGTAGAATTCCATAACTATTCCTGCTATTGCAGTAAACAGTAGCAATATTAAAGATAATTTTAAGTAAAAATCCTTATCTTTTAGCATTTCTGGAATATGGAGATTTTTAAAATATCCATATATCTTTTCATTGTCTCCAAGTGTAGATATTATTATTGTTATTCCCAAAAGAACAAAAAAGAGAATGTCTTTTCCTTTTGAAGATCCCATTAGGATTGGTTGGGTAAATGGCCTTATGAATTGGTCTATTCCACTTAAGAAGAATAGCATTGCTCCAAAAACGATTAGAATTATTCCAAAAGGAATGTATTTGTTTATTTTCATAAGAATTTCCCCATATCAATTCATTTAATTTTTTTAATTTCTAATTTTGATATTAGTATCAATATTTTATTTTAATAATAATTAATTATTTATATTTTATTTTAAATATAAGTTTTTAGAGATTATTAATAAAAATGATTTTTTTTAAATATAAGTTTTTAGAGATTATTAATAAAAATGATTTTTTTTTAAATATTTGATGTGTAATCATGTTTCCAATTAGCTTTTATATAGGTTTGATTTTAATAGGAATATTTGCTGGATTCGCTTCAGGATTGCTTGGTGTAGGTGGGGGCTTCCTCATGGTTCCTCTCCAATTTTTCTTATTCAATTCTGTAGGGGTGGACCCTTCACTTGCTATGATGGTATCATTAGGAACCAGTTTGGCAATTATCATTCCAACTGCATCCTCTGGAGCTTATCAGCATCAGAAAAAGAATAAGTCCATTGTAAAGCCAGCTATCAGATTAGCTATTTTTGGAATCATTGGAGGATTTTGTGGAGGCCTTCTTGCAAATGTGGTTCCTTCAAGAATCTTGCAGATTATCTTTGCATGCCTGCTCTTTATTGTAGCGTTGGATATGCTCTTTGGCTCTAGAACTGATGGCGAAAATGCATTGATTGATTTCAATATATTTAGTGCAGCAATTGTAGGTTTTTCAATAGGAATTGTCTCTGGCTTGCTTGGTGTAGGTGGTGGAGTGTTCCTGATTCCAGCACTTTGCATATTGTTTGGATTCAGCCTGATTCAAGCTATTGGAACATCTTCAGTTTTCATTGCATTGACCGCTATTGGGGGGCTAATTTCATATATTTACACTGGTTGGTCTGTTAACCCAATGCATTATTCTTTAGGGTATGTAAGCTTGGTGAATTTAGTTCTTATTGTACTGTTTTCAGTTCCTATGGCAACATTAGGTGCAAAATTAGTTTATAAGGTGCCTAAGGAAAGATTAAAACAGATATTCTCCATAATCTTGATTTATATGGCAATAAAAATGATTGGATTTGACCCAATAGCTATTCTATTGGGCTTATAAAAATAGATATTTTCTTAATTTATTTCTTATTCTTTTTAGTAATTATAAGGAACTTACATCCTCTTTTTCTTCAAATATGACTCCAGTTCCTCTCATAACTACATGAGCTAAGTTTTCTCCCTTGCTTGGACCTAATGTTTCAATTGACATATTCAAGTTCAATAGGCCATTGCATCCATCTGCCCTTAATTGCTTGATTAATTTTAGCAATGCCTTGTCTTCAGCAATTTTTGTACAAATAAGCAATTCCTTTTCCATTGAGTCTTCAATTCCAGACCTTATTTCTTCTCTTCGTTTAACGGAAAAGATATGTGTTGATTCATAGACTCCTTTATATTCAATTATGTTCAATTCTTTAGGAGAATCTTCCATAGTCAATATCAAGACTCCTAAATTATTCATATCAAGTTCCCTGTCATAAAAACTGTGTATCTTTTTGGTTTGCTTTTCGTTATATATCTCTTTAGTTTTTGGCTCTTTCTTGAAGATTTTCTCATATGTATTCCATATGAAACGTGTAATCTTCTTGAAGACACCTGTAACATGGGAGATAATAGCTAAAATTGTTGCGATAAGGAAATAATTCACAGCAATAGGAAATGCAGCTTGAAGGATTATGACTATGCTTCCTGCTGTAATGACATTGAATCCTAAAGTTGGGTTTGCTATGATGAATCCATAGATAACTGTAATTAAGAAAAGAATAAATGCACTGATTGCACCGGTACTTTCTTCAAGATACCTTTTTGCAGCTAGGCTTTCAGCATATCCTGCAAAAAGTGGAGATAAGACCAATCCGAAGTTCCATCCGTAAATGTCAAAGTGAGTGTATAGGCAAATTACATAGGTGACTATACCTACTATTATCCCTATATCAATGCATCCTAGCTCTTTTAGGAATACTTTTCTCTCCTCTTCATCCTTGAGACGTTTAGAGATGGATAAATCGTTAACTTTCTGTTTGATTTTATTAAGCATTTATTCACTCATTAAAAGTTGGTTTGAAAAAAAGTTTAATGGATTATTTGTAACTTACAGCGGTTCCGTATACAGTTACTAAAATGGTGTTTCCCATGGTACCTCCGAGGTTGTTGTAGGATATCTTAAGTCCTATGATTCCATTGGCACCAAGTTCTTTAGCCTTGTTTTCCATAGTTTCGAATGCTTCATTTCTTGCTGATTCAAGCTCTTCAGCATAAGTGCTGGTTCTTCCTTCCACAACGTCTCTAACTCCAGAGAATAAGTCTTTATATATGTTGGATCCAATTAATGATTCTCCATTAACCAATCCATGATATTTTACAATGGTTTTGTTTTCTAAAGTACTTGTTGAGGACAATAACATTTTATCACTTAAAATTGTCTGATTTTAAAAAAATAATTATAATTTGACTTTTTGTTTTAAAAAATATTGTTAGCTATTAAGTTTAATTAATAGCTATTTACTTGTTTTTTAATTTTATTTATTAATAGTTAATTTATTTAAAGAACATGAAATATGCCCATACGAGAATAAATACTACAATTACACCAAAGAGCATTATTCTGCTTTTTCTGATGTTTTTCTGGTTTTGTTCTAATACTTTTTGACAATCTGCAGAGCAGACTCTTTCTTTCATTGGTATTGGGGTGCCGCATACTGGGCAATGTTTATGTGGTTCTACCATATTTCTCACCTTTTTATTTTTTGATATTTAATTAGTTTAATAGTTTAATTAATTTAATTGATTATTAATTTAAATTTTAATTAATTATGTTCTATTATTTTAATATTAATTTAATATTATTTAAAAATTGTCTAAATTTAGTTTAAACTTAGATATTAAAGAATTTTCTTGTTGTTTCACTTACCTTTTTGCCAAGCTCTTCACTATCCATTCCTTTGTACTCAGCTATTGTATTTAGGATATGTGGCAAGTATTCCGGTTTGTTTTTGTTTGATTTTGGCTTTTTAGGGAAGTTCCTTGGAATCAGGAATGGTGCATCAGTTTCTATCATCATCTTTTCAGGAGGAATCACGGTAACAGCTTCCTGCAGTGACTGGCCTCTTCTTTCATCGCAAATCCAACCTGTCACTCCAATGGAGCAGCCTAATTCTAGGTATTTTTCAGCTTCCTCTTTAGTTCCTGTAAAGCAATGGACACAAGCCTTTTCACACATATTTGGGTACTTTTCGAGTATTTTAACCAAATCTTCATGTGCTTCACGTTCATGCAGGAATAGTGGCATATCCAATTCCTCTGCAAGCTTCACTTGCTCTTCAAACCATTTTCTTTGAACATCCTGTGGTGAATAGTTTCTGTTATAGTCAAGACCGCATTCTCCAATAGCAACCACACAGTCCTCTTTTGCAAATTCCCTTAAAGTTTCTATTGTGTTTTCATCACAGGTCTTAGCATCGTGAGGATGAACTCCTGCAGTTGAGAATAGAACTCCTTTAAACTGGTCTTGATTTGCGAAATTGAGAGCTGTTTCGCTTGAGTGGATATTGGTTCCAGTAATGATGAACTGGCTTACTCCAACATCATTTGCATTTTTTATGATCTCTTCTCTGTTTTTATCAAAGGATTTGTGCATTAAATTTAATCCTATATCAATTAACCCAGTCATTTAAATCACTCAAAATAAGAATTAATAAAAAATAAAGTTGTTTTTGTTAGTTTATAAGAGATATTTTTAGAATAAAAAATATTAAAAAAAGTAAATGTGTTATTTATTCAGAAATAACACGGGTTCCTATTTTTTCACCTTTAATGGCTCTTATTAGGTTTTGAGGTTCATTACCATTAGCTATTACGGTTTCTAAATCAGAACGCTTAATCATTTGAATTGCAGTTGTATCGATGAATTCATAGGTTCCTGCCTTTACATCATTTCCGCTGATGATTTCCATCATGTCAGAAGCTGTGATTTCCTCAATCAATTCCGCATCATCATATTTTTTAGGATCTTTAGTGTATAATCCGTCTACAGCGGTTAGGTTAACTAAAAGGTCTGCTTGAACGTATTCTGCCAAGATTGCAGATACTGCATCGGTACTGTGTGCAGGTTCAGTTCCGCCCATAACAATTATTTTTCCGCTTGCAGAAAATTCCAAAGCTTCCTGGAAGTTATGGGGAACCCTTTGATAAGCTGCATCACCAAGTGCAAGCAATAAGAGCTTTGCATTCACTCTAGTAACTTCTATTCCAATATCATCACATTTAGCTTCTCCAGCACCGAGGTCCCTTACAACTCCTATGTATTCTCTTGCAGGTTTTCCTCCACCTACAACAACAAATATTTCATGCTCTTCACTTTGTTCCTTCAAGAGCTTTGCATATTCCTTAAATCTTTCAGCGTTGTAATCCTGTAATAATATTGATCCTCCGATAGCAGCTACGATTCTCATAAATTCACCTTTTAATTAAGTTTTAATAGTTTAGTTAGATTAAGTTTTTTTAAATAAATTTAAATTTAGTAGAAATTTAGTTAAATTACTTAATTTATTACTTTAATTTATCTATTTAATTATATTTAAATTTACTATTGTATTGCTCTAAACCAACTGAAATTTTCTCCACCAAAATAGCTTACCAAAATTGATGTGATGATTGCGAGAATCAATATTATGAGTGCTGATTGAGGAGCAAGTAATATGAAGAATATGATTGCTAAAACACATAATGCATAGAATATTGCTTTTGTATTTCCTTTTCCATTATCATTTAGGATTGTTAGAATTCCTAAAACTATTGGTGCAAAGATAAGCCCAAGTATTATCCATAAGCATTCTCCTAATGGAACCAAATTGTAAACCGGCATATTAAGCAAATCCATATAAAGATAAGCTTCCAATACAGTCATTATTAATCCAAACACTCCACCCGCTATTGCTTGAGCCATTGTATGCTTTTTAAGTGTGAATCTGCTCCAAATGAGTATTGGATAAAGCAATCCAACTAAAGCACCGATAGGTCCAAGAAGCATGATTAGAGCTGCTACAGGGCCTGTAAGTCCAGTTGTGTGGATGCTGATTTTCCATTTAGTGGTAATTAGCATTACAATGAATGTGTTAACAGCATAACAAAGTATTAGAACAATCAGGAAATTGGAGACTCCAAGAATCCATGCAATTATAAAACCTATTAAGTAAGACACGACTCCAACAATAAGTGGAACGAAACGGTCTTCCCTATTTGAAATGTCTTTGTCTGTGTCTAATTTCCTTGCCCAATGAAGGATGATTGCCATTGGCAATATGGATGCAAAGATAAGTGAAATCAATTCTGTTATGATGAATTGGGTCCAATTAAAACTGAATCCACTTGTAAATGGAGTTCCATCACATGCAAGAATTATACAAATAATTAAAAACAAAGGGATTGTAATTATAGGAGGATTTGTAAAAATAGAGATTGTATCAGCTATTTTAAGTTTCTTCTCATCAGTTTCATCATATCTGTTTTCAGTATTGATGTCTTTCAAGCCAAACAATTGTTTTCCTCCTTGAAGTTCAAAAAAAGTCTTATTTAAATAATCTTATATCATTTCAATTATTAATATTTTCTTAAAATATTTTGATTTTCATCATTACTTATATAAGTAACTTATACCAATATATAATATATTATATCAATTTAAGGTTATTATTATGGTTTGACAAAAATTTCTATTTTAGTGAATAATTTTCTTTAAAAGTTACGTTTTTAGTAATTTTTCTATGAATATTTTATTTTAAAAGTTTTGAATAATCTTAAATTATATTGTTTTATTTTAATTTTTTATATTAATTACTTATCAAAAAGTTATTTATCATTTTTATCAGGTGTTATAAATGAGTGAGGTATCCTCAAAGGAATTATATGAGTTTAAAAAGTCATTGAAGGAATTGGCGGAAAAGAAAGGAAAGGGAACAGAACTCGTTTCCATGTACGTTCCTCCAACTAAACAATTAAGTGATATCATCAAGCAGATGAGGGATGAATTGGGACAAAGTGCTAACATCAAGAGCAAAACCACTCGTAAGAATGTTCAATCAGCTATTGAGGTAATCATGCAAAGAATCCGTATGATTACAAACGACAACAAGGAATTGCCGAATGGTTTTGTATTGTTCGTTGGTATGATTCCTAAAGGCGGTCCTGGTACTGAAAAGATGGAAACTGTAGTTATCGAACCTCCTGAAGAGATCCAAACTTACAGATACATTTGTGACAGCACATTTTTCCTTGAGCCATTAGAAGACATGATTGCTTCAAAGGAAGTTTACGGTATTGCTGTAATTGACAGAAATGAGGCAACCATCGCTACTTTGAAAGGTAAAAGAATCAATGTTGTAGCAAACTTAACCAGTGGTGTTCCTGGAAAGCATAAGGCAGGGGGACAATCACAAAGAAGGTTCGATAGGGTCATTGACCAATTGGCTCACGAATTCCTGAAAAGGATAGGCACTCACATGGATGATGAATTCCTTCCAATCAAGGATGACTTGAAGGGAATTGTTCTTGGTGGTCCTGGAGGAACTAAAGAGGATTACTATAATGGAGATTACATGCATTATGAGCTTAAGGATAAGGTAATCACCACTGTAGACACTTCCTATACTGGAGAATTCGGTATCAGGGAAACCATTGACAAGGCATCTGGTGCTTTAGAGGAATTAGGAGTTATCCAAGAGAAAAAGCTAGTCCAAAGATTCCTTGCTGAGCTTAGGGATGACCATGGTTTATATTCTTATGGTGAAAAGGAAGTAAGAACCAATTTGCAAATGGGTGCTGTAGACATTCTTTTGCTTAGTGAAGACTTAAAATCCAAAAGGTTAACCTTGGATTGCCAAGCTTGTGGCTTCCATGCCGAAGTCACTCAAAAGGAAGGTCAAAAGGTAGAGGATTTAACTTGCCCTCAATGTAATGAGAAAATGAAAATCACTCAAGAGGAAGATCTAATCGAAGATTTGGCTAATATCGCTGAGGATTTAGGTTCTAGTGTAGAAATCATTTCCACTGAAACCGAAGAGGGAAGCCAATTGTATAGGGCTTTCGGTGGAATCGGTGCTATCTTAAGGTATAACGTAAGATAATTTCCGGGGGTGTTTTTTATGAAAAATGAAAATTTCGGTTTGGTTTTAAGCACTAAAGACAGTGATGAAAAAAAGACTGCCCGTATTATTGGAACAGATTACTTCATATTGATGGATTTGGACTTGAATGATGATGTTGAAGTTAAGGTTCAAGACAAGATTCCTCTTGGAAAGGATAGTGAATTTGTCAAGCAGGAAAGAGCTCATTTAAGTTATGATGACTTAAGCAAGGAACAGGAATTCGAAACTGAAAAGGCTGTTCACAGCATTGTAATTGCCAATGAACCTAAGTATGTAAAGTTCTTCAATGAGCAAAGCAAGGAAGCAAGCAAATTGCACTTCTTAGATGGAATCAGCAGAAAGTTAGGATCTAAAATCTTAACTGAGAAAGAGCTTAACGGTGACTTTGAAAGCTTTGAAGACATTGACAATAGAATCAGTTTCATTGAAAGCTCTGAGGAATTGATTGTAAAAAGAGTTCTTTATGAATTGGCTGAGCTTCCTAAAGAGAAAAAGGGAAGGCCTTCATATCTCTTTACAATTGTCAAAAGATCCAATAAAAAAGAAGTTCAAGAGTATGATGAATTCGTTACAGATGACAGTCGTTTCATTGAAATGATTAAGGAAAAAGGACTTCTTGAAAAAGAGGGAAAACGTATCAGATAATTGTTTTTCTCTTTTATTTTTTATTTTTATTCTATTTTTAGATATTTTTTATAATTCAACGGTTTTTTTTATTTAATGCTATTCTTGTCTGTTTTTTTATTTAATGCTATTTTTTTATAATTCATGGCTGTTTTTTTTTTATTTAATGCTATTTTTTTATAATTCTTAAACTATTTTTTAATACTATTTATTATTTTTTTAATTTTCAAAATTAGTCCTCTTTTTAATAGGGGGTGTGGGGATTAACAAATATATTGAGTTTAGGGTTTTTGTCAAATATGTAATTATTGAGTTTGATTCATTGAGTGAATAAATGCTTAATAAGTTGTTTAGTTTAAAATTCTTTAAAGGTATTTTATAAATGTTAATCCCATACCTTATTCTGTCATTATTCTAATTTAAATCTTTCTATTTGATTTCTAAACGATTATAATTTCTTCTTTTTGTCTAAAAATTAATTTTAATTTGTTATTTTTATTTTAATTAGCATATTGATTTTATTTCATTATTTTTATTCAGATTATTATATTGATGTCATTTTGTAAATTATATTGATGTCATTTTGTAAATTATGTTGATGATTTAGTAAATTGTGGATGTTATTAGTAAATTTTGATTTGATAAAATTTATATTTATAAAAAATTATAAAAAGATATATAAATTCAATATAAGAGGCTTTTTATGTCTAATCTAAACACATGTTCTAATGAAAAGTTATCATTCAAATACAGCGATGAGTGGGAATTGGAAGAAGTCCCATTGGAAAACAATCCTGATTGCATAGCTACTTTAAGCTATGAGGATGGCAGTTTATTGAATGTAATTGCATTCCAATCTGAGATGCCTTCACTTGAGGATTTCAAGGAAATCATTGAAGAAAGCCTATTGAATGATAACGCTCAAATAGTATCTTCTGAAATTGCAAATGTTGGCAAAAGGAAAAGCATTCAGACACATTCAAGGATTTCAATTCCCGAAATTGATTTTGAAATGTTTTCAGTTGTATTTTTAGAGGATGGTTTTGTTTATATATTTGAACTTAGGACAGTTAGTGATATAGTTTCCAAATTTATGGAAATAGTCAGAACTTTTGAAATAATTGAATAAATCTGTTTTTTTAAACAATTGGTTGTGGTGTGATTATGAAAAGATCAAATAAACTTATTTTGCTTATAGCTGTAGTGATTGCAATACTCACATTATTGATTGCTGCAAGTGAAATGGGATTATTAACTGATACTAATAATTATAATGTTAATCTCACAGAGTTGAATGATGAGTTAACCATTGATATGTCCAATTGGAAGTATGATGAGAAAAACAATATCTACTATCAAATTGGGCTTGTGTACTGTACAGACCCTGAAGCTACTGAATATGAGTCTTTAGGAATTTATGTTCCTGGAGATTACTTTAAAAGCGAACGGAATGATAATGGAACTTATACCTGTACAGTAATAGACGGTCATGTTGGAAATTATTCTGCATCTAATGCACCTATTGTAATGCCTATCAACACTGCAGGATATTCCGCTCAAAAAGCCCCAACAAGATATAATGCGAATGAGGTGAAAGATTACACAGATGCAGGTTTCATTTATGTTAATGCAGGTTGCAGAGGTAGAGAAAAAGGAGGAACCTACTCTGGTGGGGCTCCTTGGGGAGTGACTGATTTAAAGGCAGCAGTGCTTTACTTGAAATTCAATGATGATACACTTCCTGGAGACAGCCAAAGGATCTTTTCATTTGGTCATAGCGGTGGCGGTGCACAAAGCGCTATCTTAGGTGCAAGTGGTGACTGTGAATTGTACACACCCTATCTTGAATCCATTGGAGCGGCTCTTATAGACAGAAATGGAAACAAGTTATCTGACAGCATCTGCGGAGCAATGTGCTGGTGTCCTATCACTTCTCTAGATACAGCTGATGAGGCTTATGAATGGGCTATGGGACAATACACTACAGATGGAACACGTGGAAGCGGCACTTGGACTGGTGCGTTATCCGATGATTTGGCTAGTGCATATGCCAATTACATTAATGATTTAGGCCTTAGAAGTCCTAATGGAAGGCCTTTAAGTCTTGAAGAGTCTGAAGATGGAATTTACACAGCAGGATCATATTATGATTATATGCTTAAAACTGTAGAGGATTCCTTAAACAATTTCTTGAATGAAACCAGTTTCCCATACTCTCCAAGTTCCGGAGAGGGCATGGGCATGGGGCCTTTACCTGATGGTGTCTCTCTTTCAAGTGATGTTACTGGATCAAGTTCAGGAACTTACAGAACTCCACAGGAATATATTGATTCATTAAATGGTGATGAGGAATGGATCATTTATAACAGTTCAACAAACACTGCAGAAATCACAAGCCTTGAAGCATTTGTTAAACATTGCAAATCCCCAACTAAAGATGTTGGCGCTTTTGATGATTTGGGAAAAGGCCAAGCTGAAAATGAGTTATTCGGTACTGGTGAATATGGATCATTGCACTTTGATAGCATTATGGCAAATGTCCTAAATGAAAATTCAGACAATTACTCTGCATTCTCTGATTATGACTCATCTAAATCAAGCAGCTATGCAAATGATTTGAAAATATTGGACATGCTCAATTACACAACTCTAAACCGTTCCAATATGTATAATCCTTTGTATTATGTTTCCTCTTACTATGATGGAGTGGGATCATCACATCCTGCAAAATATTGGAGAATAAATGCTGGAATTGAACAGACAGACACTTCATTTACTGTTGAAACCAATTTGGCTCTGGCTTTGATGCAGATTGGTGATGTGGAAAGTGTGGAATTCAATGAAGTTTGGGGTCAAGGCCACACCCAAGCTGAAAGATCAGGTTCCGCTAATGGAAACTTCATAAATTGGGTCAATAAATGCATGAGCAATGAATCTGATTTCTTCTTAATAGATTTTTTTAATTAGGTTTTTAGAAATAATTTTATTTTTAATTATTTCTTACTTTATTTTTTAGTTATTTTTTAGTTATTTTTTAATTTTTCTTTTTTAATATTTTTTTAAATTCTTTCAATAATTTTTTATTTTTTTTATTAAATTTTTTCACATCTTTTTTTAGCAATTTTCATTACATGAATTTATTGCATGAAATTTCATGTTCATTTCATGTACTTTGTTTTAATTTATTTGTTTTTAGCTATTTTTTTCAAATTATTGTTTATTTTTTCATTTTTATTTTAAAATCGCTTTAATTTTTATATAATTTTTTTAAATTAAATAATAACCTTTATAAAGGCATAAATCATATTATTAAATATGATTATCAAGACTGGGAAAATTAATAAATCAAGAGGTAATATAAGTCTCACTATCGGTAAGGAAGATGTGAAAAAACATAATCTTGAAGAGGGAGATTTTGTAATCTTGACTCCTCAGGAATATGAGGAATTGAAAACTTCTTCTGAAATCGAAGTGTCCACTATGGAAGTAATCCCAGATGATGAAGCTGTTGTAAAATTAGAATACGATCTTAAGGAAGCAAAGTCTAAGGAAAAGATTCTTTTCTCAAAAGTGGAAGAGTTGGAGAACATTAATTTGGAGCTTACCACTAAATTGTCTCAACTTGAAAAAGCGAATTATATAAACAGCAGTGTTTTATCCGATTCTGAATCTAATTCTCTCATTGACGAAGTTAAAAAGTTAAATGGAGATATCGATGATTTGAATTCTGAAATCAAGCAATTGAATAAGGATTTGAATGAATCAAATGAAGAAAGAATTGAATTATTGCAGGATATGAATGTCTTGAAGACTAAAATGAGTTTTGATGCTGGAGAATTGTCAAGACTTAGAGAGCGAGAAGACAAGCATAGGGAAATCTTGGAGATAATCCTAAGAACAAACAAGAACATGCTTGATGAGGTTGTAAACAAGACATTGACTGCCACTATCAATGAGATAAATAAGGAATTAGGTGAAACCAGCATATTAAGAAGAATTAGAGGGTTGACCATTGTGAAAGAACCTGAAATTCACAAGTCCGCTATTTCAAGCAAGGCTTACACTCAATTGGAAGAGTTAATTCCAGATGAATATTTGCTTGAAAGTGGAGAATAAGTTTCCTTAATTTTTTAAATTTCTAATTTGCCTAGTCTATCTAATCTAAAATTTTTCAAAAATTTTTAATATTAAGCATTAATTCATATTATTCAATTATTCATATATTTCATATTTATATAGTTTATTGGGTATCAATTAAAATGGTGATTCTATGGATGAAATCCAATTTGATGAAGAAGGAATCAAATTCAGATATTTAAGTAATTGGAAAGAACAGAATAAAGAAATGATTGGTCCAAATTGTATCAAGGCTTTAGTGAAAGTGGTGGAAGGAAATCCATCCACCATTACAGTTTATAAAAATGATGCTGGAGAAGCCGAAGCAGTTGCACAAATTGAAGAGGCTTTTAAGGAAAGCTTTGAAGCTCAAGGTTGGACTATAGTCGAATCCAGAATTCTAAACCTTAATGGCATGCCTGTTTACAATATCATTACAAGTGCTGACGAAGGTGGAAGAACTTTAGAAAACAATACTTCTGCATTGATCAATGATGGAAACATGTATGTGTTTGAATTGATGCACTTCAAGGAATTCCCATATGCTTACAATGATTATTTAGCTATTATGGATTCCATTGAATTCGATTAATATCTATAATTAGATAATTATTCTTTTTTCTATTTTTTTATTTTACTTTTTAATTTATTTTTATTTTACAATATCTTTTTTAAAGGAGTTTAACATGTCCAATATATTTAAAAACTATGAATTAAGTTTTAAGTATCCAAATAATTGGAAATTGCTAGAAGCAGATGATATTGAAAATTGCATAGCAGTACTTGACTGTGACAGCAAATTCAGCAGAGTTATGGTGTTCAAATATCCTCAGGAAGGATTGTCTATGGAATATCTTAAGAATGCAATTGAAGACATTCCAAGGGAAGACAGCCTAATTGTTGAAGATTCTCATTTAACTATCATTGGAAACAAGGAAACCCACGAGCTCATAGCAAAGGATACAAGCCATGAACCTCCTTTGAATACTCATTCTCTCTCAACAATCAATGATAGGGATGCATACAGCTTTAATTTCTTCGGTTTTGGAGAAGATAATCCAGATAAAGAAGGATTCATGATGATGTATAGGACTTTAGAATTTTTATAGTGATTTTTTAGTTATTTTCATTTTACTTTATTTTACTTATTTTTATCTTATTTGATATTATGTCTTTAAAGGAAGAAAAGGATTCTATTAGAAAATCAATTTATGATAAATTGTTTAAGGAAGGCCAGTCTCTTAGACCTAATGGAGATTATGGCAAGATTCCTGATTTTAAAGGATCAGATATTGCAGCTGAATTGCTGGCGGGCACTGATGAATGGATAAATTCAAAAACTATTTTTTGCAGTCCGGATTCTGCTCAGATTCCAGTCCGATATCTTGCTTTAAAGGAAAATAAGAATCTTATCATGGCAAGTCCTAACCTTGAACATGGATATCTCTTTCTTGAGGGAAACCGGTTAGATGGAAAAGAAAGAGAAGCATCAACAAAGGAGTGGGCATTCGATCATTGCTCTAAGTTTTTTGATTTCGGTAAAGGAAGTTCATTTGACATAGCTATTGATATGGTAGTTGAAGGATCAGTTGGTGCAGATAGATGCGGAAATAGGATTGGAAAAGGAAAGGGATATGGAGATAGGGAAATCGAAGACCTTTTTAATAAGAATCTCATTAATGAAAAGACTCCTTTAGTCACCACAATTCATCCATTTCAATTGATTGATCATATTCCAATGGAAAGCCATGACAGAAGATTGAATATGATTGTAAGCACTGATGAAGTTATCAGGATTTGATTTTTTTACTCTTTTCAAAACCCTCACTTTTTTTTAGTCTTTTAACTCTTTTTAAAACCCCCATTTTTTTAACTTTTTTAACTCTTTTTTTAATTTTTTATTTTTTTCATTATCACTCATTTTTTATTATATATAAAATATTTTAGAAATATTTATTAACATTCAAAACTAAAATAGTTTTAAGTAGTTTAAACTACTACTGAATTCTTATTCATTTAAGAATTAACACATGTGTTAAAAAAATTTAGGTGATTATAATGGCAGATTTAAAAGGTACTAAAACCGAAGCTAACTTAGCAGCAGCTTTTGCTGGTGAATCTCAAGCTCATGCTAAATACCAATATTTCGCAAGTAAAGCTAAAAAAGAAGGATACGTACAAATCCACGATATCTTTATGGAAACTTCTAAAAACGAAAAAGAACATGCAAAAATTTGGTTCAAACTTTTACACGATGGAGAAGTTCCAGACACTATTGCTAACTTAAACGCAGCAGCTGATGGTGAAAACGAAGAATGGACTGCAATGTACAAAGAATTCGCAGAAACCGCAAGAGAAGAAGGTTTCGATGAAATCGCAGGTTTATTCACCATGGTTGGTAACATCGAAAAAGAACATGAAGAAAGATACAGAGCTTTACTCGCTAATGTTGAAGGCGAAACTGTATTCAAAAAAGAAGAAGAAATTGAATGGAAATGTATTAACTGTGGTCACATAATTAAAGGAACCGATGCTCCTGTAATTTGCCCAGTATGTAAACACCCTCAATCTTACTTCGAAGAAAGAGCAACCAACTTCAAATAAGTTGATTGATTTTCGCTATTAATGATTTATTCATTAATAGCATTTTTTTATATTTTTTAGCTATTTTTATTAAATTTCATTTAACATTTAAAAACAGTAATTATTTTAAAATTATTTGGGATCATTTAAGATTATTTTAAATCTATTTTTTGGTGATGAAAGTGTCTAAAGATGATAATTGTCAAATTGATGAGAATTGTTCCAATGGTACTTGCGCACCAGTAAGTCCGTTTTCAAAAGAAGGGGCTTTATTTTTAGTTTTCATTGCTGTTTTATTAGTAATTCTATTTTTTGTATTATCTGTTAGTGGTTACATTTAATGAATTTAACATGGTACATGTATGTAGTGTTCATTAAATTAAAAATCAGATATTTCATTTAAGATAATGGATTAATCCATCCATTAAATAATGATTTTTTAAGGAAAATATATTTTTAATTAATCAATAATTTGATTATTTTATATGTAATTTTTCATCCATTAATCCATATTTTCATCTTCAAGCATTTCCTCTTCAATCTCTTTCATCATGTCTTCAAATTCCCTTTCCTCATCAAAGAGACTTAAGAAGTCGTCAATGCTTATCTTGTATTCGTTTTCTGCACTTGGATTAATGATGATTTGATCAAAGTTATCTTGTATTGGAAGTATAGACTTGTACAAGTCTCTCATAAACAATGATCCGACTGTTGTGTTCATTTGAACATCCTGAATGTTTTCCTCATCTGTAAAAATAGGTATGACTTTAATCTCATTTGGGCCTATAAATGACTTTAAGTGAAACTTGACTTCCTTATTGATTTCATTCAATCCTTCCAGATTCATGTTTTCAAGGTCTAATGAATCAAGTTCAATTTGAAGGGGAACCAATAATTCTGATTTTCTGAATTCATTCAAGAAGTGTTCATTTTCCTCTTCGCTCATTTCTGATTGTATTTTCATTAATGATTCAAGTTTATCATTATAGAGTATGCTCATTTTTATCACGGAAATTAAGAATAATTTTAAAAGTTATTTTTCTCTAAAAATTCATCAAAGTCTATCTTATATGAATCAACGCTATATGGATTGATTACAATATAATTGAAATCAATGTCAAACTGTGCCAATATGAGAGATAATTCCATCACATTTACAGCTATTGACTTGATTTGGTATCCTGCCTTTTCCAATTCGTTTGTATCTGTAAACAGATAGATATTACGGTCTCCATTTTCCTCATCAAAGAAGCCAATCTGCAAGTCAAGTGTGTCTCCATCGCTTAATGATTCCTCATCTTTCATTGCAATAACTGGAACAAAGACTTCTGATTTTAGAAATTCCTTATAGAACAAGTCCGGATTCTGTTCTATTTTGACTCTTGACTTTGATTTTAATAGTTTCTTTAGCTTTTTATTGTTTAGTGTAGTCATCTAATCACTTTTGCTTATTCTTCACCCTCATCTTCTTTTTCAATATTATCATAAAATGGCTGTTTAATGCATCTCCATACTGAAGTGTCTCCATCTTCATCATAGAACTTTTGGAATTCGCATCCTGGAGCAATCATTACATTGAAATCAGTCACTTCCTCACTTTTCCCAGTGTACAATATTTTTTGCCCTTCCATCATCATTATCTTATGCAATATTGGAAGATTGGATTGGAAATTAGGGTCAGTGCATGCTCGCAGTGGCATTTTTGCTGTAAATATTCCATCTACAGCCTCATTTTCCATGAATTCATATTCTGATCTGATAAAGAACATGTAATGTTTGTCAAGTTCCACGGAATTGCTCTTCAATGTAGCTAATGTTTGTTCAAGTGAAGCGATAAATGGATTTTTTGCCTTTTCCTTAAATAGGTCTATAAGTGTAGAAGCGTTGACTATAATTGAATGCTCAGTTTGAGGGTTTATGATGATTGATGAGAAGGTATCGCCAAATCCATACAAGATCTTGGCAAGATCTCTCATATTCATTATGATATGGTCTTTCTTAAGCTTGATTTCCTTCATGATCTCTTTTCTGGTGAATGCTACAAGTGCTCTTTCATTGTCATTGACACTAAGTGAAATGAAATTGAATCCAAGTGGAGGCACAGGCTTAATAACATCTACAACACTTTGATCTTCAATATTAAATACCTCTTCCTTTTCCCAATGTATTGGAATGAATAGTTTAGCCTCTTTGAGTAGTCTGAAGAATTCCTCTTCATCTGCTATTGTCATCATGCCAGGTTCTATTAGCATTATGTCTTCAAGTTCACTGTTGTCTATTTCAATTTCTGCATTAACATTATAGTTGTCTATGATTTCATTCATTGCATTCACCTTTTCCACTTCTGATTAATGATTTGTATTTTTTATTAAAAATAGTTTTTTAAAGTGTTTAGGTGATTTAATTGAAAAGTAGATTAAAAATAGATTAAAAAATTATAAAAAAATAGATCGATAAGGTATTTTTAATTTGAAAAAATAGAAAAAAATAATAAGAGTAAAGAATTATTTTTTTTTTTTTAATCTGCAATTTAAAAGGAGAAAGGAAAAATGATTTTATTAATAAATTAAGATGAATAATTAAGAAACCTTTTAAATAACTCTTTTACTCTTATTCATTGAAATTTATATCTTGCCAGTCAATGGAGAGAAATCGTCTTCCTCAGAGGTGTCCCTGATTCTGAGAGTCTTTTCAACATCCATGGCAAGTGCATCACAGTCTGATTTGATTGCATTCATATGCATAAGGATTCTCATTCTTTCCTGATTGATCTGCTTGGTGTTTGTGTAAGGATAAATGCATTCCTTAAACATTTCGTAATCAATGGTTGCATATGGATATTTTTCAAGTTCACTACATACATCCACTAGGATGCCATATAGGAAATTATTCATTTCCACCTTGACTCTTTCCTTGATGTGTCTTTCTGGAGAAAGATTATCCTTCATTAAACGAATGATTTCCGCTTTAGCGAATGGCAATTTTTCTTCTTTCTTGTCTTCTAAATTTTTGTCTAATATTTCTTCTGACATATAAGTCCCCCTTTACATAAATCTAGAAAAGCAATGGGCTTGATGTATGGCGTTTTTTGCCCCTTTGCTTCTACAATATAATATTTGTTTTCGTAGTATATAAAAGTATCGATAATAATTAAAATATTGATTAATATTTTAATAACTTACAACATAAAGTATTAAAAATATTTAGTGATAATTCAATAATTTTAATACTTTATCTTAAATATTAATTTCCAATTTCATATATGTAGATAAAGAGCCAATATTTTTATCATAATTTCTATACCTATTTCATTAAATTTAACTTTCAATTAATTATTTTTATACTTTTGATATGAAATATGATTTTAAATGAGTATTTTTAAGTTTCATTTTTTTAGATAATTTTGAAAGTTTAAAAATAGATATCATAGTAAATACTTTTTTTAAAATTAGAAACTTTTTTATATATGTCAAAAATAGAGTATATTTGTGGTTTTAAAACCACAGAAATATCGGAGTTAATCATGTCTTTTTTAAACACAAAAACTGGTAAAAAGTACAGAGTGGTTGAATTAGATAAAGGCATATACTGCCTAAGCGATATTTTAGGAGGAAGAAAGACTTAAAGTCTTGTAGTTTGTTAGGTGATTATCAAGATCTATGCATCTTGCCCTAATAAAATTAGAAATGAAAGTCAGCTTAATGCTGTGCTTCAAGAGATTTTAGGCGAATCATTAATGGAATGGATATATAGAAAAGATTTCTTCAAATCTCTAAAGAAATTGGATAAAAGCGTTTTATCTCAATTATTGAAGAAGATTAAACAAATCTTTCAAAATCCTGATGTGGGCAAGCATTTGTCTTCTAACCGCAAAGGTCAGCAAGAAGTTTATGTTGCAGATTCATTCAGGTTATATTATTCATTCTGCAAAAAAGAGAATAGAATTGAGTTTCTTGAGTTTTCTCATAAGAAACATCAATGATATTTTTCTTTTTATCTTCCTCTTTTTCTCTTTTACAAGCTATTTTTTTCTAAAAGTGTATATCTTTCATATCTGAATATCTTTTAACATTTTTTAAATGACTGGAATATCTTTTACTTATGTCTCTATTATTGCCCATAAATACATCATAACATTTATATCCGTCTTCATCTACAAAGCAGATTAAGTCAGTATCCATTCTTGTCGATACATGGACATACAATATCGGCTTTTCATCTTCAATGACTAAAAAATAGGATAAGTATCCGAAGTGTATGTGAAATGCTTCCTGCTCTTCTAACAGTTCTTCAGTTATTTCAATTCCATTTATATCAAATTCTTTTTCGTTTATGCCATCCTTTAGGAATTCATGAAACTTTTTCTCTAGCTTTTTCAAATCATGCATCATATCACCCCTTTTTAAAAGTTTTAATGATTTTCACTTAATGCCAAATGAAAATCTTTAACTAATTCTTCAATATAATCTAATTTAGCCAATTGATTTATCCAATCATTAGGAATGTCCTCATAGCCATAGTAAATTCCAGCCAATCCTCCGACAATACAGGCGGTGGTATCAGTATCATATCCAAGATTTACTGCCTGAAGCAAAGTGTCCTTATAGTTTTCATTATTCAATAAACACCAAATGGATGCTTCAAGAGAAGATATGCAATATCCTCCACTTTTGATCTCATCTCTTGGAAGATTCTGAATATTTAAAGAGAATACTCTATCAAAATGATGCAATTCCCCTTTGAAGTCATCATTGTTGAAATAGTATTCCTTTGACTTGTTTATTCCATTTGCTATCAATTCCTCTAAACCTAAATTGCACTCATTTTCATAGTCTTCTATGAATTCAAGAGCAATGTTCACATAGATTCCACAGCATAACTGGGTTCTTCTATGCCTATGGGTAAGTGAAGACAAGTTATGGATAGCAGTCATCTTCTCATCTTCATCAAATGAGTATTTTTGAGAAAGATAATGGATGAAGAATGCTATTGGCAATATTCTCATGAGTGATCCGTTTCCATTGTCCCCTTCACCTATTCCTCCAGATAATATTGGCTCAGTGCCGTTATCATATCTTTGGATTCCATCCATGGTGGCACCACCTATGTCATAGGCATAGCCATATGGTGTGAATTCCCCTTCATTAAGCCATTTAGAGAAGTTTTTCATGATTATTTCATAATCGATAATCTCATTTAAGATTGAATCCTTTTCCTTTTTATTTTCCAAGCATTTGTTCAGTCCATCGATTGTTGCAAGAATTAATGAAGAGTCATCTGTCCAGCTTCCTGCTGGTTTGTCAAATACCCCATGTCCTCTCATATCAGTTACAGGGTCTCTGTCACGGTATTCCCTTGGTTCAAATTGCACAGCCAGTCCAAGTGCATCTCCTACAATCGCTCCAATTATCCCTTCTTTAATGCAATCCATATTATTCTCCCCCGTTTCGTTTTTTAAATTTATCAAATCTTGATTTGCTCTTTTTAATATTTTTCAAGTGAGCAAAGTACTTGTCCTCTATTTCAGAAGGATATCCGTCATAAATATCATAGCAATCATATGAATCTTCCTTAATTACATAAAGGTCATCTGAGCCCATTCTTGAAGCCATTTCAACATATAGTACTGGTTTTTCATCCTCAAGAGCTAAGAAGTATATGATTGATCCGAATGGAATTTCAATTATTTCTTTCATCTCAAATAGTTCTTCCCTTATCAATTCCTCATTTTCATGAATATTATTTGCTTTTAAGACTTTTTCGCTAAGTCTGCTCAATATAATCTCATTAAATGTTTTTTGAATATTTGTCAAATCATGCATCATATCACTCCTATTTTTACATATCTATTTATATTTGTTATTAGTATTAGAATTTTCCAATTTCAAAAGAAATTAAAGATATTGGATTTCAGGCCTATCTTTCTCTTCAAATCTGTACCTTGGATACTTCATCATAGGATATCCAACTCCTCCTTTTTTCCATTCAAATTTACCTGAAAAAATCAATTTTCCCTCTTCATTATATAAATTGCCTATATTAGGAAAATTAGGCCCATAGCCACTGTTTGCAAACATAGTTCCTTCAAATTTAAGCTGTCCATTTGAATAAAATTCCTTTCCTTCAAGCAATCCTTTTCTACCAAACACCCCTTCTCTGTATTTGTTGCCATTTGAGTAGTAAGCTGTTCCAAGCCCATAAGGTTTTTCAAGTACAGTATATCCTTCATAAATCAATTCATCATTATCTGAATATAATTCTTTGTGAATGGCGTATTGGCCATAATTGATTTTATCCAAAAACTCTTTTTCAGAAAGTTTCTGTGCGGATGGCAAATAGTATTTGTCAATTCTGAAGTAAATTCGATGAATGACATTAATTACAATCAGATAGTCTCGGCCCAATGAATCATTTTCAAAATACTTTTCATATTTGAAACCATTCTTTTTAAGAAAATTTATTAAGCAATTCTCATCTCTAATGCATGTTGGTAAAACTGCATAATCACCAGCTTGCATCATATCACCTCGATTGTATGCTAATTAGTTTAAAAAAAGTTTAATAAAATTAACCTTCTTGCAATATGGCAATGCATTTGCGGCCAACATATTTCTGACCTAATGGTATTCCGCTTGAATGATCGTTTTCAGGATGAATTCCCTTATTCAATATTTCATCTACTGCTACGATAACACCATCTTCAGTGTTTTTGCGATACATAGGAAATATTACATATACGCGTTTTCCAAGCATCTTATCCTTGAAACGAATGATTCCTTGGCCTCCGTAGGTCATTTTAACTTTACCGTCGTAGATGATTTCTTTTTTGTTAATTTCTAAATTTATAAAATCAACCATTTTAACAGCTCCTTCGTTTGTTTATTAAGAAATTTTCATGTAAAAGGAGTGAAGAGTATAAAATCTCTTTTTAAAAACACTGAGCTTCATTAAAAAAAATTATTATAATATATGGTAGTGGTTATTTCGATGTATGGTGAATAATTTTTTATATGGTGGCTATGTTTTTTTTAAAAATTCCCTTTACATTTTGTAATCATAATTTTGTAATATGTTATATATAAAGTTTTCCATAAATTATTACAAAATTGATTTTTTTTAATTTTTATAATTTTTTAAATTTATTAAATTAATTATTTTTATTAAAAAATAATTAATTTTACTTATTTTTTACTAATAACTATAATTTATTATTTTTTATTAATTATATTAATTTTAAATCATTATTTTTATTTTTTAAAAATTATAATTGATTATTACATATCTAATTTTTCATATTCTTGTTCCTTTTCATTGTTTTCACGAGATTCCGTGTGGGAATTCAAATAATAAACTTTATAAAAAACCATTACATAATCTTAATTATAACGTTAAGGGGAAAATCATATGGAATTTGTCGGAAATCAAAAAGATGTAATTGAATATGGTAAGGGAACTTTATTGGTTGAAGCAGGACCGGGTTCCGGTAAGACAACTGTTATTGTTGAGAGAATAAAACATTTAATCAATAATGAAGGAGTTAAGCCCGAATCTTTTTTAGTTATCACTTTTACAAACAAGGCTGCAGATAATTTAAAATATAAGTTGAGGAAAGAGCTTTCAAGTGAAGATGTCTTGAAAATGCAGATTTCCACAATTCATTCATTCTGCCTTGAGTATCTAAAGAACCATTGCAGAAATAAGGAATATTACTCCTCATTGACCTTGATTGATGACGATACTTCTGAAAGAAAGTCATTGTTTATTCAAAAATTTAAGGGAAAGCTTGGTTTTAAAGGTTATTCCACTATCCTTGATTATCAGATTTCAGATGTTTTGAAAAAATTCGGTGAATATACCTGCTTTAATGTTGATAGTCAAAAATTATTTAATGCTGTTTCAGATTCAAGAGTGATTACTCAAGAGTACATTGATTTCGTCCAATCAATGGATTATTTTTCAAAAAAGCGCATTGACGATTATGACAAGCCACTTAAAAATGAAAGAAAGAAGAATCCTGAAGAATTTGATGATACAAGATTATTCGGCAAATCCTGGTATAATGCAAGGTTCTTAAAAATTATTGAGGCATATCCTACATATTTGGAGCTATTGGATGAATATCATTATGTTGATTATGATACCTTGCAGAAAAAAGCATTGAAAGAACTTGAGGAAGATCCTAAAACTCCATTTAAAACAATTTTTGTTGATGAGTTTCAAGATACAGATCCTCTACAATTCAGAATCTTTCAGGAATTGAGAAAAACTTGCGATTACTTTACAGCAGTGGGGGATGTTGACCAGCATATCTATGCATTCAGAAGCTCTTTCAATGATTTCTTTGATGAATTAATAAGGTTGGAAGGTCTTAAACCAATACCTTTGGATGTTAATTTCCGTTCTACTGAGAATATTGTTAAGCTAACAGAAGCATTCATAGACCCTCAAAGAAAGGAAACTTCTGAAAAAGAAATGGTGAGCAATGGTAAACCATATAACAATCCTAATTTTTTAGTCGGAAGTGAAAACAGTGAAGAAGAGGCTTCCAAAGTTTATCAAATCATTAGCACTTTAATCGATAATGGTGTTAAAGAATCAGATATTGCAGTTTTATATAGGAAGCATAGTGACAAAACCATTGCTGATTTGGTTGAAAGATTCAATGAGGGAGGCATAAGCTTTTCAATTAAAGGTCAAAGTGACTTATCCAACCAAGCTGAGGTAAAGTCAATCATGACTTTGCTATGGTATATTGCCAGAAACATTGATGTTGGGCACATTCCATCAAAGGATGAATTAAAAGAGTTAAACCTTAAGGCATTCTGTGGAGAATACTTTGAAACATCACTTTTCTCACTCGATGATTCAACTAAAGAGTATCTTTGCAACTTGCAGGATGCCTATTATAATGATGTTCTTGATAAGGAATTTGCTGTTGCAGGGAAAAAAGGTGTAATTCATAATATAAAAAAAAGACGAGACCAAGATACGCTCTATGAAATATTTGAAAATCTTCAAATGCCTATTGTGGCCATTGAAGAAATCACTGACCCAACTGATAAGGAATTCTTCAGGCAATTGGAAATCATTAGAGATGAGATAAATTCAAATGATGAAAGTGAATTGGAATCATTAGTTGGTTCTGATGATGAAAGTGAAGAAAAGAAAGAACCCCTAACAATCTTAAAGGCGTTTTATAAATTGCTTGCATTAAGCAATCTTTATGATATTGAACTTTCTTATAAAGAGATTGCAAATCTTGCCTTATTGACTCAAACAATATCTAATTATGAGTCTTTTATTTACGAGACTGATTTTAGAGGAGCGCTATTCTTCTTAAGGAGAACCATTGGGGATTATGATTCCTATCACAAGGAAGGAAATGGTGTTCAACTAATGACAATTCATGCAGCTAAAGGTCTTGAGTTCCCAGTAACTATTATCACATCACTTGAAAAGGAAAAATTCCCTCCAATCGCTAAAGACCCTTATCGTGAAAAGGACTATATCTTCCCAAGTGATACTTATTACACTCCAAATGATTGTTTAGAATACAAAACAATATTAAAAGAAAATAAAAATGGTAAGTGGGTTCATAAAACCATTACACTTGATGAGGAAAATAGGTTAAATGAGGAAGAGGAAGATAGGGTTCTCTATGTTGCGATGACAAGGGCAAAAGATGTGTTGATATTGTCAACCATTGGAGAAGTCCCAGATCAAGTAAACTGGATTAGGGAGCATACCACCCCTTTAAGCCTTGATGGTTTAAGTCAAGTTGAATTTGAGAAAAAAGATGAATATGAAGAGGAATATGCAGACGAGCTTGAAGGTCTTGAAGAACCTGTTGTGCTCAATTACTCAAAATACACCCAATATCTTTCCTGTCCATTCAAATTTGATCTAAGCTTTAATTTAGGATTTAGACGTACCGGGTCTGCTAAAGCTGCAAATATGGGAACTGTTTTTCATGAGATTATGGAGGACCTTAACCTAAAGCTTTTAAAGGGCAAAGTTGTAGAGAAGAATGAACTGGAGGAAATCGTAATAGATTATTATAAGCCAATGTTTGACATTAAAGAGGATGATGAGGCATTTGAGGAATTTAAAAATAATGTTGAAGATTATTATTACAAATACTCAATAAATAGGGAAGTTTTAGAATCAGAATTTAATTTTGAGCTATTTAGGGACAATTATCTTCTAAATGGTGCAATTGATTTGGTTTATAAGGATTCTAATGATGAAGTGGTGATTTTAGATTATAAATATGCAGAGTATGATGAAGATCATATTGGAGGATATGAAAAGCAATCCTACATTTACACTTCAGCCCTTAGGGAAATTCCAGAATATAAAAAGTATGATATCAAAAAGGCAATCATTCATTTTGTCAAAAGCGATTATCAGCATGTAGTTGATATTGATGAAGACTTAATGGAAAAGGAAAAGGAGAATTTGACTGTTGTAGCTGATAAGATTAAGGATGAGGTATTTGAAAAAGAGCCTGAAAAACTTAAAAATTGTGAAAAATGTGCATATAGGACTTTCTGTAAACCAAAAGATTTCGCTCAGGAGTTGTATGATTAATTAAATTTTTGATTTCTAGTTTTCCACTATGTTATCTACACAATTGAAATTGCTTAAATTTAATACTAATTAGAAAATTAGTGGAAAATTATTCTTTTTTCATTTTTTTTAAAAAATTTAATTTTAATTAAATCTTAACCAAAATCTTCATCGCACATGTCTTTATAAAAGCAATATCTGCACAAAAATCCTCTTTCTTTCTTATAATAATTCCTATCAATTGTCTCATATAGGTTATCCACTACTGCATCCACATAATCAAAGTCACCATCATCAATATCCCCTTTTGACTGTGACTTAAAGTAATCCCCACTACGAGAACCAAAATTAGCTATTCTATATGCAGCAGAACCTGTAAAGTAAATCCCTGCGGATACAACATTTAAATCAGGATACTTGGATTCCAACAATATCTTATAAACACACAATTCCAATTTATACTTGCTTATGTTTCTTGGCTTTCCAGTCTTGTAATCAAATATGATAAGTTCATTATTCTCTTTATTCTTTATGACTATATCAACGATTCCATTCATATTGCTCTTATCATCAACAATGTACTCTTCAACGCTAAAGATCTCATAGCCATTTGAATATATGTCCTTGAAGAATTTCTCCAATCCCTTTATATGGTCTTCCAGTTTCTCATCATATTCAAGGTTTAAGAACACATCATCAATCTCGTTTCCTTCCATTAATTCAATAGCTATTTCTTCAGCTATTTCATGAACTTCTGTTCCAAGGAGCATGTATTTATTTGCTTCTTCAGTAATCTCATCAATGTACCTATATTTGAATTTACGAGGACATTCGATGAATGTGTTGATTTTGGATTTGGATAAAGTCAATTCATTAGTCATAAGTTCACTCCCTTTAATTATACTATTGTTTTTATTTTTAATAAAATCTATTATCCCTAACTTTTATATGTAAGTATGTATAAGTAAAATACGGGGATGATAAAATGAAATGTCCATTTTGTGGTGAAAATGTAAACAATGGAGACTTGATCTGCCCACATTGTGGAGCTGATTTAAGCTCCTTCGATGAGGATTGTCCATTTTGTGGAGCACTTGTGGATAGTGCTGAAATTGTTTGTCCTCTTTGTGGAGCTGACTTATATGAATATTGGTATGGTGAACGCTAATGGATAGGAAAGACATAATAATCATAATTCTCTCACTCATAATAATAGCGCTTCTAGCTGTTGGCGCATATAATCAAGCTAGAGAAGAGCAGATAATATACCACACTGTAAACATAACAGATACATTTTCATTGGATGTTCCAATATCTGACAATGTGACAAAGACACAAGTAAGTCCAGATATGCATATTGTGAATGATTCCCAAAATGGAATCGAGATAACATCATTCAATATGGGAAATGAATCTACATTTGACCTGATAGAGGATGGGTCCCAATACATATACACACAGGAATCATATAAGCTTGGAGCTGAACAGATCACCTTGTCCAATCATACCGTATGGTACAATAGAAAGGACAACAATTACATTGCATTCTTTTCTCCAGAGAAGACAAATGACAATGTAATAATTGTATGCAAGGACAATGAAACCATGGCTCGCATGATTTCAACTGTAAAATATTAACTTCTTTTTTTATTTTTTTAAATTATATTAAAATCAAATTCAAACTTTTTTTAAATTACTTTTCACATGCTCTTGTTTTTCATTTATAAGCAATCAAATCCAACTTTAATTTACATATGGTTAACTTTTTTTAAAATGGGTTAATTTATTTAGGAGGCTTTTTATGAGAAGAATAGATGAATTAACTGCAGAAATCAACGAATCCACTCTTGAACTTCAAAGAATCAAAGATCAAATGAGCAGGCAATTCAAGGAAATCTGGAAACTTCAATGCAAGAAGGACATGGGGCATGATTATGATAATGACAGATATGAATCATTGATGTATAATCATAAGCTGCTCCAAATGAAAAGAAGGCAATTGATTACCCATATCAATTATTTAAACAAGGAGTTTTTTGAAATTTTAGTTTAAATCAATATTTTGTTCAGCGAGTTTTCAATTTAAAATCAATATTTTGTGCAGCAATTTTTCAATTTAAAATTAATATTTTGTTCATTGGTCTTTCAATTCCATAAAACAATAATTTATTTATCTATCTTAAAATAGAATAATAATAAGGAAGTGAAAGATTTGAATTATATTGAAAAGCTGGATGCAACTCTCACAATACTGGTCATTATAGACATTTTGCTTATATTATTGTCTGTCCTATTTAACTTAAGCACTCGGTATGTGTCTTTTATTTTGCTCTTTGACACAATACTTTGTATTATCTTAATAATCAATTTCATAATGAAAATGCGCCGTGAGAGAAATAAAAAGCTTTTCTTTAATAATAACTGGCTGGATCTTTTCGCATCATTGCCTCTTGGAGTACTGGCTTTGCCTTTCCTATCCCTCACATTATACACTTATCCAATGATTATACTAGTTAGAACCTTAAGATTGATTCTATTATTAAAGCTATTTTCAAAGTTCTTTAAAAGATTTATGGAATCCACTTACCTGGATAAGATCATGGCTGTTTTCATAGTCATAATTCTAGGTTCAACCTTGGCATTATATTACTTTGAACCGAATGTGGGAGACATCTTTGATGCTCTATGGTATGTGTTCCAGACAATAACTACCGTGGGATATGGGGACATAATTCCATCAAGCCCTATAGGCAAGTTTGTTGGTCTGCTTCTTCTTGTGGCTGGTGTGCTGATGTTTTCAATATTCACTGCAAGCTTTTCATATGTCTTCACTGAAAAGGTATTCAGGCAGGAAAACGATGAATTCAATAAAAAGATGAATTTCCTTAAGGACAATTTATATAATACAAAGGTATCAATTGATGAAATCAGGGAAAATGCATCTTCCAACAATGAGGATTTGGAATTAATCAATAAAAGGTTGGATAAATTGGAAGAAAACACTGATAATTTATCAAAGAGTATGGATTACATAATAGAAATTATTGGGAAAAAGTAATTGTTTTGTTTAAATCTAAGAATTGCATAATTAAATTAATCAATTGATATAAATTATATAATTTAATTAATTATTATTTCATTTATTTTGCATCAAATTTTAGGGTCATAAAATGAATGATTTTTACAATGGTTTACATTAAGTTTTAGGGTCATAAAATGAATGATTTTCACAAGATAGCAAATGAAATTGCAAGGATTCCTGATGAAAACCGGTCTTGGGAAGAGAGGTTAAATGAATTAGTCAAATTCAGGGCTTATCTTAAAGAGTATTATGGTTCATACAATGACGACTATGTCTCTTTTTTGGAAAAAATAGGAGATGAAAAGGATTTGGAAGACAAATACATTTTGGAATATGACTTCAAGAAGGAAGTTTTAAGCAAGGACTATAATCTGGATGGATTGAATTACCTTCTTGTAAATATCCTATTCAAATACAAATTGACTATTGGAGACTATAATGAATATGTGAATCTGCTTAAGGAAAAGTATGATGTGGAACTTAAGGCAGATTGGGAGAAAATACTCTCAGAAAAAGATTTGGATTTGCTTGAAGCCTTAAGTTTGCTCAGCTTTATTCAAAGATCTGACTATTGGGATTATGAGCATATGCCTCTTTCCTATGCTATTTTTGATGGAACTGTTGATAATATTCTAGAATCAATTGAAAATCATATTGATAAGGAAAACATAGAGTTTTTAGAGATTTTTGTAAAATAATTACTTTTTTTAATTTGACTATAATATTCTTATTAAACTGTATTTTACTAAATAACTTTAATATTACTTTTATTTTAGAAAATAAGTCTTTAAAATTTGTTATATTTATTAATAAAGTCTAATAAATCTAATTTTGGGTTTTTGCCACCTAAAAAAATTATTTGGTCAAAACTTTTAGGGGGTGATACAATTAAAAGGGACTATAAACTGGTTTTAGATTTCGTCTTAGAAATTTTAAAAATAGTTTTATTATTCTTAGCTTAGATGTATTGCCTTGTAGAACTTTATAAAAAAATTTAGGTTAAAATTTTTCCTTAGGTGGCTTTTTCATCCCTTTCTCATATTTGATTATAATATTGATTTTAGTTTTTAGAAAAACTTTATATAATATCAAATTAATATTATAATTGAAAAGGATTTATTTCCTTTAAAATACAAAACCTAAAAGTTTTGGCCGAATAAATTGTTATTTGAATTCTTTTTAGAATTCATTTAACTTTTTATAAATAATTTACTATTTTTAACTTTTTTTAAGCATTTTTAACTTATTTTCAAATAGCATAATTTCATTTTTAACAAACTTATTATAACATTAAAAAAATAACTATAAGATAGCAAATATTTATAAACAATCAAATGTATAAACTTTGTATTAAAATATGGGGTTATGTAATGGAAGAGGAATATATTTCAGTATCAGAGCTTACAGACAATATAAAAAGATTGATCAATTCAGACCCTAATTTGAAAAATGTCTGTGTAAGGGGAGAGATATCTGGTTTTAAGCGTGCTTCATCAGGCCATTGCTATTTTAATCTGAAGGATGAGAATAGTGTGATTCCTGCAGTGATGTTCTATGGCCCTGCTTCCAGACTAAAATTTGAACCTGAAAACGGCATGAATGTTTTGGTTAGAGGATATGTGGATGTTTATAAATCACGTGGAAACTATCAATTGTACGCTCAAAGGATTACTGAAGATGGATTAGGTGAATTGCATATTGCATTTGAGCAATTAAAGAAGGAACTGGAAAGCAAGGGCTATTTTGATGAAGATTTGAAAAAGCCAATACCTAAGTTTCCTAAAAAGGTAGGGGTTGTCACTGCTGCTACTGGAGCAGCCATTAGGGATATTGTAACAACAATAAAGAGAAGATGGCCTTTATGCGAAATCATTTTATTCCCATCTCTCGTTCAAGGAAATTTGGCAGCGAACAATATTGTAAGGCAAATATTTGTTGCTGACAATGAATTTGAGCTGGACACTCTTATTGTAGGGAGAGGTGGAGGAAGCATAGAGGATTTATGGGCATTTAATGAAAGGATTGTTGCAAAGGCAATACTTGCATGTAAAACTCCTGTAATAAGTGCGGTAGGACATGAAATCGATTGGACCATTGCAGACTATGTTGCAGATAAGAGGGCAGCAACTCCAACTGCCGCTGCAGAAATTGCTGTTCCGGACATTAGAGAGATAAGTTCAAAAGTGGATGATTTTAATTCAAGAGCAAACAATGTGATGGCCAAGCAACTAAATGATAATCTTGATAAATTCGAAAGGATAAAAAATAGGCCTTTATTCAAGAATCCATATATGATTCATGAAAGGAAAGTGATGGATTTGGATTTTATTAAAGGTAGATTAGTCTCTTCTTCAAAAGAAATGATTCATTCAAATCAAATGAGATTATCTAAAGTCAAGAGTTCTAATGTTTTTAGAGATCCCCAATCAATTTTAGATGAGAAAACCAATACCTTATCAAGGAATATTGATAAATTAAAGGTTTTAAATCCTTTATTGACCATACAAAGAGGATATGCAGTGGCAAGATCTAATGGAAGGGTAGTGTCTTATGCAAAAGACTTAAATAAAGATGATGAAGTGGAACTTCAATTCAAGGATGGCAAAGTGAATACAAGAGTTTTATAATTTTAGAATTGATATTAAAAAAGATTAAATCAAAGGTGATATGATGGTAGAAGAAAAGGAAAATTTTAGCTTTGAGGAAAAATTGGCAGAATTGGAAAAAATCGTGAACAACTTGGAAACAGGTGAAGTTTCTTTAGATGATGCAATAGAGGAGTTTAAGAAAGCAATGGTTTTAGTCAAGGAATGTGACGAAAAACTAAACAGTGCACAGGAAGCTATTGCAAAAATAGTGAGTAATAATAAAGAAGTAGTTGATTTTGAAATAAAAGAATAATTTTTAAAAATAGAAATAAGAAGATATTAATCTTCTTTTTTTAATTTATTTTAACTTTTTTTAATAAACTTAAACGACACCTAATTAACATATTTTATAGATTTTTAATAGACTTGAGTATACTCCAATAAATACTCAGAGTAATTCTTATCAAGTATCCTTAGTGCAGAGGCATACTGTGGGCTTGTAGCAGACCTTTCCTCTACAAGGTTTCTCAAGCTGCTGTTTTTCATGTGTTCCCTAACTTCCCTTAAGACGAAGTCAATTGTAGTCTTATTGTATGCTTCAAGCTCTTCCCTACTCATTTCATAAAGATTGTAGCTTTCTAAATCATAGTTCTTGGTTGGGCTCATAAGCACATTGATATAACTGTAATACTCTCCTATGTCATCGAAGAAAGCATCCACTCCCATATATGCAAGAAGTGGGATGAATTGGGCTTCAGCAAATGGGAATATCAGATAACTGGATGGTTTCATGTTTTGCCTTAGTGCAACAATCAAGTCAACCAAATCCCTTGGATGAAGAAGGAGATCATCTGCATTTGCTATAATGAATCCATTGTATCCAAGTTCCTCAAGTTCCTTTAGGCATTTGATTCTCAAGTCAATGTACTTGCTTCCTTGTATGACAGCTATTTCCTTATCTTCAACTAGCTTTGCTTTTTCAATGGTTTGATTAACGCTCCACTGTGCTATTTCCTTTTCAACATCATAAGCTGAGGATTCATCATCAGCTATGGAAAAGTCATTCTTGTT
Organism: Methanobrevibacter sp.; assembly: GCF_045114555.1. Lineage (GTDB taxonomy): Archaea > Methanobacteriota > Methanobacteria > Methanobacteriales > Methanobacteriaceae > Methanobrevibacter. The sequence goes on along the minus strand of NZ_JBGUKT010000030.1, from coordinate 67,353 downwards.
GATTATTGCTGGAGTTTCCAAATCTCCAAGTTTCCCATATCTTCCAGGTCCGTCATGGCTTTTGATCTCAAATTGTTTCATTTTATCCTTGATTCCTTAATTTTTAATGATTCAATTAATTATCTATATCTTTTTATAATTAATGTTTTTGTAAGTTTTCTTAGATTTTTTTATTATTTCGCAATTGCACATACATTTAAAAATTTTTAAAATTTTTATCGCAATGTTTAAAATCAATACTTAATTAACTTAAATTGGGTAAACTTTTTATATATTAAAAAATAAATTATCTTTAATACATATTATATGCTTACTACAAAATGATTCCCTTAAAGGGGGGATTTTTATGAATGAAAATGAAACAATTGTTCCAGAACACATAAATTACTTAATGAACCTATTGAAAAGCTATGAACTGTTTTTTAGAAAAAACATGGAAAATTTGGATATTAACATTGGTGAAATACCAATCCTTATGGAAATTTATACAAATGAGGGCCTTAATCAAATAGACCTTGTAAGGCAGTTCCATGTGACTGAAGCTAATATAAGCAAAACAACTAAAAACCTATTGATTAAAGGTTTAATCACTAAAACTATTGATGCTGAAAACAACACTAAAAAAATATTATTGTTGACAGAAGATGGAAAAGAAGCTTGTCAAATTTTACTTGACATATTTGATCAATGGAAAGAAGCAATAAGGGGAGACCTTACTAGTGATGAGATGATTGCATTTTCCAAAACTTTGAAAAATCTTTCCGATAATTCAGCTGATTTATTATCTTAAAAAAGCTAATATTTCATTTAATTTTTCTAATTTTCTTATTTTATCTATTTTTTAATTAAATTCTATTTTTAAATTCATTATTTTCTATAGCTTTCATTTTATGAAAATCTATTTTTTTTAAATTTTCCTGATTTTTTATCTCTATTTTAATCGATTATTTTTTTAATTTAAGGCTAACCTAAACTTTATCAAATAGTGTAACCTTTTAGGTTACACTTTCAAAATTTTTCAAAACCTTTATATACTATTCTAATATAATTATAATTAAGGACGTGAGGTAAACCTATGATTGTCCTAGGTGTGTTTTTCAATGTCTGTGTTAGATACTCTTAAATCCCTCATTGGTAGGGCAAATAAAGATATAGAAGAGAATTTATCTAAAGAAGCAGAGTCTGTTGAAGAAGCTGCTGATGCTATACAGACATCTTCAGAAGAGGAAATTGAAATAAAATCTGATTCTGAAACTATTTCTGAAGAAGAAGTTGCTGAAGTACCTATAGAAGAAGCAGCTGAAGCTGAAGAAGAAGTTGAAGCTGAAGAGGCTCCTGTTGAAGAAGAAGCTGTTGAAGAAGCAGTTGAAGAGGTTCCTGAAGAGGAAGTTTCTTTAGATAATGACGATAAACTTTCAGAAGATGAAGCTCCTGAAGAGGAAGCTTCAGAAGAAAATGAAGAGAGCGATAATATGACTTTATTAAAAGAAAATGATATATATTCAATGGATGATATTGATAAAGAATTTACTCAAAAATTCGTTGATGCTGGAATTGAAACTGTAGACCACTGTTTCCAATGTGGTACCTGTGGTGGAGGATGTCCTTCTGGTAGAAGAACTCCTTACAGAGTAAGACAAATTGTAAGAAAATGTTTATTAGGACTCAAAGAAGAAGTAATTTCTGATCCTGCATTATGGATGTGTACCACCTGTTACACCTGCCAAGAAAGATGTCCTAGAAGTGTAAAAATCGTAGACATCATCAAAATGGCACGTAACGAAGCAGCTAAAGCTGGATACATGGCAGATGCTCACAAAGCAACTGGTTCCTATGTAATTAAATTTGGTCACGGTGTACCAATTAACGACAAAACCAAAGAATTAAGAAAAGCTATTGGACTTGACGAATTACCTCCAACTGTACATGCTTTCCCTGAAGCATTAGAAGAAGTACAAAAAATCTGTGCAGCATGTGAATTCGATAAATTAATCGGTTTCAACATGGAAACTGGAGAATTAGAATAAACATATTGAAGGAGTTATTATTATGGAGATTGCATATTTCTTAGGTTGTATTATGAACAACCGTTATCCTGGTATCGAAAAAGCAACTAGAATCTTATTCGATAAATTAGACATTGAATTAAAAGACATGGAAGGAGCTTCTTGTTGTCCTGCACCTGGTGTATTCGGATCCTTTGACCAAACCACTTGGGCAACTATTGCAGCACGTAACCTCGCTATTGCAGAAGAAATGGGTGCGGAAATTATGACCGAATGTAACGGTTGTTTCGGTTCCTTACGTGAATGTGACCACTTATTAAAAGAAAACCCAGCTAAAAAAGAAGAAATTAACGCTATTTTAGCTGAAACCACTGACAAACAATACAAAGGTGAAACTAAAGTAAGACACATGGCGGAAATTTTATACAATGACGTAGGTCTTGACAAATTATCTGAAATGTTCACCAAAGATTTAGGTATTAATGTAGCTGTACACTACGGATGCCACTTCTTAAAACCTACCGCAGAAGTAGGTATTGAAGAATCTGCAGAAAACCCAACTATCTTAGATGAATTAGTAGAAATCACTGGTGCTAAATCTGTACCTTACAAAAACAAAATGATGTGCTGTGGTGCAGGTGGAGGTTTAAGAGCTAGAGATATTGACGTAACCTTAAGTTACACCAAAGAAAAACTCGATGCTATGGCTGAAGCTGGTGTAGATGCTATTGTAGAAGTTTGTCCATTCTGTCACTTACAATTCGATGTAGGTCAAACTGAAGTAAACGCAAAATACGGAACTGACTTCGCATTCCCTGTAATGCACTTAGCTCAATTATACGGATTAGCTATGGGATTAAGCGCAGACGAATTAACTTTCGACGCACAATTAATCGACGCAACTCCAGTTCTCGAAAAATTAGAATAAGTAGTTTAATTACTACTTATCATTTTCTTTTTTTTTAAACAATTTTTTTAGTTCGTATATTTACTAATTATTTTAATTATTTTACTAATTATTCAAACTACTATTTTTTAAATTTTATTTGCCCATGTGATCAAAAATTATTAGTATATTACTAAACTGATTTAATAAAATTGAATTATTACATTGTATAAAAATTATTAGTATAATAATAAACTATATTAATTACTATAACTAAAAATATATTCATATAATTTAATAATATGAAAATTATATGAGATTTGGATAATATTAAACTAGTTTTGCTGGTATGATTACTGGTCTCACTAGAAGATTTTAATAAATTAAGAATTTGGAGAAATAATATGTTTATTGCAATTTTAGGCGGAATATTTAAATTTAAAGACCTTCCTGAAGAATACGGTCCTTATGTACAATTTAAAGCAGCTATTGAAGGTAGAGATGAAATTGATGATAATGATGAAATCGCTATTTTAGACATTACCGGCACTGGTAGTCATCATGTTCTCTTTTTAGACAAATACAATAATCTTAATGAAATCAAAAGAGAGTTAAGAGAAGCAGACGCAAAAGTTAATGTTACTACCTTAAAAATATTGGAAGGACATTTATGAGTACATTGCCTATAGAACAATCCTGGTTAGTTATCGCTAACCTTTCTTCTGAGTTACACAAGAAAGGCATTCCAATTCCAAAGGAATTGAATAAGGACTTAGGTTTGGTAAAATCTCAAATTGGGTTTTATAAGAAAGACCCTTCTCATCCAGATATGATTAATGAGATGGCTAAAGCGGATATGTCCTTAAATGAAATTCAAGGAGTATTGCTATCTATTGCAGAAAGTTATGACAAGGACTTTTATGAGGAATGGTTAGATAAGCTTCAAAGAGCAAATAGGGGAGAAGAGATCTTTAAGATTTCAGATACCCAATCTAGATTCATTCAAAATGTTCCTCCAGGATTATCATATGCAAAGATTACTTTAAGAAATCCAATTGCAGAGGATAGAGTGCAGGAAATAGCTGAATATTATGGACTTATAATGGAATTTGACACCGATTCAACAATAGCATTGTATGGTGAAAAATCAAATATCCAATTGGCTTTAAAGGAAATGGCTCCATTTTTCGCTGAATAAACATAATGATAAAAAAATATTCTTTTTTTTAAATTTATTTTTTTATAATAATAAATGATATAATTATTTTTTTGAATTTTAAAGTTTTAAGGACGTTTTAAAATGAAAATTTTAGCAATTAGTGATGTACACGGTAAAAAGAGTGAAAGCTTAATCAATTACTTAAAACAAAATGATGATATTTCTTTAGTATTGATTGCTGGAGATATTACAGATTTCAGCATTACTGAATTTGAACCTTTAAGTTTTGTAAAACCATTCATCGATGAAATTGTTGAAGAATGTAATGTGGATGTATTTGCAATTCCAGGTAATTGTGACCCTGCAGGAATCTGTAATGCAATTAAGGAAAGCGGTCCTGACGAAAGGCCTGCATTCTGTTTGCATGATCAATTGATCGCTTATGAAAATGTAGTTATCATGGGTTATGGAGGATCCAATCCTACTCCATTCGACACTCCTGGAGAAATTGATGATGACAAGATTTATCGCCATGTATATGAGCTTTTAGCTGAATATGACTATATTGGAAACGATGAAGTTCCTAGAGTAACCATTTTACTTACTCATGCACCTCCATATGACACTAAAGCGGATACCATTGAAAGTGGAGCTCATGTAGGAAGTCAAGGTGTTAAAAAGCCTATTCATGAATTCCAGCCTAACATAAACATCTGTGGTCATGTACACGAAGCATGTTCCATTGATATGGTGGGAAATACCACTGTTGCAAACCCTGGAAGACTTGAAGATGGACATGCAGTTTTAATCGAAGTAGATGAAAACGCTATGTACACTATAGGAATTGTTTCCTTGGAGTAAATTTACTCCTTTTTCTTTTTTTATTATTTTAAACTTTTTTACTATTTTTTACTATTTTTAAATTATCTTTAATTATTTTTAGACTATTTTTCACTATTTTCACTATTTTTAAATTATATTTAATTTTAGATTATTTTTCACTATTTTTTACTATTTTTAAAATTCAAATTTTTCATACAAAAATCAAATATAAAAATTTATAAAATGTTAATAGTAAATATTATTAATAATTAAAGACATATCTATATTTTCAAAATTTAACTATTTTTGCTTTTATTTAGTATTGGCTTTAAATTAAATGATTTATGGCTTATTTTTCAATTTATTAGTTAATTAATAGTTAAATGGAGAAAAGACAATCTATAATTCTTTGCATTATGTCAATTAAGGTGTGATTTTATGATTCTAGTTCGCAGAGAACTCAAAGGGAAAGTCTATACGGAACCTTTTTCAAAAGGGATTCTATCACGAACTCTTATTCGTGCAGAATTAAATCCCAGCAGAGCTTATGAAATAGCTAATAAGATAGAATCAGATTTGATAGAAAATGATATTTTTTCAATTTCCACCGAAGATATAGTTAAAAGAATTGTAGATTTATTGGAGGAAGAAGATCCTTTAATTGCTGAGAATTATCTGAATTGGAGAAAGATACGGAAGACAGATGCTCCACTAATCATTTTAATTGGTGGTGTTTCTGGTGTCGGAACTTCATCCATATCATATGAGATATCCAGAAAACTGGGTATTGAAAGTATGATGAATACTGATATGATTAGGGAAGTAATGCGTAAGATTGTATCTAAGGAATTAAGCCCTGTAATCCATCAATCCTCATTCATTGCTCATGAAGCCTTAAGAGTGGCTCCTCCACCTGAATTCGATTATGTTTTGGCAGGTTTTAAAGATCATGTTGGAACAGTAAGCGTTGGTGTTGAAGCCGTTATTGAAAGGGCATTGACTGAAGGAATAAGCATTATCATTGAGGGAGTGCATATAGTTCCGGGATTTATCCGTAAGGACTTGATGGAAAAGGATAATGTTTTGATGTTTGTATTGTCTCTTGAAGATGAGGAAATGCATAAAAGCAGACTTTATTCACGTTGCAGTGATGGCTGGGCCCATAGGTCCCTTCAGAAGTATTTGGATAACTTCGATGCAATTAGAAAAATCCAAATGTATATTAAAGACCAAGGAAATAAGGAAGGAGTTCCCGTAATTGAAAATATAGACAGAATAACAACTATAGATTTTATAATTAATTCAATCGCTGAAACTTATGGAGGTTTGAATAATGTTAGAAAAGACAAAAGTTAAAGATTTAATGACAAAAGATGTTTTAACAGTTGAATGTGAAGAAGCAACTGTTTTCGCTTTTGAAAAGTTAATGAAGCATAAGATAAGTGCAATGCCTGTTGTTGACAATGGAAAAATGGTTGGTATCGTAACTGCTACAGACTTAGGTCATAACTTGATTTTAGATAATTATCAATATGGTACCAAAGTGAAATCCGCTATGGTTAAGGATGTTGCATGTGTGTCTTCTGAAGATACCATTAAAGATGCAGTATCTGTAATGTTTGATAAGGCTCCTGGAGATAGCATTATTAACCAATTGCCTGTTGTTGATGATGGTGAGCTTGTAGGTATCATATCAGATGGGGATATTATTAAGATATTAAAAGAATACTTATAATTTCTTTTTTGTTTATTTCCTTATTTTAATTATATTTCTATTTCTTCTTATCTTTAATTAATTCTATTTTTATAAATTCTATTTTATCAATCCTATTTTATTAATTCTATTTTTATTAATTCTATTTTATCAATCCTATTTTATTAATCATATTTTTATCAATTTCATTATTCTAATTCAATTTTTTTAATCTATTTTTCGCTGTTTTAGTGTCAATTTTATTTTAATTTTTATAAGACTCCCATTATGCTACTGTTTTTTTAAATAAAGCCATTTTAATTGAAATATTTTTTAATTAATAAACTTTATATAAGATTAATATAATATATTATAATTGGCTAGACTGGAGGGTTAGGAGTCCTCTGTAAGCACAAATCTCCTTTGGTGCAGTCGAAATGAAGGAGGCGGCATTTGGAGCCAATCATGGCCTGTGAAGCTGATGTCGAAGCCTCGTCCTGCAGGATCAATGGTGTCAGGGATATTACTGGAGGGTAATATTTAATTGGCTTTATTGTGGGAACGTGTCAGGCCTGGAAAGGAGCAGCTCTACCGCTTACAGCTGATGCTTGTAGAACCGCGGGGTGGAGTTAGTTTTTCAGATAACTATGCTTGATGAAGGATGTCCACTCCTTTATGTGCCACTTAAATGACTTTTTTTAATATTTTTAATCAATTCGACTAAAGATAAAAATATCTAATTCTTAAAAAGAAAAAGTTTATATAATAAGTAAATATAAAATAGTAATGTTGTATTTTATACACAAGTTTATAACTTTTTTTTAATTTATAGTCGGGATGGCCCAGCCTGGTACGGCGTCGGACTGCTAATCCGATGATCAATAGATCGCCGGGGTTCAAATCCCCGTCCCGGCGCTTTTTTAAACTTTTTTTATTTCTATTATTTTAAAAAAACTTTCAATTATTTTAACAGAACTATTTTAAATAAATTTTTATTAAAAAAATAAGAGTTTTAATCAATTATTATGCTTAATAATCAATTAAAACTTAAGATTAATATTTTTAACAGGAGATCTAAAAGTTTATGGAACTGAACTGCCCATATAACTTATAGTTTTTTGTATTCCAATTTTTTATTTTTCCCAAACTGTTCCTATGGCTTGTTGTATCTGCAACCACCCATTTATTGTTTATATACATTTGAGTCCATATGTGGCCGGAAACATAGCCATTGCTAAACTTGCAATTGCCTCCCTTGACATATCTTGCAGGAATTCCTGACGCTCTTGATAATGCAATCAATAAATGGCTTTGGTCAACACAATTGCCTTTTTTTGTTTGTAGAGTCTTTACAGCACCTCTTCGAGTGTTTCGATATTTTTTGTATTGGATGTTGTCACGGACCCAATTGAATAGCTTTTTGCCCTTTTCATAATCTGATTTGAGTTTGGATGTAAGTGTTTTGGCCAAATCCTGAATAGATTTATTCTTCACTTGGCAGTTTTTACTGCTTGAAAGATATTTCATTAAGGATTCAGTAATTGAAGCCTTATTCGAATTCACTGTCTTAGTTTTAGCCTTTGAAACGCTAGATTTTGTTTTATTTGTTTTAGCTTTGCTTGCAGTGGATTTCTTACTTGTTGCCTTTGTTGCATTTTTAGCAGAAACCTTGACATTGACTGTTGATTTTCCATTTATGTCAACATTGATTTTGCTGGTATTTAACTTAAGGTTAGCCTCATCAGATTTGGTCAGATCCAATTGGTATTTGCTGGGATCCAGTCTATAGAGAATATTATTTAAAATATTATTGATGCTATTTAGAGTCCTTTCAACTAAACTGGAATTTTTTGAAGACTTATCATCTTTATTGGGTGCTGTATTTGTTGTTGTGTTCCTTGTTTTATTTGTATTGGTCTTTACAATATTACTTGTGGTTTTATTCACTGTTTTGTTTGCTGTTTGTTTTTTTATTTTTACACTAGCATTTGAGGGGTTTTTGGTTTTATTCCTATTTAATTTAGAATTTATTTTATCCAAATCCAGATCATCAAGCCTTATTGAGTTAGGCAATCTATTGTTCTTATTGAAATAATCTAGACATTTGCTGTATGAAAGAATCAATTGATTGTAAGGAATGTTTCCCTTTGATGATGAAACCCAATTTGGGGCTCTTTTGTTTTTATCGATAAATTTTCTGGTTTTGCTGGCTATCTTGACATACTCTGTCTTGTTCAAAGTTCCTTTTACAGATTTTGAATTTGTATTATTGTATCTTTTAACTAAATTCCTCTTTATTTCAATCTTTGAATTTGAGTTGTTTTCAACAGCCTTCGTCATCAGATACAAGTATTCTGTATTTGAATAATTCTTATTGCTGATTTTCACTTTAGGGAATTTTCCATTCTTTTCCACATGGTTCATAAAGCTTGTAGATGTTTTTGCCAATGTTTTCCTATTAATTGTTGTTGTATTCGCTTTTGTTTTGCTTGTGCTTATTTTATTATTGCTTGTTTTCTTTGTAGAATTTGCTTTGGCTTTTATGCTAATATTCTTATCAGTTGCATTTTTGCTTAAAGAGCATGATTTAAGAATCTTCTCATCCAAATCATCAGAATCATTTACACTTTGAGCGCTGATGCTGCTTATGCTAAAAAATAGCACTACAAGTAAAGCCAAAATAATCATTTTGCTTCTAATGTTAACACCTCATTTTTCTTTATTCTCCTCCTTTTATTCTCTAAACTATCTTTAAAATAACTGTTTTTTATTTTAAGGATTAGTTAATTCTTATTTAACTTTTTTAATTTAAATATATTTTCTAAATGTGATTTTGTGCAATATCACAGTTTTATTTCCATAAAAAAGCTTATATATTACTTATATTCTGATATAAATATGAAAATGAGATTTAAATTTACCTTATGGTTATTAAATTGATTTTATTTCGTAAATTTGATTTAAAAAAAGATAGAAGTTAGATTTTATTCAATGTTCAAAGCCATAGTAAAATTTATTATATTTGTATAAACAAACTTTATATTGATTTTAATAAAAACAAGTATTTTACAAGGATTAAAGCATGTTTAAAGAAAGAAATATAATTATAAAAAATCCACTTAGGGCAGATATACGTTTTGGGTTAGTCTATCCCAACGTCTATAAAACTGCAATGAGTTCCTTAGGCTATCAGATTATTTATAATTATATCAATGAAAGGGAGGATACATACTCTGAAAGAATAATCTATCCTTCTACAAGAAGTTTGGAGACAAACAGTCCATTGGCTGACTTTGACATTGTCTCATTTTCCCTTCAATATGAACAGGACTATTTCCATGTATTGGAAATCTTGAGGGAAGCGGGTATTCCACTCAGAAGGGAAGACAGGACATCTGATGATCCTTTAATCATTGCTGGTGGTCCTTGCGCTAGTGCTAACCCATTGCCATTATCTGACTTTATTGATATTTTTGTTGTTGGAGAGGCTGAAGCTGTTCTGTACGACTTTTTGGATTTGTATTCCTCATTGAACCTGTCTAAAAAGAGTAAAAAGGATAAAAGCAATAAAAGTAATTGGAGCAATAGAACCAATATAAGCAATAAAATCAATAAAAATGATGAATTCATAGATTATGAAAAAATTGATTTGTCTCCCTTTTTAGACATTGAAGGTTTATACATTCCTGAATTCAACAATCAAACAAATATAGTGCTATCAGAGAATATGGAAAGCATATATCATTTAACTTGTCCAATCGTTACAGAAACCGATGATAAGGATTTCATTCCGGCATTTTCAAATTCCATTCTATTGAATGTTTCAAGGGCATGTACAAGGGGATGCAGATTCTGCATGTCCAGCTATTTATACAGGCCTCTTAGGGAAACTGATTTGAATGATCTTTTTTCAATTGCTGAAGAAGCTAGAGAAAATACCGGATTGAATAAGATATCATTGATTGGTGCAGCTGTATCTGATTACTCCAGAATAAATGAATTGACAGAAGGATTGGAGGAAAGGGGCTTTCAGGTATCAACCCCCTCCATGAGAATTGAATCAATTACAAGGGAAACCTTGACTGCCCTTAAGTCAAGCGGATTGAAGACATTGACAATAGCTCCTGAATCAATTTATTCCCTAAGGCGCAGAATCAATAAGGACATCAAGGATGAGGAAGTACTTAGGGTAATAAGTGATGCTGTTGAACTAGGTTTTAATATTAAATTATATTTTTTAATCGGTTTGCCCTATGAGTCCGAAGATGATATTAAAGAACTTGCAAACATGATGAAGCAAATTGATTCTATGAAGTATGAAATTGATTCAAATTCAGTATCTTCAATTAAATTAAACGATAATTCAATTAAATCAATGTCTAATTCATTATCAGAAAATGATAGTCTTTCAAGCGAATCAAAATCCAAAAAATCCAAGAAAAATGATAAAAGAATCAAGTCTAGAAGAAAACCTAAAGTTTCAATCAGCTTCAGTGTCAATCCTGTCATTCCAAAGCCACATACCCCTCTTCAATGGGAAAGTTATGACATGAAGGAAATCAAGTCAAAGATAAAGTATCTCAAAAAGAATCTAAAGGGATTGGACATTAAGTTTGACAGTGCTAAGATGGGACTCATACAATATGTTCTATCCTGTGGAGACAAGGATATTGGAAACCTGATTGAAAGGTCCTTAAATGAGAAGATAAGTATTCGTGAGTGGGCTCAAAATGCTCCAAGTTATGATTTGGATGATGAATTGCCATGGGATTCAATAGATGTAAGTGTAAGCAAGGAGTTTCTAAAATCAGAATATGAAAAGATAAAGACAAGTGAGCAAACTCCATGGTGTGAAGATGGCCCATGCTACAATTGTGGAGCTTGCAATTAAATTTAAGTAAATTAAATATATAAAATATTAATTCCAATATAATAATGTAAATATAGAATTTATAGTTAATGTAATTATAGAATTTATTTTTCAATTGTTTATTTCATAACAATTCAATATTTGATTCAAAAATTATTTTATATTGCTTATTATCAATTATTTTTATTTTAAAAGGTGTTATTATGTTAAATTCTGCAAAAAGAGTTGAAACTATAGAATTGTCTCTAATTAGAAAAATGTTTGAAGTCACTAATCCTGATGCAGTCAATTTAGGAATTGGGGAACCTGACTTTGATGTTCCTCAAAATATCAAGGATGCAATGAAAGTAGCTATTGATGAAGGATACACTAAGTACACTTCCAATAAGGGCTTGATTGAACTTAGGGAAGCTATTGTAGAAAAGCTTGCTAAAGATAACAATATAAAGACTGATGCCGAAAACGTCATAGTCACTTGTGGTGCAAGTGAATCCTTATACGCTGCTGCACAAGCTTTGTTTGAAAAAGGAGACAATGTGCTTGTTCCAAATCCAGGATTTTTATCATATTACACCTGTGTGCAATTAGCTGAAGCCAATGTTGTTGAAGTTACCACCCCTATGGAAAACGAGTTTAAGATGAAAGTGGAAGATGTTCAGGAAAGGATTGACAAGAACACCAAAGGTTTGATTATTAACTCCCCTTCAAATCCAACTGGTGCAGTGATGGATAAGGAGGATATCAAGGGAATTGCTGACTTGGCAACAGATCATGATTTCTATATCATTTCAGATGAAATCTATGAGAAGATTACCTATGGAACTAAAAACCACTCTCCTGCTGAGTACTGTGACAATGTAGTTACAATCAACGGTTTTTCAAAAACTTATGCTATGACTGGCCTAAGAGTTGGGTATATGGTTGCAAATGATGATGTGACTGAGAATTTGCTTAAAGTGCACCAGTACTGTACTGCAAATGCACCTTCTGTTTCTCAAGTTGGAGCTATTGAAGCTCTTACAGGCCCACAGGATTCAGTTAAAAAAATGGTGGCGGAATTCTCTAGAAGAAGAGATTTAATAGTTTCAAGCTTAAACGATATGGGATATGAAACTGTAGACTGCAAAGGTGCATTTTATGTTTTCCCTAAAGTTGATAGGCCTATGGAATTCGTTAAGGCGGCTGCAGAAGCAGGGGTAATTTCAGTTCCAGGATCTCCATTTGGAAGCTTAGGGCAAGAGCATGTTAGAATGTCCTATGCTAACTCATATGAAAACATTGAAAAGGCAATGGATATCCTAAAGGATTTGGATTATTAAATTTTTTAATGGCTTAGTTTATTTTAAGGATTCTATAATCAAAATCTTTAATTTTTTCATTCTTTTTACTTTTTTTAATAAAAAATATATATTAAAACTGACAGAATAGTATATAGTAATAAGAATATTTATTTTTGTATTACTGATGTTGTATTTTTTAAAAGATTAGTATTATTTTTATGAATAATCAATTATACGTCAAAAACCAATTATTTAACGCATGATAATATGAAAAAGGAAGATAGGGAAAGATTAGGAAAACGAGCTGCTACTGTAGCGATTGCAGGAAACATTTTTCTAACTGTTTTCAACATTGCTGTAGGGATAATGGCTGGAAGTTATGCGCTCATATCTGAAGGGGCTCATACAATCTCTGATATAGTGACTTCAGTTATAGCTTATGTCGGATTTAGGATAGGCAGCAAGCCGGCAGATGAGGAGCACCCATTAGGTCATGGAAGAGCTGAAGCCATTGCAGGTTTAGTGATTGTGGTGTTTTTAGCAATTATTGCTTATGAAATCATTACAGGAGCTATTGAAAGATTGTTCTTTGGAGGCACACCTGCTATTCCAGAACCTATAGCTATTGTTATGGCAATTATTGGTGTTTTCGTTAACTTTGCAATGAGCCAGTATATTATAAACTTAGGTGAAAGGGCAAACAGCCCAGCTATTGTTGCTGATGGAAAGCATCAAAGAGTTGATATTCTATCTTCACTTGCAATATTGTTTGGTATTCTGATTGCGCAATACGGTTACCCTCGTTTGGACCCATTGATTGCATTGATAATCGGTTTATTGATTGTTAAAACAGCATTTGATGTTGCCCGTGAAAATTTAGACAATATTATGGGAAAGGTTCCATCTCCTGAATTGGTTGATAAGATTATAGATGTTTCAAATTCTGTTGACAAGGTTTGCGGCACTCATGATGTAAGGGTGAACTATTTGGGATCTTATGCCACAGTTACTTTGCACATTGAACTTCCTCCCGAAATGAGCTTGGATGAGTCTCATAAGGTTGTTCATCTAGTTCAAAATAAGATTATTGATGAGGTTGATGTTATTCATGGAGTAACTGCACATGCATGTCCATTCGGTTTGGAATATGACCATGATCAACAGCTTGATGAGTGATTAAAAATCTTTTAATCTTTGCATAATGATGGTGCATAATAATGGATTAAAAATTTTTCACATTTTCTTTTTTATTTTTAAAATTTTTCTTGAAAATTTCAACTTTTTTACTTAATTATTAATTATTTCAATTATTTTTCTTTTTTTCGTTAAATAAGGTTTATTTTTCAAATAAACTCAAATAAATTGAGTATAAATAATATAAAGGATTAATATTATTAGTTTTTTTCATTATTTAAATGATTTTAATTGATTTTTATTATAAGTTTATAATATTTGGATTAATTTACTTTTTAAGTATAATAATTGTTCTTTTTAAAGTTAAATAATAAATATTTGTTTATATTTTAATTATTCAATTATTATCCTATTAAATTTTAATAAAATAATTAATTTTAGCCATTTATTTATCTAAATTAGAATTATTAGGCAGTTTTTATTGTTATTTGTTGAGAATCTTTATTTTCAACTCTTTCAATTAATTTTACTTTAAAAACTTTATTATCTGTGTGTAATATCTTTTAAGAGAAAAATAATGCTATTCAGTAAAGTATAAATGATTTAAAGATTAAAAAATCCTTATTTTTTAAAATTTTTATGGGAAAGATTTATAAGGTATTATACCTTAATTATACATAACATTAAAAAAATATTATCTAAAATTAGTTGAATTATCTTTATTTTTAGTATTTCATTGAATAAATTTTCAATAAAATACTATGAGTTTTTATTTCATATAATAAAGATTTTTTAATAAGATTTTTATATTTTAGAAATTTCTAAAATATTGAATTTTTTAGATTTTTATTAAGGAACTCATATTTTTTATTGCATTAGTAAAATAAAAAATAATTTTAAAGATATTTTGATTTTAAGAGTATTTTTTAAACTTTTAAATTTGTATTTTTTTAGTGTATTGAGGTGAAAAAATTTCGTTAGAGAAAAGAGCATTGCTTTTGGCAATATTCTGCTTATTCTTCATTGCAATAGGTGGAGTATCCGCTAGTGATGCCGTCGATATGTCGAATAATCCAGATAACAATAATCTTCTAAGTGATTCTATTGATTCAGAATCTGAAGAGTCAATTGGTAATTATGATGCAAATCAATTATCTAATGAAGCAGATTCCAGTGTAAATCCAAGTACTGGGGATAATAGCCATGAAGCTATTTTTGAGGATACTCAAAATAGCAAAAATGCTAGCAGTAGCCCAACTACTAAAAGTACCACTAGCTTAAAGGTATCCGGCACTAAGATATATTCTGGAAATATCATTACCATTACATTAAAAGATAATAATGGTAAACCCTTAAAGGGTAAGAAGATTTCACTTAAAGTACCTAGCAAGGGAAAAGTTTTTACTAAGACAACAGACTCAAATGGGAAAGTAAAATACACTTTCTATGATGTTGGCTCTTTCAAATCCTATGCTAGCTTTAATGGAGATGATTCATTTAAGTCATCAAAATTAAATTTCACATTTAAAGTTTTAAAAAGTGGAACTAGTCTAAAGATTTCAAATAAAACTGTACCTAGATCCACTGCTGTAATTGTGACTTTAAAAAATACAAGGAGTAATAAAACTTTAAGTGATAAAAAAGTTAGATTTATAGTCCCTTATTTGAAAAAAACTTATGTTAAATACACTAATTCTAAAGGTCAAGCTAAAATTTGGTTAAACCCTAAGCATAGTTATCGTATTGTCATTAAGTATGATGGAAACAAGAATTTATATAAATCCAACACTAGTGGCACTATAAAACCTATAGATTGTAAAACAAAATTTGTATATTCAACTAAGAATTTA
This sequence comes from Methanobrevibacter sp., assembly GCF_045114555.1. Lineage (GTDB taxonomy): Archaea > Methanobacteriota > Methanobacteria > Methanobacteriales > Methanobacteriaceae > Methanobrevibacter. Next base: position 51,653 of record NZ_JBGUKT010000030.1, on the reverse strand, counting down.
CAATATAACCAAAATTTTGTTGTTACCTTAAGGAAACAATGCAATAATTGGTATGTTGCAAACCAAACTGTTAAAGTGAATATAACCAATAAGAATAAAGTGTATACTAAGAAAACTAATTCAAAAGGTCAAATTAGCATCCCTATGAATTATCTTGGGACCGTAAATATGAAAATTAAATTTGCAGGCAGTGACAAATTTGTAAAATCCTCTGCAAATCCAAAAATAATAGTTACCAAGGCCAAAACTTCATTAAAAGATTCTGGCAGTTCTGTAGGTAAAGGATTTGATTATGTTGTTACCTTAAAGAATTCTGCAGGTAAAGTTTTAGCTAATAAAAAAGTGGTTATTAAGTTTAATAATAAAACTTATAATAAAACTACTAATTCAAAAGGTAAAGTTAGTTTACCAATGAACTTTAAAAAAGGATCTTATTCCATTGAAGTTAGTTATGCTGGAAATAAGTATTATAATTCATCCAAATTGAGTAAAACCATTAAAATAGTTGATCCTTCAATTAGCATTTCCAAGATTATTACTGCAGCTAAGGATTTGAAAGTCCGTGTAGAATACATCAATATTCTAAATAATGCTTATAGTGTCAACATTGATGGTAGAAAATACACTGTGGATGAATTTGCATATCTTATGGCTGGTGCATTAACCAACATTAATGGCGGTTCAAAAGCAAATGTAATAATTAAGGATCTATCAAATAATTATAATTCCTCTGGAAGTAAAATTAGTGGTAAGTTACCTAAAGAGGAATACCTTAAATTAGCGAAGAATTTAACAGCTTATGTTAAATCAAATAATAGTATTCCGAATAGCCTGCCTACTAATTTAGGTAAAATGGAAGCAAACCTTTATATTTATGCGTTTACTTCTGCATTGAATTATTATAGCAATTATAAAAAATTACCTTCTTCTGTTACCGTTAAAACAAGCACTGTTAGAGGAGGATACTCCATTGCACTTAGTCAAAGTGGTAAAATCCTGAACTACAGACAGATATTTGATTCAGACGCATTTGCAAAATACTTGAAAACAGGAGGTAAGTCAGCACTTAATGATGCTATTAAAAAGAAAGCTAAAGAATTAACTGCTGGTTTATCTAGTCCAAAGGCTAAAGCGAATGCTATCTTTGAATTTGTAAGGGATGATATTAAATACAGTTTCTATACAAATTCCTTAAAAGGAGCAAAAGGTACTTTAAGTTCCAAAAGCGGTAACTGTTGTGATAAGGCTAACTTGATTGTAGCAATGTGCCGTTCTGTAGGTATTTATGCAAGATATTCCCATGCAAAGAACTGTCACTTCGCTAGTGGATTAAATACAGGGCATGTATGGGCTCAAGTTTATGATCCAATATCCCAAACATGGTATACAGCGGATGCAACAAGTCGCAGAAATGAATTAGGTAACATTAAGAATTGGAATACCAAATCTTATAGTGAACCTAAGAACTATGCTCTCATACCATTCTAGATTGATTATTTGATTGGAAAATAGAATAATTCTTTTAAAGTTTTATTCTATAATTTTATTTTTTTTAAATATTTTTTAATTCTATTTTTATTTATTTTAGTTTTTTTTAATTCTATTTTTATTTATCTTAATTTATTTTTAATATTGTTCATATGTGGTTATTCTTTAGATTTTTAAATTATTTTCATTAAGTTTATATAACTTTAAATTTAAATTTAAATTGTAGATTAATTGATTTTTTTATTAAAACTGTTTTTAACGAATATTTGTTGATTATTATGGCAAAATATAAACGAGTAGCTGTCGGAGGAACATTTGATAAATTTCATTATGGCCATAGGAGCTTGATTGCCAAGGCTTTTGAAATTGGTGAAAATGTTGAGATAGGTGTCACTTCCAATGTTTTTGCATGTAAAAAGGAGGGGGATGTAGACTCTTGTGATGTCCGTATGGCCAATTTAAACAAATTTTTAGGTACAAAATATAAAAATTTCCACATTTCCCGTTTGGATGATCCCTATGGGCCAACCATTCATGATGAAGATTACGATGCCATTGTTGTCAGTGAAGAAACAGAGCCTAATGCAGTAAAAATCAATGAAATCAGAGTTAGTAAAGGTATGAAGCCTCTTGATATTGTTGTCGTAAGCTTTGTTTTGGCAGATGATGGAATACCTATTTCTTCCACTCGTATACGTCAGGGAAAAATTAATCAAAAAGGGGAATTAATTTAAAAATTCTATTTTTTTATTACTAAACATTTTTTATTTCTTTTATTTTTCAATATCTTTTATTTTTTAGTTTTTTATTACTTTTATGGGTTAAGTAAGCTATTTTTTATTACTAATTTTTTCGAGTTTTGGCTTTTATTTTTAATTTAACCTATTATTTATTTTTATTTATTTATTTAAATTGTTTTAATCGAATATTTTTAAAAAATTAAGAGAAATTTCAAAAATTTTTAAGAAGACCTTAAAATTAAATCGTTATGTTTATATATTCATGTCGACATATATGTTATTAAATATATCAAAATTTTTTAGTATAATTTATATTATATAACAATTAGATATTTATTTAAGTGTGGGATTGTTATGATTTTTATTCAAAGAGATGGAAGCGAATCTAGAAAATTATCTTATGATAATAATGTATGTTTAGCATGTGGAATATGTGCTGACTCTTGTCCAACCAGCTCCTTGGCTTTAGGGGATGTTTTAGGTATTGCAAGAGGTCAAGTGGAAGGAAACAAGCTTGCAATTGATGAGGATACTTGTGTAATCTGTGGTTTATGTGCATCTGCTTGTCCATTTGGCGCATTGGACTTTGAAATTGACGGTTCAAGTTCCAAAGACTTGGCTAATTACCCAACTTGGACTCATGAATCTGCAATTGATGATGAAGCATGTGAATTCTGTGGAAGATGTACTGTAGCATGTCCTCAAGATGCAATTTTGTTTAAAAGAGAATTGCCTGATAGAAATGACTTGCTAAAAGGTGAAATTTCAATTAATGATGAAGAGTGTATCTACTGTAGTGCTTGTGCAGAATTATGTCCTGCGGATGCAATCACTGTTGTAAATGCTGCTGATGCTTGTTCCATTGAAGTGGATGAGGATAAATGTGTTTACTGCGGAGTATGTAAGAGAGTATGCCCTCAAGAAGCGATCAGAACTGTATGTGTCACTTGTATGCACAGTGATGAAATTGAAAAACCTCAAATCACTGGTGACATATTTATTGGATCCGATTGTATTAACTGTGGATGGTGTAAGGAAATCTGTCCTGTAGATGCAGCAGAAGTCACTAAACCATTTGATGGGGAAATAACAACTACTGATGAAGAATGTGTAGGTTGTGGATCCTGTGTAGACCTTTGTGCATGTAATGCAGTTGTACTTGAAGACAATGTAGCTAAATTCAATCAGGAATACTGCGTTTTATGTGGTGCATGTACTAAAGTATGTCCTCAAGAAAGAATTGTTGTTCAAAGAACTGATATGAAATTAACTAATGTTTCTTCAGCTTCTTGGAAAGCAGCTTTAGAAAGATTACTTGATTAGATTTAAAAAATCATTTTATTCAAAATTTAGATTTTTTAATTTAATCAATTTTTTTTAATTTTTAATTTTTATTTTTAGTATTCATATTTATAAAATAATAAATCTCCATTTAACAATTAGTTTGCGGGGGTTTTCTATTTAGTTAGAAAGATTTATTATTTTTACTTTTTTTTACTTTTTTAGTCATTTAAGTTATTTAGCTACTCTTTAACTTTTAGCTATTTTTACTTGGCATGAGATTAATTTTTAGGATTTTTACCAGGAATTTTATTTAGTTTAATTTATTAAATAAAAAAAGTCTTCCTTTAGAAAGTGTTTGATTGAACTGGGCATTGATTTCCAAATTAATCTTATAGATGTAAGTTCCGCAAATGATTGAAATCACTAAAATGGAACCTATCAATAATATTACTTCAACACTTGTTTGTCCTTGATTGTCCCATTTAAGGTATTTTAGTTCTTTCATATGATTTACCATTCAGATACTTTTTTGCGATTTTTTATCTATTAATAAATGCTAGTTACATTATTTCTGATGGAACTTATGTCTTGGGTTGCATTCAATCCACTTGCATTATTGCTAAAGTAAGACCTGTAAATCAACAATCCTGCTAAAGCTATCACTATCACTCCTCCAAATAATAAGATATATTCTGCAGCTCCTTGGCCAGAATTATCATTTGAAATAGCTTTAAGCTTGTTTTTCATATTTTCTTTCATGTATAAAATCTCATTTTCATTTTTTTCTTTTTCAAAAATCATAATTTCACCTCATTGTTTCTAATTTTTTCATTGTTCATTATTTAAATATTATCTTTTTTTCTAATTTAAGTAATAATTTGAGGTTAATATTCTAAATAAAGTGTAATTTAATTGTTAAATTTAAATTTAACATTATTTTTTAATTTTTTATTCTTTTTGAATATTAAAATCATTTTGATTTTTTAATTATAATTCCATTTTTCACATTAAATTTTTAGATTAATGAATTTTGAATTCTTGAAATTTCTCATCAAATTATGCTGATAAAATATTTCATTAAAATTCTTTATTCTTTCAAATTTTATGGTATTTTGTTTTTATTCATTTTAGACTAAAAAATTATCATATATTTTTCAATTTAATAGATTTTTTATTATAATTTAGTTTTTTTACTAATTTTTAGGCCTTTTTTCATTCATTAAAAACAAAATTATATAAATGATTAATATTATATAAATATATTAATAATAGTTAATTTTTTAATAATAGGCTTTATTAACCAAACTTTTATTTGATTATTTACTTGATATTTTTAAGGTGGGTATTCGTGGCAGATTCGTTAGATATATTTACTGGTATTTTATTAACAGTCATTGGTTTAGTTCTTGTTTATGGAAGTATCGTTTACCGTCTAATAGATTTAATTCTAATTATAGGTATTTTAATTACCGTTTTCGGTTTATACAAATTACTTCAAGCATTTGTTTTAAGAATTTTGGATTCAAGAAGTTTGAATAGGAATTCAAGACGCAATAGATTGAATCAGAAATCTAAAAATGACACTTTGTCCCGTGTAGTGGAAAGTGCTAAAGAAGTTGAAGATTTAGTTAATTCTAAATTGGATGGTAGTTCCAATTCCAATTCAAAATCCAAATCAATTCTTAAACGTCATGATGATTCTGCTTCCATGACTCTTGATGAGTACTTAAATAGCACCCAACAAGTAGAATCTAAATCAAGATTCAGTGAACCAGTTGATCAATCCAAGCAGGTTCTCAAGACTAAACCTGCAAATGAAGAAAAGCCTAAATTCAAACTCCCATCCATAAGAAAGTCTAACAAGCCAGAAAAGAGAAGTTTTGGTTATTTGGAAGATCAAGAGGAAGCAAATTCGGAAACAGTTTACTTCACACCTAATTATGAAAAACCTATGAAAGTGACCAGAAGGCCAAAAAGAAAATCTAAAGAAACAATTAACTTGGCTAATGCTCCTAAAAGGTCTAGTGAAATTTCAAAGGCTTTAGCTAGTGTAGGGGATGCTGAAACAGTTTATGATAATGAAGTGTCTGATGAAAGCTACAGTCTAATGCCAAAAACCATGGATGAGGAAATCATCATGCCTATTGATGAGATAGATTTAGATCCTCAAGATGTACCGGTTTACAATTTGTCACAATCTGAAAATACTCATTATAATAATGTAATATATGATGAATCCACTGATGAGGATTTCATTACTCCTATCTATGCAGATGAATCTTATAGAGAGGAACATGGTATCGCTTATGATGATTATGAAGATGAAACAATTGATGATGGTTTAACAGTTGGTGTTGAAGGCATTGATGATTTAGGATATATCACTCCTGATTTGGCTATTGATGTTGAAAACTTGCCAAGACCAACATCCATTGCTTCAACAAATCCAATAGCTTCTAAAAAGGACACTAATGCTAACTTGTCTAGGCCTCATAAGAAATCTTCTATTCCTGATGCTTCAAAACCTAAAGTTAATCTTGATGAAATTCCAAGGCCTGCTCCAAAAGTTCACACTCCAGATGTGTCTGAAGAGCTTGCTGTGGCACCGGTTTCTTCTATTGCAGGAGGTCATGAAGATACCATTACAATAGATCCTAATAATCCGGAATCCATTCCTATTCCAAAACTATTGAATAGTTATGTCATTTGTGAAAAAGGTATCTTAACTTCTCAAGAGGCGTTTGAAGAAGTTGCAAGTCATTCAAAAGAAGAGATACTATTGGAAGCTCCAACAATTAAGGATATGGGAGATAGGTTCTTGTCAAGTCTTTCAAAAATCAAATCAAGGGTAATAATTGAAGAATTTGATTTGGAAGACATTTCATATGTTCTATTATTAAGTTCTCTTATTAAAAAAGGAGTTGAAATAAAGACTTTGGCTTCTGTAGACTCATTTAACTTAATTGGAGATACATCTCATGCATTATTGATATCCAATAGTTTGGATGAGGAAGATTTCGAATATGGTGCAGTTTATGATGATGAGGATTCTGTTAAAAACATTAAGGTCCTGTTTGAATCTTCTTGGAAATTAGCTAATGATTTGGATATTAATGCACTTCTTGAAAAAAATAATTAAAAAAACTATTAAACTTACTTTTTAACTTTTATGAAATAAGAAATTGAAAAAGGTGAAATTTATGGAAATTAGATGGTTAGGTCATTCTGCATTTGAATTGATTAGTGATGAGGGAGTAAAGATATTGGTTGATCCATTCATTAGCAATAATCCTGCTTGTCCTCTTCCAGTTGAGGAGTTGGAAGCAAATATTATTTGCATAACTCATGGACATTCTGACCATTTCGGAGATGCAATGGAAATAGCTAACAATACAAATGCAACTCTTGTTGCAAACCATGAAATCTCTTTATTCTTAGGAGAACAAGGTTTTGACTGTGTCAGCATGAACACTGGAGGTTCTGTTTCCATTCAAGGAATTAAAATCACCATGTTGGATGCAAAACACTCTTCTTCTATTGATTTCACTGAAGAAATCCGTCCTGCTGGAGACCCTGGAAGTTTCCTATTCACTTTTGAAGATGGAACAAAAGTCTTCCATGCTGGAGACACTGGATTGTTCTCTGATATGGAAAATGTCATAGGAAAAATCTATAAGCCGGATATTGCAATGGTTCCAATCGGAGATAAGTTTACCATGGGTCCATTTGAAGGGGCACTTGCAGCTATGTGGTTAGCTCCAAAGGTTGTAATTCCAATGCATTACAACACTTTCCCTGTAATTGAACAGGATCCTGCTATATTTTCCAATTTCGTAAATCAGCTTCATCCTAATGTTGAAGTTGTCATCATGAATCCATTGGAATATTACAAGCCTGATTTTGAAAAAGAAGAATAATTCAAACTTTTAAAAGTTTGAATATTTTTTGATTTATTTTTATATCTTATTTTTATATTTTTTTTAATATTCTTATTTTTTTATATTTTTTTAATATTCTTATTTTTATATTTTTTTTAATATTTTTTTATATTTTTATTTAAATATTTTTATTTTTAAGCTATTTTTAGAGTTCTATTTTATAAAAAAAGTATGGAAAAATGGATTTAAACAAAATCACATTTTCCACTAGGCAATACTCTTACAACATCATCTAAACTTAATATCTCATCTTCATTAATTCTAGACAATATTTCCTTTGCTATTTTTTCCTTTTTGGTATAACCTGGTTTTATGGTTACAAATTTACTTGCATGATGTTTCATAGCATCAGTTGGACCTGCCATTATGCGCTTATCACCATCATAGTCTACCAGTCCAATTGAGATTTCAAGTTTTGCTCCCCTAATATAGTTTCTATGTCCACGAATGATAAATGCACCCTTAGGCACAAACTCTCCTGAAACTGGGGTTTTTGAAACTTGGTCTGGCTCTACCCAATAGACGTCTTGAGATGTGAAGTTTTTCGACCAAGCACTTGAAAAGGAAGCTGAAAACTCACCTAATTCTTTAAGCAAATTGTCATTTAATGAATCGGATGGAACTTTTGCTACAACTGAAGGAGCACCATGTATATCTGCATGCAAATAAATATCATTTTGTTCTAAATATTTCTTTACAACTGCTTCATTGGTACCTGCATCTCTACCGCAGACCACTAAAATTCCATCACTTGATACAAACCATCTCAATTTTTCATACCACTTGAGATTCTTCTGGACCCTTTTCTGTGGAACCATTATATTTGACATGGCCTTTTCCTTTTTGGCTTCCATATCTGCAAGTTGTCTTTTGGTGTTTTCAATAGCTATCAAAGCACCTTTAATCTTTCGCTTAGCTTTTTTTGCCTTTTCATAGTATACTTCAGCATTATCAGGTATGGATTTCTTTGAGTCAAGGGCAATGCTTACATCATCTATTTTCAATGTAATGTTTCCTAAAGGATCCATGGATTCAAATATCTGTGCATCAGTCATTCCGGATTTCTTGGCGTCCTTCAATGTCTTTCCGATTTCCTTCCATCCATAGTCCTTTTCTCTTGCACCTTTGATTACATTTAAAATGTTATCAACTTGAACATAATTTGTAAAGAGGAGTTCCCCTTTCCTTTGGGAATCTTCAATGGTATTTTCAAAGTTATGCAATGTCTCTTCCTGCTTTTCAAGCCTTTTGGAAAATTTGGAAACCTTTTTATTCCATGCAGCTTCCTGAATGCCTGTTATTTCATTTTTCACTTTGGAAGAGTAGAACTCATCGCATGCCTCATTAAAGCTTTCAAAGCTTTCAACTTCAAATCCTTCGTATTGGTTTAAATTAATTGAAATGACATCCTCTTTGGATTTGTATTTCTTGTCAGGATTTTCCTTCTTCAATTTTTCTACTTCTTTTTTATTGTTTACAATCATCGGATTGAACTGCCTTTTTTCCAAAGGTTCAAAAACTGATTTCAATGCATTAAAAATGGTGCTTATCTCTTCAGCACTTAAAGATGAACATGACGCTTTCTTGCTTATTTCAGTATTTGCCATTATCTCTTCAGCATATAGGCTACCAAGACCGTTTGTAGCAAGAACCCTCACTATCTCCTCATCTTCTCCACCAGTCACAATATCTTTAAATTCTTCGATAGTCAATGTGATTGGATTGATTCCATTTTCAATAGGGAATACATATTCCTTTTTGGAGCTAATGTCCCTATCGCTCCAATGCTTTCTCTTTAGAGGCAATATGATTTCATTGGATTCATTCAAGAGAATTATGTTTCCTTGTGAAAATAGTTCAACAATAAGGGTGTAGGTTTGCTCTTTTTTCATTTTAATTTCCATAACCCTGTCAAAATTATGTTGCTCTACGCTAACTACATTTGCTCCCTTCACTATTTTTCTAAGAAGCATTGGAAAACTTGGTGGGTTTTGAGGATTTGTTAAAGGATATTGGCTTAAATGGATTCTTTTTCCAGCTTGTATTACTAGATCCAATCTTCCAGTACCTGCCTTATGGAATCTCATAACCACAGTATCCTTAGTAGGCTGGAATGATTTATCCACTCTTGCTCCAACCAGTAAATCATTTAATTCTTGACATATTGTGTAAATGTCAACATTTGTCATTGATTTCATATTTTATCACTTGAATAATTATTAATAATTTAATTATTTTTTAATTTTTTTTTTAAAATTTATTTAAAATATTTTTAAATCTTATTTTCAAATTTTTTTTTAAGATTTTATTTAAAAAGATTCCTAGAATCTTTGATTTTAGTAATTTTTTAATTGTTTTTATGCAATATTTTATATATTATATCAACTTATATAATTATAGTTATAGTTTTTATATGATTTAATTATATTTAAAACTTTAAAAAACTTTTATTTAAATCAAAATAAAAAATCAAAATTTATTTATATTTATTTTTATTATTGGAGGAAAAATTAATGGATGTCACTGTTAAAACTGTATCAATTCATCTTGTTGCTGCAATAGTTGCAGCTCTCATATCCACTGCGTTTACAATTGGAATGTTTGGATTCACAAATCATGTATTTGCATTTGTAGTAGGTTTAGTAATTCTTTATTTCGTAGGCAAATTATGTGAAAATTTGTTTGGTGAAGAAGTTAAAGGATTTTCAACTTGGTTATGGGATGGAATCCTTCCATTCGGATTCTGTTGGTTCATTTTATGGACTATTTTAACTAATTATTTATAAATAATTAGTTTCTTTTTTTATTTTTTTACTATTTTTCAAATAAATCATATATCTATTTTTTTAACGTTTTTTAACTATTTAAGCTATAATTTTAGTATTTTTTAACATTTTTAATTTTATTTCATTCAATATCAATTTTTAAAAAGAGCAATCTGTAAAAATGTTTTATGAAAAATAGTTAGTTATAATATTTAATAAAAAAATAAAGAAAAAAGAGAAAGAGTTTTTTTTTAATAAAAAACTTTAATAATATTCATCATCATCGAATCCACCTAAATCTGGGCTGTCAGAAAGGTCAGATCCGCAGTTTTCACATATTAATGCACCAATGGGATTCAAGTGTCCACATACATTGCAAGTAATCATATTTTCACCTCAATAATATAATGAGAATTGTATTGCTTATTAGTCAATACTATTCTAATAATATTTAATTATAATACAAATATCCAAATGATTACAAAGATAATTGCTACAATAAATGTTAATGGAGCAATGATCTTACTGACTGCTACGATGGAACTGATTGTGGAAATAAGTTCAGTGGAATTATTTGGACCAAATGTTTTAAGATTTAGGATTCTTTCAGTATTTGTTCCAGCTTCTACAGGCTCTAGGTCTTTAATTGCCTCATTGATTGAAAGTTTCACAAACTCTATGATTTTTTCTTTCTCTACAGTTCCAACTGGATTGTATCCTGCAGATAATGTATTTACAGTATGTGTGTCTGTGGTCATAACTTCAATCTCATCAATATCCAAGTCTTTCACAGCATTGAAAATGGTTTCCCTATATCCTAATTCCATATTGTTTGAATCGAACAGTACATAAGCAGTTCTTTGTCCATTCACTTCAACAACCATGGTTTTCAAACCGCTTTCACCAATTCCTTGATGCTTATCGAATCCTCCAAGGTCGGTATAATAACAGCCAACTTTAATGTCATGTTCCAAGTCCTTTGGATTAATTAATTTGATTGTATCGAGTAATTGGAACAATTCAGGGTTTCCTGGTAGAACCCCACCTTTTTCCTCGTTGAATGAATTGTGGCAATCAACTAGGATATTGTTTTCTGTTCCTAACAGCTTTTGGCTTTCTATCATTGCTGCAAGTCCTACAGCATATTCTATGTCATCACTTCCAGATGGAGCAAATGTTGAGAGCATAACGGTTCCATTCTTAAAGAATTGAACTCCAACGTTTGCCTTTTCATGTGAATATCTTATGAATTCACTTGCCTTTGGAGAGTATTCCATATTGTCTAAAGCTTTTCTAACTGCATCTTCTATCTTAACGATTTCATCACTTGAAACCGGGTTGAAGTCATGGGTTGATGGACCATGTGCAACCATAGTGAATGCATCAAAGCTATTTGCCAATATGGTAGGCATATTGGAACCTCCAATGTCTCCGAGAGGTCCTGGATGGACACAAGGGCTAATGAATAATGCTTTAATACTGCCGTCAAACCTTCTAAAGCTTGCAACACCTACAAGGGTATCAATAGCTTCTCCAGCATTATCAAACAATTGTTCAATTGTATTGGTTCCCTCATTCATATGCAAGATGAAATAACTTAGGATTTCCATTGCACCGAATCCTAAATTCTTTTTCATCGGAGACTCTACAACACTGATGAATGCGTAAATTGCAATTAGGAAGATTACACTTGCTATAATCACTTTAAAGAATGTACTGATATATCCTAATGCAAATATGTCTTCAATATTGTTTAGGAAACTTGTGATAATGAGCATTCCAATCATAAGCAATGGCTGGATAATTGCAATTAAAAATGAATTGAAGAGTTTTATTCTAGTTGTAGCTAAGATAACAAGAATATTGAATCCAAATGCAATAACACAACCGAATAAGATGGAGTTAAAGAATAGATCCATATTGAAAATAAGTCCTACTGCTGTTCCAATTATACTTACAATTCCTGCAAGGGACATTGAGACCAATGCTAAAAACATGGAGTGCTTTGCCTTAAGGTTGATTCCATTAAGGGATTCCACCCATAATTGATCTGTAGATCCGACTATGATTGCAGGCAATCCGAATACAACAAAACCGAATGCCCCTCCGTAGAAGAAGTCTTCCAATCCGTTTCCTACACTAACCGGCTGTAATAAAAATAGGAGAACTCCTGTTATAAAACTTAGTATAATTATCATTAGCACTGAACTTTTAGCATTAGGCAATGTTCTAATCCATTTAGATAATCCTGCTACATTACTCATACTGGACATTAATAATCAACCTTACTCTTCATTAATTAAAATAAATCAATTTAATTTAAATTATTTGATTTAGATTATTTTTTATATCTAAAGATTCAGATTATTTTTTTCATATCCAAATATTTAGATTATTTTTATATACCTAAATAAATAAATTAAATAATATATTATATAATATATGAAATTTTTTATATAAAACTTATTCTATTTGTTTTTGAAATTTTTAAAAATACCTTTTTTAATGTTTCAAAATTTTATAAAATTTATTTGGTGAATTCATGATAGAATTAAAAACCCCAATTACTGATGAGGATATTAACAAATTAAAAGCTGGAGATGTTATTTCAATCTCCGGTCAAATATTGACTGCAAGAGATCAAGCTCATAAAAGAATCTTGGAAGAAGGGGCTCCAATGGATATTGAAGGAGCGGTTTTATTCCATGCGGGACCTATTATTCAAGAGGAAGATGATTCCAACGGCCCTAAATACAAAATGGTTGCTGTAGGTCCGACAACTTCCATGAGAATGAATCCATATGAAGCGGATGTTTTGGATATGGGTGCTAAGATTATCATTGGTAAAGGTGGAATGGATGATTCTGTAAGGGAAGCCCTCAAGAGAAATAATGCAGTTTATGTTGTAGCGACTGGTGGTTGTGCAGCATTGTATGTTGATAAGGTAAATGAAATAAAAGGAGTAAATTGGCTAGACCTTGGAATGCCTGAAGCCATTTGGGATTTGGATGTAGATTCATTTGGCCCATTGATTGTGGCTATGGACAGTGAAGGAAACAGTCTTTATGATTGATTCTGTTTTATTAAAAGAAATGAATTGTAGTAAATATTTATATACTAATGATTTTAAATATGATAATAATCTAAATTAATCTTAGAAATTAATCTTAGAAATTAATCTTAGAATTATTGTAAAAAATTATGTTAAAATTATGTTAAATTTGTATTTATAAAATTTAGTATTATAAATTTAGTATTATAAAATTATTTGATTAAAAATCATGATTATTTTGGTGATATCATGGCGGATATTGCAGAAGCATCACAGAAGAAACTTAAAACCAGAATAAGTAAATTTAGAAAATGTAATAAAGATGAACAAGAAAAAGAAAAGTTCTTCAATAAATTAGGTATTTCTTTCACTATAAACGTGCCTGATGAAAATTCTGAAAATGAAAAGATGATTAATATTTACTCCAATCCTGATGGAAATATTACATACTCAGAATACATTTATGCTGATGAAGAAAACTTTAGTCAAGAAGGCATTTCAAATGAAGAGTTAGAATCAATCGTTGATGATTTTTCCGATTTCAAATTGAAACTTGATAATGATGGAGAAATAGATGAGGATTCTTTAGATTCATTCTGTTCTTTCACTATAAACCTATTTAACAAAAATCCTGAGAAGAAGGATGATTTAATCACAATATACACCACTCCTGATGGAAGTGTATTGTTTGCTGAATATGTTTATACTGAAGAGGAAAACTTTAGCCAAATTGATATTACTGAAAAGGATTTAAAAGTAATTGTTGAGGCTTTCTCTGATTATAAATTGAATATGGAATAATTTGATTATTCCTAATTTTTCTTTTTTATTATTTTTATCAGATTTATTTTTCATAAATTTTTTACTTTTTTGTTTGATTTTATTTTTATATTTTATAATAATTTTTAAATAATATTTTAATAATATTTTATAATATTTTATAATATTTTTAATTATATTTTAAAAAATATTTAATTATATTTTAAAATATTATAATGTTCTTTAATCAATTTAAGGTTATACCATGATTGTAAACAATTCATTAGATGAAGTTAAGAAAAGGGAATCCTCCTTGAAGATCATTAAATCCATTATTGAAAATGAAGGAAGAGACTCATTGTATGATGTCACTGGACTTTCCGGCGGATTTATAGCAAGTGATGAGGAATTGAATCTATTGGAAACCTATGTAGGTCCTGCTATTTTTGAAGATGAGCTCCAAATTATAGGTCGCAAGCATCTTGGAGGGGAAAAGGTCTTGGCAGTTAACAGGACAAGTTCCGGAATCTTGGCAAGTATTTTGGCATTGGTTGAAGAAGGTTCTCATGTCAGTCATTTTTTAGCTGAATTTCCAGCCCATCCATCAATTCCAAGGTCATGTGCAATTGTAGGTGCAAGTTATGATGAGTTTATTGACATTGACAAGTTCACTATTCCTGAAAACACTTCACTGGTTGTTGTAACCGGTTCAACAATGGATCATAAGGTCATTGATGAAGAATTGTTTAAGAAAGTCATAGATATGGCTCATGAAAAGGACATTCCAGTGCTTGTTGATGATGCTTCAGGTGCAAGGCTTAGAACTGCTGTCTTCAATCAAGCGAAAGCAACAGAGCTTGGAGCGGATTTGGTTGTTACAAGCACTGATAAATTAATGCCAGGCCCAAGAGGCGGATTGATGGCTGGCAGAAAGGATTTAATTGATGAAATAAAGGTTAAGGCAAATCAATTTGGTCTTGAAGCTCAACCTCCATTGATTTTGGCAATGGTAAATGGTATTAGGAATTACACTGAAGAGAACTTGGTTAAAGCTATGTCTAGAAAAGAGGAATTCTTTGATTTGCTCAGTGAAAAGTATGAAATGTTTGAAAAGACACCAACTGGTGTTATGGTAAGTGAAGATTCCTTAAAAGATCAATTAGATAAACTTAATGTTGAAACAGAGCTTTCAAAAAAGGATTGCTGTTTCTTATGGGCTATGGTTTTATTGAAGGACTTTGGAATCATTACAATCCCTGCAGTTGGCATGCCAGGTGCATCCGCTACAATCCGTATTGACTTATCCACTCATGATGTAATTGATATGGATTTAAATGAGTTATATGAAAAAGTAGATCAGTCCTTTGAGGAATTCTTGGTTTTATCTCAAGATGTTGAAAAATCAAAAGAATTGATTTTTTACTAAATAGCTATTTTTTTAAAAAGAGTGAATTTTAGAATTAGTTTTTTTAGCTATTTTCTTTTAATTTTTATTTTGATATTTATTTTTAATTTTTTAAAAAAAGAGGTAATAAAATGAAAAATTAATTTCATTTTATTTATGTATATTTTAATTTTTAATTAAAGTACTGTTTTTGTTTTATTTCAATTAAAATAAATTTGAAATAATTTTTTTTAATTTTATTCAACGGTTCTAAGTTCACCAGAGATTATTTTCTCGAGTGCACCGTCTTGTCTTTCAATGATTAAGCTACCTTCATTGTTGATTCCAACAACATAACCTTGGGTAATTTTTCCACCGGTTTGGGTAATGTTTACGTATTTTCCTATGGTATCTGCAAGATCTCTCCAATCTTTAAGAATGGTTTCAATCTCACCATCTTTATATAATTCGTAAACCTTTTCAAATTCATTTAGGAAAATTGCAATAAGCTCGTTCTCATCGACTTTAGCAGGTAATTCTTCAGTTAAAGTGGTTGTGCCTATTCTAATGTCTTCAGAGAAGTCCTCTAATTTGAGGTTGCTGTCAATTCCAATACCCACTACAATCCAGTCGATTTCATTGAAAGTTGCATTGACTTCAGTGAGAACTCCAGATATTTTCTTGCCGTGAATCAAGACGTCATTAGGCCATTTGATTCTAGCGTCAACACCTAAAGACCTGATGGATTTAGCTATTGCCACACCTGTTGCCAATGTGATTAAACCAATTCTTGCAGGAGGAACTTGAGGTCTTAAGATTAGAGACATCCATATTCCACCTTCTGGAGCTTCCCATTTCTTACCTAATCTTCCTCTTGCATTTGTTTGAATTTCAGAAATCAATACAGTGCCTTCTTTAGCATCATGATTAGCTAAAAACTTAGCTATTGAATTAGTGGAGAACACTTTTCTGAAACAAAGGATTTCATTACCTATTTTTTCAGTTTCAAGAGTTTCGCAAATTTTATCTTTTGTAATGTGTTCAGTTTTTCCGAATCCTAATTCCTTGATGGATTCTTCAATAGCTTCATCATTTATTAAGTCTAAACGTTTAGCTTCTTCTTCTGAAATTACATTTTGGCTTAGTAAAAGCTTTATCATTTCTTTTTTCATAATAATCACTTAGATATGAGTTAAATTATAAGTTTAGTTTATGAGTTTAGTTTTTTATTTTTAAATTTTATTTTATTAAAATTTATTTTATTTTTTGCTGTTTTATTTCTGTTTTTTAAGTTGTTGCGCTTGAGCAGCATTGAAGTAAGTTCCCACTGCACCAGATATTGCAGCTATTTTCTTTCCAGGCATAAATGTGGATTTCATACGGTTTACCCTTTCCAAATCCTCTGCAATAACTTTTTCCATTTCAGCGTCAATCCATTTCTTATGCACATCTACAAAGTGAGTGTGCAAGTCACCTTCAAGGAAGGATTCATTTCTGAGAATTGCCTTATGGAATGGAATAGTGGTTTTTACACCTAAGATAATGTATTCGCTTAATGCTCTTTTCATTCTATTGACTGCATCATTTCTTGTACGGCCGCTTGTGACCAATTTGGAAATCATTGAGTCGTAGAAAGTTGGAATGGTATAATTCATGTACACTCCACTGTCTAAACGTACACCCGGTCCACCAGGGGATCTGTAACCTGTAATCTTACCAGGGTTTGGTGCAAAGTCAGCAAGTGGGTTTTCTGCATTGATACGACATTCAATAGCATGTCCACTTATCTGAATGTCATTTTGCTCGTATTCCAATTCTTCACCGCAAGCGATTTTAATTTGCTCTTTGATTAAATCAGTATTAGTTACAATTTCAGTTATTGGGTGTTCCACTTGAATACGTGTGTTCATTTCAAGGAAGTAATATTCTCCATTCTCATACAGGAATTCCACAGTTCCTGCACTGTTGTATCCAATGGATTCTGCAGCTTTAACTGCACTTTCACCCATTCTTTCTCTCAATTCTTCAGTCATGATTGGGGAAGGAGCCTCTTCCAATAACTTTTGATGTCTTCTTTGGATGGAACATTCCCTGTCTCCTACATGGATAGTGTTTCCATGCTCATCAGCTAAAACCTGGAATTCAATGTGTCTTGGTTTTTCAAGGTATTTTTCAATGAATACTGTTGCATCTCCAAAGTTTTTCAAAGCTACTGATTGGGTTGCTTCAAGTGCACGTACAAGTTCATCCTCTTCATAAACTGCACGCATACCGATTCCCCCACCACCAGCTGATGCCTTGATGATTACAGGGTATCCGATTGCTTCAGCGATTTCCTTTGCCTCTTCAACATCAGTGATTCCATCAGGAGTACCTTCAATAACAGGAACACCTGCGTCTTTCATTAATTGTTTGGAAGTAATCTTGTCTCCCATTTTTTCAATATGCTCTCCTTTAGGACCAATAAGTTTGATTCCATTCTTTTCACATTGTCTTCCAAGTTCAGGATTTTCCGCTAGGAATCCATATCCTGGGTGAATTGCATCTGCTCCAGTTTCAATTGCAGCATTAATGATCTTTTCAATGTTTAAATAAGACTGGCTTGGAGAAGGGTTTCCTAAAGGAACGCTTTCATCTGCATAATTAGTATAAAGAGAAGTTTTATCAGCATCTGAGTATACTGCTACACTTTTCATGTCCAATTCACGACATGCTCTCATAACACGTATAGCAATTTCTCCTCTATTTGCAATAAGTACTTTTTCAAACATGTTATACCTCTTTTTTTAATTTAAATTATCTTAAAACTTTATGATAAAAAATATATGATTATGATTTTATCATTATATTTGTAATTATATATTATTTATCAAATATTATAATACTATATATGATTAATATTAATATTAAATTTTGTCATTATTGAGAAATGATTTTTGAATTTTAAAAAATAAAAGTTTAAAAAAATTAATAAAACGAAATTATTGAAAAAAAATTAAAATTTTTTAATTAAATAAAAATTATATTAATAAAAATAATATATATTATATAATTATATTTTTGCTTCTCGTGATTTTTATGAAAATTTCAAAAAAGAAACATCTTGAAATGATTTTGGAAAATGTTCCGAATCATCCAAATCCAAAGGTTGGACTTGAACAGTATTCCACTCCTGCAACAATTGCTGCAGATCTAGTGTGGAATGCATATGGTTTAGGTGATATCGATGGCATGAATATTTTGGATCTTGGGTGTGGCACTGGAATATTTGCAATTGCATCCTCACTTATGGGTGCAAGCTATTCATTAGGTGTTGACATTGATGATGAATCAATAGCTTTAGCAAAAATCACTCAAAATATCATATCTGAACAATATGATGTAGATGTCAGTAATACAAATTTCATAGTTGGGGACATTAATTCATTTAATTCAATAAGTGATTTATTAAATGAAAGCAATCTTAACAAAATCAATAATAATGAAAGTTCATTAAATAGATTTGACACTTTGATTCAAAACCCACCTTTTGGATCTCAAGAGAAGGGAAAAAGGCATGCTGATAGAAAATTTATGGAATTTGCAGTTGGCAGTGCTGATGTCATTTACTCATTTCATATGAAGAATACTGAAGAGTTTGTAATTGATTATTATAGGGATCTTGGTGCAGAGGTCACTCACAAATTGGTATATAAGTTTCCAATTCCAAAAATCTATGATTTTCATAATGAAGAGTCTCGGGATGTAAAAGTTGTTGTATTGAGAGTTGAGAATTTTGATTAATTGTTATCTTAGTGGTTGTTTTGAAGGTTGAAATTTTTAATCATATGAAAACTACTTTTTTTAGCAAAACCTTTATATACTATAAATAACTTAAATATTACTAATCTATATGTCTACATTATGTAATTTATAAGAAATTTTTAAATTTTTTATTTAATTTTCATGATTTATTGGTATTAAACATCTGTCTAATGTTAAATATCAGTGTAAAGAATCAATTTTCATAGGTTTTTTGATGGTTTAGCTTGGGCTATGTTTTGTAGCTATTTAAATCGTGTTAATCATGAATATTTATTTTTTCTTATTTTACGGATTTTAGATTTAATCGGTATTTTAGCTCTTTTTGACTAAATGCTTTATTAAATGTTCAATCATGTTGCATATGGATTAAAAATTAAAATTTGATAATATGCAAAACAATAAAGTATCAGTCTTTATACCGAATTCATTCTTGGCAGAAACTAAAGACTTGAAATTAAAAACATCAAAAGTGGGTTTAATTGGTAGGGCTTTAGCTTTGTTTGAAGTTGATGAAGTCGTTGTTTATAAAGATCTTTCAATTCCAGACAGTGAACAGACAGAGGATGGAGATTTCATAGCTGAAATTCTCAATTATATGGATACTCCACAATACCTTAGAAAAAAGGCAATTCCTATAAAGCCTGAATTAAGGCATGTTGGTATTTTGCCTCCTTTAAGAGTGCCTCATCATCCTGTAGGTCAGCCTGAATTAGGCGATTACAGACAAGGATACACTGTAAAAAGGAACAAGAAGGGTACCTTTGTAGATATAGGTATGGATAAGTTGGCGTTTTGCAAAGAGCAACTTACTGTGAATAAAATATTTTCATTTAAAATCACTAAGTTTGCTAAAGAGGTAATAGTCACACCTGATGAACCAGATGACATTTACTGGGGATTTAAGACATTATCTACTAATAAAGGTCTTAAAAATAGCTTAAAATTAGTTAATCCCGACTTTGTGGTGGAAACTACAAAGTATGCAGATACAATCGATACTATTTTTGACGAATTGAAATCTAAAGTAGAAAGTTCAAATCATATAGCTATCGTGTTCGGAGGACCATATTCTTCTATTTCAGAAAATGTGGAAAGTTCCAAGTGGGAAACTATAAAGTTAAATACAATTCCAAATCAAGGAACTGAGACCGTAAGAACAGAAGAAGCTGTAATTTCAACTTTAGCTATTTTCAATATACTTTAAGTTAATAGTTCATTATTAACTTCCGCATTTACGTAGCGTTAATACGTAATATTATAAATACATTAAAAAAACATATAGATCGAAGCTTTAGCTATTGTCAGCTTTAGCTTTCAAGGATTTGCTTTATAATTAGACACTATAAAGTTTGCTCCGCAATGGAGATATTCCATAAAGACATGGAATAAGTTATGAAGTCAGATGAGCTTTATAATAAATCTTTGAGAAGTACATAAACAAGTTTGAGCTTGTTTTTCACGTTTATCTAGCTTTATTTAGCTTATATGCTGTTTAATTTTTGCCTCTACAGTCTTAATCTAGATATTTTTATTTAAAGGTAGGCTGTATGCCCTATCTAGATATGATTTAGGAGACTGTATGCTAAATTATTAACTATAAACTGAATAATCAAGTTTAAACAGTGTAGAATTTTAGCGATTTGACTAAAAGAGCAAATATAGCTATTTATTCTGAGATTTATTGATTAAGAATTTAATTAAGATTAGACAACTTAAAGCGATGATTGGATCAATGAATCAAAATTTGTAAAAAATCTATTTTAATAGATTAATAGAAATTAAAATATTTTAATAGATTAGACTGATTAATTATAGGAAAAAATTATAGAAACGGAGGAAAAGAATGGTAAGACATCACCAACCAAGAAAAGGTTCTGTGGCATTTAGCCCTCGTAAAAGAGTAGCTAAAGAAACTCCAAGAATCAAAGCTTGGCCAAGTAATGAAGAACCAAAACTTTTAGGTCTTGCAGGTTACAAAGCAGGTATGACTCATGCTATGGTTGTAGACAATGATAAGAACTCTCCATCTCACGGTATGACTGTTTTCACTCCTGTAACTGTTTTGGAAGTACCACCCCTTGTAATTATGGGGATAAGATCATACGAAAAAACTGCTCATGGACTTAAAGCTATCACCGAAGTTATTGCAGATAATTTGGATGAAGAGCTCTCTAGGAAAATTACCCTTCCTAAAGACTATGATAAATCTGAAGCTATTGCAAAAATACAAGACGCTTTAGACAAAACTGAAGATGTTAGAGTTTTAGTACACACTAACCCTAAGATGGCTAGCGTACCTAAGAAAAAACCTGAAATCTTTGAATGTGCATTAGGTGGAAATTCCGCTGAAGAAAAATTAAACTATGCACTTAACTTATTAGGCGAAGAAGTCAGAGCAAGCGATATCTTTAATGAAGGACAATATGTAGACGCTATTGCAACCACCAAAGGAAAAGGAGTCCAAGGGGTTGTAAAGAGATGGAATATTAGAATTCAATACGGTAAAGCTATGAGAAGTGGAAAAGGAAGACACGTAGGTTCCATTGGTCCTTGGTCTCCTGAAAGAACTATGTGGACTGTTGCACAAGCAGGTCAAATGGGATACCACAAAAGAACTGAATTTAACAAGAAAGTCTTAAAAATCGGAGATGTATCCGAAGTGGATGCAGTTAACCCTGATGGTGGATTTATTAGATACGGTTTAGTTAAAAACGACTATGTATTAGTTAAAGGTTCAGTCCCTGGCCCTACTAAAAGATTAGTAATTCTTAGACAAGCTATCAGACCTAAGAAAGCTGATGAAGCAGCTCCTCAAATTGAATTTATTAGTACTGCTTCCAAGCAAGGTGTATAAGAGGGGAGAGTCAAATGAAAGTTAATGTTTATTCAATTCAAGGGGAAGTAAAAGAGGAAATCGAACTTCCTGCTATTTTTAGTGAAGAATACAGACCTGACCTTATTAAAAGAGCAGTTCTTTCCGCTCAATCCGCAAGAATCCAACCTTGGGGTAATGACCCTATGGCAGGTAAAAGAACTTCTGCAGAATCTTGGGGATCCGGTAGAGGTGCAGCTATGGTACCTAGAATCAAAAGCGGTGCTAGAGCAGCATTCGTTCCACAAGCTAAAGGTGGAAGAAAAGCTCACCCTGTAAGAGCTGAAAAGAATCATCACGAAAAAGTAAACAATAAGGAAAGAAGATTTGCAATCAGATCTGCTGTTGCTGCTACTACCAATGAAGAGTTAGTCGCTGGCAGAGGTCACAAAATTGAAAATCTCGAACAAGTTCCTATTATTGTTGAAGATGATTTGGAAACTGTTAAGACTGCTAGTGAAACTCGTGAAATCTTCAAAGCATTAGGAGTTTACGATGATATCATTAAAGCTAAAAACAGTAAACATATAAGAGCAGGTAGAGGAAAAACAAGAGGACGTAAATACAAATCCAGCAAAGGACCTTTAGTGGTTGTAGCTGAAGACAAAGGCATTGGCTTAGGTGCAAGAAACCATGCTGGTGTCGAAGTTGTCACCGCAGAAAACTTAAATGCTGAATTATTAGCACCTGGTACTCATGCTGGTAGGTTAACTGTTTATACTAAGTCCGCTGTTGAAAAATTAGGAGGATTATTCCAATAAATTCGTTTTAGAATTTATTAGGTATAGTTTAAGAAGGTGGATATTTATGGATCCTTATAAAATTATTGTTAAACCTCATGTGACTGAGAAAACTATGAATTTAATTGATCAAAACAACGAACTTGCTTTTGTTGTTAGAAGAACATCTACAAAAGCCCAAATCAAAAAGGCTTTTGAACAGCTATATGACCAAGAAGTAGCAAGAGTCAACACTCACATTACTCCAAAAGGTATTAAATTAGCTTATGTCAAACTCACTGAAGAAGGCGAAGCTGAAGATGTAGCTGTTAAAATGGGAGTATTCTAAGGAGGACTGATTATGGGAAAACGATTAATACACCAACGTAGAGGAAGAGGAACTCCTGCTCATCGTGTTGCTTCTCACAGATTCAAAGATAAAATCCAATACAGAGCATACGATGATTTAGAAAAAGAAGGTAGTTTAAAAGGTAAAGTTGTAGAAATCATTCACGACCCTGCAAGAACTGCTCCTATTGCTTTAGTTAAATTCGAAAATGGTGAAAAAAGACATATTTTAGCTCCTGAAACCATTCAAGTTGATGATGATATCGAATGCGGTATTTCAGCACCAATCAGTTTCGGTAACACTTTACCATTAGCTGAAATCCCTGAAGGTACTCCAATTTACAATATTGAAAACACTCCAGGAGACGGAGGTCGTTTTGTAAGATCTTCTGGAACTTATGCTTCTTTAATTACCCATGATGCAACTCAAGCTGTTGTAGAATTACCATCTGGTGAATTAAAATCTTTCCATCCTCAATGCCGTGCAAGTATCGGTGTTGTAGCTGGTGGAGGAAGAAAAGAAAAACCTTTCTTAAAAGCAGGTGTCAGATGGCATGCTTATAAAGCTAAAGGTAAGAAGTTTATGACTGTTAGAGGAGTAGCAATGAACGCTGTTGACCACCCTCACGGAGGAGGTAACAGACAACACCCAGGTCGTCCAACTACTATTTCAAGACACGCACCACCTGGAAGAAAAGTTGGTTCAATTGCAGCTAAACGTACTGGAAAAAGAAGATAATTTAAGGAGATGTGTCATTGGCTAGAAAAATATTTAAATACAGAGGATATACTATTGAAGAATTAAAAGAAATGTCCTTGGAAGAATTTATTGAACTTTTACCAGCAAGACAAAGAAGATCCTTAAAAAGAGGATTCTTACCAAGACAACAGTCTGTGTTGGATAAAATGAGAAAATTACAAAAACAAGATAAGAAAGGTGGAAAACCTGTAGTAGTTAGAACCCACTGTAGAGATATGATTGTTATTCCTGAAATGGTAGGAACCACTTTCGGTATCTACAATGGTAGAGACTTTGTTGAAGTAACTTTCACCCCTGAAATGTTAGGATGTTTCTTTGGTGAATTCGCACCAACTAGAGCTAGAGTTCAACATGGTGACCCAGGTATGGGAGCTACTAGATCATCTATGTTTGTACCACTTAAATAAGGAGATTAAAACATGGCTAAAAATAAATACGCTTATAACAATAAAGATGCTGATGAATCCAAAACAGCACGTGCTATGGCAAGATCCCTTAAAGTTTCCCCTAAACATTGTGTGGAAATTTGTAGTGCAATTAGAGGCATGGATGTTGCTAAAGCAAAAGCATACTTAAATGATGTAATTGAAATGAAAAAAGCTGTTCCTTTCAAAAGACACAACAGAGATGTTGGTCACAGAAAAGGTATGAAAGGTTGGGCTGCTGGAAGATACCCTGTAAAAGCTTCTAAAGCAATTTTAAATGTTATTGAAAATGCAGAAGCAAATGCAGAATACAAAGGTATGGATGTAGAAAACCTTAAGATTGAACATATCTCTTCCCACAGAGGTATGGTCATTAGAGGAGCTAGACCAAGAGCATTTGGTAGAGTAACTCCATTCAACACTCCAACTACCCATATTCAAATAGTTTTAGTGGAGGCTTAAATAATGATAGAAAAAGATTTCGTTACAGAAGGTCTCAGAAGAACCAAAATTGATGAATATTTAGAAAAAGAACTCGAAAGAGCAGGTTACGGAGGAATGGAAATCCAAGTTACTCCTTTAGGAACTATGGTTATCGTTTATGCTGAAAGACCTGGTATGGTAATTGGTAGAGGTGGAAAAACCGTAAGAGCTATTACCCAAAGTCTTAAAACCAAATTTGACTTGGACAACCCACAAGTGGAAGTTAAAGAAGTTGATGTTCCTGAATTAAATGCTAGAATCATGGCTTCTAAAATAGCAAATATGCTCCAAAGAGGTATGCACTTCAGAAGAGTAGCATATTCCACTATCCGCAGAATCATGGGTGCTGGAGCTCAAGGTGTAGAAGTAACTATATCCGGTAAGATTAGAGGTTCCAGATCTGCTGTAGCTAAATTCACTGAAGGTTACATTAAGAAATGTGGTGAACCTGCAACTAGATTCGTAGAAGAAGGTTTTGCTACCGCACCTTTAAAACCTGGTGTTTTAGGTATTGTTGTTAGAATCATGCCTCCTGAAGCAGTTTTACCTGATAAAGTTGATATTCTTGCTCCTATTGCAGAACCTGTAGAAGAAATTGTTGAAGAAGAAGT
Organism: Methanobrevibacter sp.; assembly: GCF_045114555.1. Classification (GTDB taxonomy): domain Archaea; phylum Methanobacteriota; class Methanobacteria; order Methanobacteriales; family Methanobacteriaceae; genus Methanobrevibacter. The sequence continues at coordinate 26,221 of NZ_JBGUKT010000030.1, read as the reverse complement.
GGCTGAAGAGGAAGTTGAAGAAGTAGTCGAAGCTGAAGAAGACCTCGAAAACTTAGAAGAAATTGAAGAAGTAGTCGAAGCTGAAGAAGACCTCGAAGAACTTGAAGCAGCTACTGAAGATTCCGAAGAGGAATAATCTTTAAGGAGTTGAGAAAATGGCAATTTTAAGAAGTAAAGAAATTTGGGAAATGGAAATTGAGGACATCGAAGAAAAATTGGTGGAACTCAAAGCAGAACTCGCTAAAAACGTTTCCAAAAGTGCTGCTGCAGGTGTTAATGAAAACCCTGGTAAAATTAGAGAACTCAAAAGGACTATTGCTCGTGTTCTTACAATTATGAACCAAAAACAGAAGGAGAATTAAATGTCAAAAATCTGTGATGTATGTGGTCTTCCTGAAGAACTTTGTGTTTGTGAGGAAATTGCAAGAGAAGTTCAATCTGTAAAAGTGTTTACAGTCAGAAGAAGATTTGGAAAACTTATGACTATTGTCGAAGGTATAGATGAACATGATATAGATATTAAGGAACTTACTAAAACTCTTAAAGCTAAATGCGCTTGTGGAGGAACTGCTAAAAAAGGTCAAATTGAACTCCAAGGAGATCATAAGGCAAGAGTTAAAGAAGTTTTATCTGAAATGGGATTCTCTTCCGACACTATTGAAATCAGAGATTCTGATAAGAAATACAATAAGAGAAGAAGACATTAATGTCATAAAGCATATCCTAAATTCACATACTGAGGCTTAGAATGATAAGCTCAAAAAATATATTCTATCATGAATTAATTGGGTTAGAACTTAAAGTTGTTGACAGTTCCAATCCCTCTTTGATAGGGCTTCAGGGAACAGTCATTGATGAAACCAAAAAGACCTTAAGGATTGAAGTGAAGGAAAAGGTTCAAGATGAAGACTTAAGTTCTAATCAGAATGATTTTAATTTTATTTATAAAGAGAAATTAATTCAGAAAGATGTTTCTGTATTTCAATTTAAGGTTCCGGATGGAACCATAGTTGAAATTGATGGTAAAATATTGTTGAATCGTCCTGAAGATAGGATAAAAAGAAGATATAAAAAAATTTAATGGTGATAAAATGGTTGGTCTTAATGTTAAGGAACCAGAAACTAAATGTGATGATCCTAACTGCCCTTTCCATGGTAATTTATCTGTTAGAGGACAAGTCCTTGAAGGAGTTGTTACTACAAATAAAGCAGAAAGGACTATTACTGTAGAACGTAGTTTCTACAAGTTCATTAGAAAATACGAAAGATACGAAAAAAGAAAATCAAGAATTAACGTTCACAAACCTGATTGTCTTGATGTAAAAATTGGTGACGCTGTAAAAATTGCAGAATGTAGACCATTAAGTAAAACTAAACACTTTGTATTAGTTGAAGTAAAAGGTGATGATTAGAATGAAACCTACTACATCCAGCGTAACTAAAGCTTTACCAATTGGTGCAAGACTTCAATGTGTTGACAATACTGGTGCTCGTGAAATCGAAATTATTTCCGTAAAAGGATTTAAAGGTGTTCGTAGAAGACTCGACGTAGCTGGTGTCGGTGATATGGTAGTTGCTTCTGTTAAAAAAGGAACTGCTGATATGAGAAGAGAAGTTGTCAACGCAGTTGTTGTAAGACAGAAAAAAGAATACAGACGTGCTGACGGTCTTCGTGTAAAATTCGAAGACAATGCTGCAGTAATCATTACTCCTGAAGGAGTATTGAAAGGTTCTGAAATCAGAGGACCTGTTGCTAAAGAAGCAGCTGACAAATGGCCTAGTGTAGGCAGTGCAGCAAGCATATTAATTTAAGTTTATGGTGATTAAATGTCAATTCAACCTAGAAAACAGAGAAAAGCTCTCTACACTGCTCCTTTACACATTCGTCGTAAAATCATGAGTGCTAATTTAAGCAAAGATTTAAGAGCAGACATTGGTAAAAGATCTTTACCAATAAGAGTTGGAGACAAAGTTCAAGTTGTTCGTGGTGACTTTAAAGGTCATGAAGGAAAAGTTGAATCTATTGATGCAAAAAGATACAAAGTTACCGTTGAAGGAGTTACCTTAAGTAAACCTGACGGAAATGCAGTATTACTTCCAATTCACCCATCCAACTTGATGATTATTGAAGCTGATTTAAAAGATGAAAGAAGATTAAATATGGAGGAATAAGATGGCAAAAATGGGATCTAGAAAGCATCTTAAAAGGTATAAAGCACCTAAAAGCTGGCCTATCCATCCAAAAGAAGACACCTGGACTGTAAAACCTGCTCCTGGTTCACACGCTATTGAAGATTCTTTACCTTTACTCGTTATTATCAGAGACATTTTAGGTCTTGCTGATAACTCCAGAGAAGCAAAAAGAATTATCAATACCGGTAATGTTTTAATTGATGGAAGAGCTGTAAAAGATTATAAATTCCCTGTCGGTTTTATGGATGTCTTAACTATTCCTAAAACTGAAGAAAATTACAGAATCCTTTTAGATACTAAAGGAAGATTAACTTTACACCCAATTTCTGCAGAAGATGCAAGTTACAAATTAGCTAAAGTCGTAAACAAATCTACTATTAAAGGCGGAAAAACCCAATTAAACCTTCACGATGGTAGAAACGTTTTAGTTGATGAAGATGTATATGCAGGTCAAGATGTTATTTGCATCGGCATACCTGAACAGGAAATCAAAGAAAACTTCAAATTTGAAGATGGTGTAGTTGTACTTGTTACTGGTGGTAAACACACTGGTGAACTCGGTAAAATCCAAGAAGTTATTGTAGACGAATCTTCCAAACCAAATACTGCAATTATCGAAAAGGCAAATGGTGATTCTTTCTTAACCTTAAAAGAATATGCATTTGTAATCGGTAAAGATGAACCAGCTATTGACTTATTGGAGGTTAACCAATGAACCCAATGAATGAAGTTATCATTTCCAAAGCTACCATCAACATTGGTGTTGGTGAAGCTGGTGAAAAATTATCAAGAGCTATGACTCTTATTGAAAACATGACTGGTCAAACCCCTGTTAAAACCTATTCAAAAGTAACTAACCCAGAATGGGGTATCAGAAAAAGACAACCTATTGCATGTAAAGTAACTCTCCGTGGAGAAAAAGCTGAAGATGCAATCAAAATGGTTTTAGAAGGTATCAACAACAAATTAAGACCAAGTCAATTTGATGCACAAGGTAATGTTTCTTTTGGTATTAGAGAACATATTGATATTCCTGGAATGAGATATGATCCAGATATTGGTATTTTTGGTATGAATCTTTCTATCACCTTTGAAAAACCAGGTTATAGAATTAAAAGAAGAAAAATCCAAAAGAAATCTATTCCAAAAAGACATAGAATCACTCCTGAAGAAACTATGAAATTTATGGAAGAAAAATTCAATGTTACCATTGCAGAGGAAGAAGATTACGAATAATCCTGCAAACAGGTAATTTGATATTAAATGATATGTTAAGGTGATTATATTGCCAAGAAAATACGGAAAAGCAGCAAAAAAATGTAGCCGTTGTGGAGACCACTCTGCTATTGTAAGCAGATACGGACTCAACTTATGCAGGCAATGTTTTAGAGAAATTGCTCCTAAAATAGGATTTAAAAAATATAATTAAGAAAGGTGTTTATTATGACTCTTATGGACCCTCTTGCTGATGCTTTAACAAACATTAGAAATAACGAACGTCAAGTAAATGACCACTGTACTATTTCTCCAGCATCCAAATTAATTGGACGCGTGTTAAGCACTATGCAAAAAGAGAATTATATAGGTGAATTTGAATTTATAGATGACAACAAAGCTGGAAAATTCGAAGTAGAATTGGAAGGTAACATCAACCAATGTGGTGTAATTAAACCTCGTCATGCTGTAAAGAAAGATGAATTTGAGAAATTCGAAAAAAGATATTTACCAGCAAAGAACTTCGGTATCTTAATAGTAACTACTCCTGAAGGTATTATGACTCACAGAGAAGCTAAAGAAAGAGGTATCGGCGGACGTTTGTTGGCTTACATGTATTAGGTGATTAAATATGGTATTAGCTGCAGCTATAAGGGAAGAAATTGAAATCCCTGAAGGCGTTGAAGTTATAATTGAAGATGAAGTTACTGTAAAAGGACCAAATGGTGAAACTTCCAGAAAATTTTCTTATCCTAATGTAACTATTGCAAAAGAAGATAATCTTGTTGTTCTTGAAACCGCTTTCCCTAAAAAGAAAGACAAATCAATGATTGGAACTACTAGAGCTCACATCAACAATATGATTACTGGTGTAACTGACGGTTTCACTTATCATATGAAAATTGTATTTGCTCACTTTCCAATGGCTGTGAAAGTTCAAGACAAAGAAAAAACTGTTACTATCGAGAACTTTATTGGAGAAAGACATCCAAGATCTGCAAAAATCGTTGGAGACGCTAAAGTTCAAGTTAAAGGTGATGAAGTAATCATTACTGGTGTTAACAAGGAAGAAGTCGGTCAAACTATGGCTAACTTAGAACAAGCTACTAAAATTAGAGGTAAAGATCCTAGAGTATTCCAGGATGGTATCTATTTAACTAGTAGAGAATAGTTATAATGGTGATTTGAATGAGTAAAGATTTTAAAAGACAAGAATATGCTCGTTATAAAAAATTAGGAACCAAATGGAGACGTCCTAGAGGAAAAACTAGTAAAATGAGAAGATACGAAGCAGGTAAACCTGCAATGCCATCTATTGGTTATCGTACTCCTAGAGCTACTAGAGGATTACATCCTTCTGGTTACAAAGATGTTCTTGTTAATAACATGAAAGAATTAGAAGCACTTGACTGCGAAACTGAAGCTGCAAGAATCAGTGCTACTATTGGTAAACGTAAAAAAGAATTGATGTTAGAAAAAGCATCAGAATTAGGTATAAAAGTTTTAAATAAATAAATGTAAAGAAAGAAAAATTTAAATTTTTCTCATGATAGATGATAAAATTAAGTTTTTTCATTTCCTAAAATTGTTAAGCGATTTAATTAAAGTAAATTTTTAAAATTATAAATTTATAAAGCTTACTTATAAGAAAAATAGGGGCGTTGTATAAGGTTGGTAAGGGATTATTGAATACGTCTTTAACCTCATACCACAACATATATGACAATGATTCTAATCAATTAATTGATTCGGGGATTTAATATACTAAATTTCTGGATAAAGGTGAAATAATTAATTGTGTGTAATTTAATGAGTAAATTTATGGAAAATTTATTTTTTAAATATATTGGCCAAAAGTCAAGCAAAAGAATCTTTTTTCTTATTAAAAGCTAACAATTAAATTAAAACAACTAAATTAAATGAATTTTAATTTATTTGAATAAAGGGAAACTTGAAGAAATTTTATTCAAGTTTATCAGCTAACTATATGGAGGATTATTAATGAATCTTACTACACAAAAAAGATTAGCTGCTAGTATACTTAAAGTTGGAGTAAACCGTGTATGGATAGACCCTAATGAAATTGAAGAAGTTTCTAGAGCTATTACAAGAGACGGTATCAAACAACTTATAGATCAAGGTATTATCAAAGCTAAACCAAAAACTGGTATTAGTAGCTACAGATCTAAAAAAATCAAAGAGCAAAAGAAAAAAGGTAAACGTAAAGGAAGAGGTAGTATCAAAGGAGCTAAAAACGCTCGTACTCCTAAAAAACAAGTTTGGATGAAAACCATTCGTGCTTTAAGAACCGACTTAAAAGACATGAGAGACGCTGGTGAAATTGACCGTACTACCTACCGTAAATTATACAAAATGGCAAAAGGTGGAGCTTTCAGAAGTAAATCTTACATGAAAACTTACGCTAGAGACCATGATTTAATCAAATAGGAGGAATGGACTTGGCAAGCGGATCAAATTATAAAGTAGCTTTCAGAAGAAGAAGAGAAGGTAAAACTGATTATGCTACTAGAGCGAAATTAGTTGGTGTAGATAAATCCAGATTAGTTGTAAGAATTTCCAATGCTAACTGTATTGTTCAAGTGATCAATGTTGGTAAAGACGGTGATGAAACTGTTGTATCAGCTCACAGTAAAGAATTAAACAAATTAGGATGGTTAGCAGGAAACAAAAACACTAGTGCTGTTTATTTAACTGCATACTTATGTGGTAAAAAAGCTGTTGCAGCAGGTATTGAATATGCTGTTGCTGATATTGGTTTAAAATCTCCTATTAGAGGATCAAAAGTATTTGCTGCTGTTAAAGGTGCTGCAGATGCTGGTTTAAATGTACCATACGGTGAATCTATTATCCCTACTGAAGACAGAATTAATGGTGAACACATTGCAGAATATGCAGAAAGCTTAGATGAAGAAGAATTAAACAAAAAATTCTCCCAATACTTAGCTAAAGGTCTTCAACCTACTGATTTACCTGAACACTTTGAAGAAATTAAAAATAAAATTGACGAGGCTGAATTATGAGCTTTAATATGGATGACTGGGAACCTAAAACCAATTTAGGTAAAGAAGTAAAAGCAGGAAATATCACCGATATTGACGAAATCTTCGAAAAAGGTCTCCCTATAATGGAATTAGAAATTGTAGATGCATTACTTCCTGATTTAGAAGAAGAAGTAATGGATGTAAATTTAGTTCAAAGAATGCACAAATCTGGTAGAAAAGTAAACTTTAGAGTAATCGTTGCAGTAGGTAACAAAAATGGTTATGTAGGTTTAGGACAAGGTAAAGCTAGAGAAGTAGGTCCTGCTATCAGAAAAGCTGTAGATAATGCTAAATATAACATTATCAAAGTAAGAAGAGGTTGTGGAGACTGGGGTTGTGTTTGTGGAAGACAACACACTGTACCTTTCAAAGTAACCGGTAAAGCAAGTAGTGTAAACGTAACCTTAAGACCTGCTCCTGCAGGTGTAGGTTTAGCTATTGGTGATGTTGGTAAAACCATCCTCTCCCTTGCTGGTATCAAAGACGTATGGTCTCAAGCAAGTGGACAAACCCAAACTACTGTAAACTTTGCTAATGCTGTATTCGAAGCTTTAAAAGAAGCAAGCAGAATGAAAGCTTCAGAACAAGACCTTAAAAATATGGGAGTAATCCAATAAACGGTGGTATCATGTATTTAGTAATTAGAATTAGAGGTACTACTGGTGTTAAACAAGGCATTGCTAGTACTTTAGAAATGTTAAGACTTAACAGAATTAGTCATGCTGTATTAGTTGATGAAAACCCAAGTTACAAAGGTATGCTCCAAAAAGCAAAAGACTACATCACTTGGGGAGAAGTTGATTTAGAAACTCTCACTGAACTTGTTGAAAAAAGAGGAAGATTAGTTGGTGGAGCTCGTCTCTCTGAAGAATACTTAAGCGAAAACACTGATTACTCTACCTTTGAAGAATTAGCTAATGCATTACTCAATGGAGAACTCAAAGCTCAAGATATTGATATGAAACCTGTATTCCGTTTACATCCTCCAAGAAAAGGATACAAAGGAATTAGACATTCTGTAAACGAAGGAGGATCCTTAGGTTACAGAGGCGAAGATATTAATAATCTTGCAAAAAGAATGGCTTAAGGTGGATTATTATGATTAGAAAAGGTAAAAAGATTAATAAGATGAGAGGTTCCAGATCTAACGGTGGAGGCTCTGTCAAAAGGAGAAGAGGAGCAGGTAACAAAGGTGGTAAAGGTAAAGCTGGAGCTGGAAAACACCACTGGTCCACTACCGTAATTGAAAACAGATATTACTTCGGTAAACACGGTTTCAAAAGACCTCAAAAAACTATCCACAAATCTTATCCTGTCAACTTAAACTTCTTGAATGACAAAGCTGAAGAGTTTGTAGAACAAGGAATTGCAACTAAAGAAGACGATGTTATTGTAATTGATGTAACTGAATTAGGTTACAACAAAGTTTTAGCAACCGGATCTCTTGACATTCCTTTAGTAGTTAAATCTCCTGCATTCTCTGAAAGCGCAATCGAAAAAATAGAAGAAGCTGGCGGAGAAGCTGTAGAACTTTAGACCCACCTTTTACTGGCCTTCGGCCAGCAAAAGCTGGACCAAAATTCTTTTCACTAGTTTGGGAGTGTCATGCTCTTTAACTAGTTTTAATTTTTTATTTTTTTTTAAATTATTCTTAATATTTTTTATGTACTTTTTTTTAATATTTTTTTAAATTTTTTAAATCATTTTTTAATTATTATTCTGTATTCTTATTTTAAAATTTTTACAAATTCATTAAAATTCAATATTAATTTAGTTAATTTTTGTATTATTTATCGAATAGTTTATATTATATAAAAATTATATTTATTATTAATCTAAAATATTATAATATTATATATAATATATAAGGCGAATTTAGATGATTTTTAATCGCTAATCTTGATCACTTTTTGTGATTTATTTCTAATATTTTGGATTTACATTAAAAATTTATAAATTAATAAATTCAAAGTTGGAATTTAATTTATTCTTATTATAAATAATTAAAATCTGATTTGAATTAATAGATAATAATTAACGGGGAAAAAATGATTTTAGAGAATTTTAAGCCTATATTTAAGTTACTTCCTGAGGTCAAGACTCCTATTCATAGGCAAGACTTTAGTGAAAAGCTTAAATGGACCGCTATAGTTTTAGTTATATATTATTTCTTAGCTCAAATTCCTTTATATGGTTTGAGTCCAGCTGCAGTTGACCAATTTGCCCAATTAAGAGCTGTTATGGCAGGTAGTTTTGGGTCAATACTTACTTTAGGTATCGGACCTATTGTAACTGCATCCATTGTATTGCAACTATTGGTCGGTGCAAAAATATTAAATCTAGACTTATCTCAACATGAACATAAGGCTATGTTTCAAAGTACTCAAAAATTATTAGCTATTTTATTCACAATATTCGAAGCGGCAGTTTTAGTGCTTACTGGAAGTTTAGTGCCTATTGATAATTCTTTTTATGGTATAATGATTCTCCAATTGGTTATTGGAGCAATTTTAATCTTATATCTTGATGAAGTAGTATCCAAATGGGGATTCGGTAGTGGTGTAGGATTGTTCATTGCTGCTGGTGTAGCACAAACCATTATTACTGGAACATTTAACTTCTTGCCAGCTACTGCGGCATCTACTACTGCTTCAGGTATTCTTCCTGGATTTATCCAATCCATTATCGGAGGATCTCCTAACTTCGCTATATTGATTCCATTGATTGCAACTATCGTTGTATTCCTTATGGCTGTATATGGTGAAAGTATGAGAATAGAAATTCCTATTTCTCACGGTCAAGTCAGAGGACATGGTAGAATTAGAGGAGCTGTAGGTAAATATCCATTGAAATTCATTTATGCAAGTAACATGCCAGTTATTTTAACAAGTGCACTTCTTGTAAACATTTCACTTTTCGCTAGTGTGTTCCAAAAACTTGGTTTCCCAATATTAGGTCAAGTTTCCGGTGGTAGGCCAATCAGCGGTCTTGCATTATGGTTAACCACTCCGAATAGTTTAAGTGTATTGTTTACAAATCCATTGAGAGTAATATTCTATGGTATTTTCTTCTTAGCTTGTTGTGTGCTTTTCTCCTGGCTATGGGTGGAAATCAGTGGTTCCTTAAATGCGAAGGAAGTTTCCAAGCAACTTTATAACTCAGGTATACAAATTCCTGGTTTCAGAAGCAGTAAAAGACAACTTTATATGATTATGAAAAAGTATATTCCAGCTCTTACAATTCTCGGTGGTTTGTTTGTAGGTATATTGGCATTTATTGCTGATTTGACTGGTGCTCTAGGTGGAGGTACTGGTGTATTGCTTACTGTAGGTATTGTATACAAGCTTTATGAGGAAATTGCTCAAGAGCAACTTATGGAAATGCACCCAATGTTAAGAAAAGTATTTGAATAATTTTGATTGAAAATTTGATAATTGATTTTATCAATGGCATTGATCAATTATTCAGATGCATATAATTAGAAGAATTTTGGAAATGATTAATCAATCATTCCTTTATTTTTTTTTTTCTTTTGTGATTATTATTAGTTAATTAAAATTAAAATTTTAATGTTTAATGTGAGAGGGATTTAAATGAAATTAGTAGTTTTAACTGGAATTCCAGGTTCTGGAAGTACAACTATACTTAAAAAGACATTAGAAGAAGTGGATTATCTTCATTTAAACTATGGAGATATCATGACTGAAATCGCTGTAGAAAAAGGTCTTGTTGAAAATAGGGATGAGTTAAGAAAATTACCTGCAGACACTCAAAAGGAAATTCAAAAAGAAGCAGGTCTCAGAATTAAGGAAAAATCCGAATCTGAAAATGTTATTGTTGATACTCATTGTACTATTAGCACACCTGCTGGTTTCTTGCCAGGTCTTCCTAAATGGGTTTTAGAAGGATTAAATCCAGACACTTTCATTTTAGTCGAAGCACATCCTGATGAAATCATGGTTAGAAGAATGAGTGATGAAACCAGACAAAGAGATGCTGAAAAGGCAAAGGATATTCAATTACATCAAGAAATGAACAGAGCTGCAGCTATGGCTTACGCTACTTTAACTGGAGCAACTGTAAAAATTATTAATAACCATGATAATCATTTGCCATCAACCGTTAGAAAAATGGTTGAACTTTTAAAATAATCATGCATATGATTGACTTGTAATGAAAATTTTTTAATAATTAGATTTTTTCTAATTATTTTAAATTTTTATCATGTTATTAATCATTTTGATATTAAATTAGCTTATGCTTTAAATTATTAATTTATAAATTTGTAAAAAATTTATAACTTAATAGTTTATTGTATTTTTAAAGAATTTATGAAATTATGAATCGCGCATAATTATTTAAATTATGCAATGTTTAAAATTTGTAAAGAAAATAAAATTATAATTTACTATTAAAAATTATTAAACATGTGAGGAATGAAATGGCGTATCAAGGTAGTTTTTTATTAGGTATTTCCTGGCTTCAACCAGTGTTTGATGCTATGAATGCTGTTCTTAATCCATTAGTTCAAATGGATCCTACCCCTAATAACCCTGTGCTTACTGTATTTGTGATATCATTAATCATATCCCTTTTAACAGTAACTGCTCAAAAATTATTAGTGGATCAGGACAAGATGAATGAAATGCAAGCTAAATCAAAAGCTTTGCAAAAAGAGTTAAGAGAAGCTCAAGCTAGTGGAGACTCTAAACAAATGGCAAAGGTTCAAGCTAAACAAATGGATATGATGTCAGACCAATCTGAAATTATGAAAATGTCATTTAGACCAATGATTGTTACTATGATTCCAATATTGTTAATCTTTGCTTGGATGTGGCAATCTTCAATAAAAGATATTATTGTTGTATTTCCTCCAGCTGTTTATTATTGTACTTTAACTCCGATTTTCCACTCATTAGGGCAAATGCTTTATGGTGGTAACATAACTACAGTTCCATATGGAATCGGTTGGTTATGGTGGTACTTCATTTGTACATTTGGAATGTCACAAATCATTAGGAAATTTATGGGATTCAAAAACGGTTTCTAAATTTTGAAAAATTCATTAAAATTTCATTTTTTGAAGTGAAAAATTTAGCAAATCTTTTTCTTATTATTTAATAAGAATAAAATTCTATTAAATTGAAAGTTTTCAATAACTGTTCAATTTAATTAATCGTAAAATTAATTTAATTATACTTAGTTGCTACTATTTATTTAATGACTTGTTGATGGTATATAACTTTCTGAATATTCATCAATCTAAGTTATTTTTAGATATTTTATCTAAATTATTTTCTAGTTTCAATTAAAAAATTAAAATTTTAATAAAATTTGAATTAAAATCATAATCCCAAAAAGTACGATATATGTAATACTAAATTTTGGTGAATTTTTAATGATTGGCATGTTAAGTGGGATAGCCTACTTAATTTGGGTTGTTGGAAATTGCCAGGATTTTAAAATTTAATTTCTGTAATTTTTCTTACTTGGGATTAAGCTTTGAAAGTTTGATCTTTTGATAAGTTTAATTCTTAAGAAAAAGTATAGAAAACAGTAAAGTATATATTAGTTAAATATCATATTAAATAGTGTTAATCATTTAACTAAATGAATTTTAATAATTTTTAAATTCATTCTATTTTATGATACTTTTTTCATGATATTTTTCAAAATATCTTTTATTCAAAATTTCAGTATTTTAAAATATTAAGATATTTTAATATTATTATGTATTTTACTTCAAATCTACAGATTAAGACAATTTGATATTTGATTAAATAAATTCAATATTTAAAAAAATTATTTAATCTATTAAATTTGTAGATATTTTTAAAAAAACAAATTAGGTGAGAACATGCCTGCAAATAGATTTAGATCAAGATCATATAAAAGAGTAAACACAAAAACTCCTGGTGGAGTTAATGTTTTAAGATATAAAAAGAAAAAACCATCTAAGCATGTATGTGCTGAATGTGGTGCTGTATTACATGGTGTTCCAAGAGGACGTCCTTACGAGATTGGCAAATTAGCAAAATCTCAAAAAAGACCTAACCGTCCATTTGGTGGATACTTATGTCCAAAATGTGCTCGTAAACATTTCAAAGATGAGGCAAGAAAATAATGATAATAACAATCGGTGGGACAGCAGGTAGTGGAACTACAACTGCTGCAAAGGTATTATCTGAAAGATTAGAGATTCCATTCGTTTCTGCTGGCGCAATATTCAGAGAAATGGCTGCAGAGAGAGGAATGACTCCCGTAGAATTCGGCAAATTTGCTGAAAATAATACTGACATCGATAAAGAGATTGATAATAGACAAGCTAAACTTGCGCTTGAAGCTCAAGATCTTATTGTTGAAGGAAGACTTTCTGCATACTTCATTGATGCGGATTTAAAAGTTTGCTTTACTGCTCCTTTAGAAGTTAGAGCTAAAAGAGTATGTGAGAGAGAAGACAAATCAATTGAGCTTGCAAAAGAGGAAATTCTTTCCCGTGAAGAAAGTGAAGCTTTAAGATATATGGATATTCATAATATAGATATTAGAAATATGGATATTTATGATTTAATTATAAATACTGACAGCTTTGATCCTGACAGTATTGCGGAAATTATTTTAACAACATTAAAGGTGATATAATGGCAGCTATAGAAGTTGGTAGAAAATGTATTAAAACTGCTGGAAGAGAAGCAGGTAAAGAATGTGAAATTGTTGCAATCATTGATGAAAACTTCGTAGAAGTAAAAGGAGACGAAGTTAAAAACAGACGTTGTAACATTAACCATTTAGAACCTATCATGGAATAAGTTTATTCCATAATTCTAAATTCTAGTTAGTTTACATTTTACTTTTTTAACTTTTTATATTAAAATTAAAGCACATTTTTGTGTATTAGATAAGAATTCATCATCCAAACTTTTAAAAAAAGTTTGATCAAAATCCTTTTCAAGGTTTTTTTTCTGATGAGTTCTAAATTTTTTCTTTTTTTAAATTACTTTTTTTTATTTATTTTACAATTTTTATTATTGTTATTAGCTATTTTTTTAGTTCTTTAGTTATTTTTATAAATTATTAAAATTAAAATAATATTATTAAACTTATTTTGAGGAGTATTATGTCAAGAAGGTTTGCAGTTATAGACACAGAAACAAATTGGAAAGATGAAGTGATGTCCATAGGTGTTTTAATTGCAAGATCCAAGGATTTTGAAAGAACTGATTCTCGCTATTATATCTTGCCTAGAGCTGAAAAGATAGGTGGGATGTATTCAAATTCAATGAGAATGACAAAACATGAAATCCTTATTAAACATAGGCCTGACGCTATTGATGACTTAAAGGATTTGTTTGATTCAAATGGTGTCAAGGATCTGCTTGCCTACAATGCCTCTTTTGATAAACGTCATTTGCCTGAACTTCATGATGGATTTTCTTGGAGAGACATAATGAAGGTTGCTGCTTATAAACAGCATAATCCACATATTCCAAATCATATGCCTTGTTGTGGGACTGGCAGATTAAGAAGAGGTTATGGTGTTGAGCAAATGCTTAGAATATTGGGAAAAAAGGATTATAGTGAAACTCATAATGCGATTGTGGATGCAAGAGATGAATTGATGATTATGAAAAAATTAGGATATGAGATAGATTACTATCCTGAAATCTAATGATTCCATTGATATAAAAAATTAGTAAAAATAGTATAATAAACTCTCTTTTTTTTAAAAAATAAAAAAATAAAAAATAAAAATAGGTAATGAAATTAAAAACTTATTATTGAAGTGGATAGCGAAGCTTCAAAATTCCTTTTTTGCTTACTATCTTGTCAATTCCTGAGTTCTTTATCATTCTAAAGCATATTGGGCAAGGTTCTGCATCTTCTATTTCTACCCAATCACCATCAACAGACATTTCTCCTGCAAGATAAATGGTTGCTCCAAGCATGTCTTTCCTTCTTGCAGAGATCATAGCATTCTGTTCTGCATGTACTGAAAAGCAGTCATTGTAGTTTCCTGAATTTGATGGAAGGTTCATTCTTTGACAAGTTCCTCTGTCACAACAGTTTTCTTCCCCTCTTGGGTTTCCATTGTAACCTGTACTGATAATTTCATCGTTATTTACTATTACAGCTCCATAGCGTCTTTTTAAGCAAGTGCTTCTTTTTGATACAGCTAGTGCGATTGCAAGATAATATTCAGTTTTGCTCATACGGTTTGATTCATTTTCAATTTTGGATTCTTCATTAACCATAATATTTCTCCATTTCTTTACCTATTCTTATTATTTATTATCGTTTATTATTATAGTTTTTTGTAGAATGATTTTTTAAAATTCATTATTAAATTTTTAATCATAAATTTAATCATAAATTTAATCATAAATTAAAATATTAATAAATCATTAGTTAAATCATAAATTAAAATCATTAATTAAATTTATTTATTATAAAAATCTTATTTTATATTATATAAAAATTCTATTTTTAAAAACTTTTAGCTATTGGAGAATAAACTATGGAAGATTATTTAATTAAATCAAATGTTGAAACCAACCCGGAATATGGATGCAACCCATATGAAAGGCCTATAGAAGAACATATGGCTAAAGGTATAATCAATTTGGACAAGCCATCTGGCCCTACTTCTCATGAAGTGGACTCTTGGGTAAAGAGAATACTTGGCTGTAAGAAGACAGGTCATGGAGGAACACTTGACCCTAAAGTTACTGGAGTGCTTCCAATAGGCATTGACAATGCTACAAGAGTCAGTCAACTTCTCCTTCCTGCAGGTAAGGAATATGTATGTCTCATGACTCTGCACAAAGAAATTCCAGAGGATCAAATAAAAGAGATTTTCGATGAATTTACTGGCAAGATATATCAAACACCACCTGTTAAATCAGCCGTTAAACGTGAATTAAGGGTAAGAAATATTTATTACTCCACCATTTACGAAATTGATGGCAAGGATGTTCTATTTAGAATTGGATGTGAGGCAGGAACCTATGTCAGAACCTATTGTCATGATATTGGTGAAGCATTAGGCTGTGGAGCGCATATGGCTGAGCTTAGAAGAACAAGGGTTGGTCCATTTGATGAGCGAAACAATGACCTTGTAAACCTTCATGACCTTACAGATGCATATCATTTTTACATTGAAGATGGTGATGAATCATACATAAGGCAAGCTATTCAGCCAATGGAAGTTGCAAGTTCTCACCTTCCGCAGATATTCATCAAGGATTCTGCTGTTGAAGCAATTTGCCAAGGTGCAAAGCTTGGTGCAGGAGGAATAGCTAAATTGTCCAAGGACATTCAAAAGGGAAATCTTGTTGCTATTAAGTCATTGAAAGGAGAATTGGTGGCTGCAGGAACTTCATTGTTCTCTTCACAAGAGATAATGAATGCAGATTCTGGTCTAGTTGTTGATACAAATAAGGTATTTATGGATACTGGAATTTATCCAAAAGGATGGTAACTAAGATTTATTTTAAAAATAGGATTATTTTAATGATTATTGATTTTCAAAATTAAAATGGTGATAAAATGTCTGATAAAGATAAAGTTATTGAAGCATTTAAAAATTCTGAAGAACCTTTAAACGCTAAAAAAGTAAGTGAACTTTCTGGTGTTGAAAAGAAAGAAGTCGATAAGATCATGAAAGAATTAAAAAAGGATGAAACCATTGTTTCTCCAAAAAGATGTTATTGGACTCTTGCAGACAAATAGTTAGTTTTCCATCTCTAATTTTCATTCTTTAAATTTTCATATTTTAATTCTTTTTTTATTCTTATTTTTTTCATTTTTTTTTTAATGGAGGTATTGATTAAATTTTAATCATTTTAATTTTTTAATTTTTTTATATTTTTTATATTTTTTATTGTTCCGACTTTCCGATTTTTTTTAAAAAATACCTTATTTTTTTAAATTTTCCTTCAATTAATCTATTTTTGTAAATTACTCTTCTTTTCATTTTTATCGAACTTATTTTCATTAAATTAATTATTTATTGAATAACTATCTATTTTAACTGATATTAAGTAAAAATAACATGATAATATTGAAAATATTTATTTAAATCTATTTTTATTGTTCATTTTTTATTCAAAATATTTATATATTAATAGTGATAAATTATAGTAGGAAGGAAGTTTCCTTCCGACTATGAATTCATAAAATTTTTAGTTGAAAGGGGTTCCAATTTCCATTTTTTCAAGAATGGATGATATCTCAAAAAAGGAAGTGAAAAGATGTCAGTTAAAGACGAAAAATTAGACCAAATTATTAAAAAAGTCGAAGCATATGATATAAAATTTTTGAAATTGCAACTATCAGATATTCATGGATTGCCAAAAAGCATGGCAGTTCCTCTTAAAAAAGCTGATGACATTGAAGATATCGTAAATGATGGATTATTGTTTGACGGTTCATCAGTAGCAGGATTAGCTTCAATCAATGATAGTGATTTACTTGCAAAACCAGATATCAACACCTTCTCAACAATCCCATGGAGACCTGAATCAAAAGGAACCAGCAGATTCATATGTGATATTTTCACTACAGAAGGAAAACCATATGATGGAGATCCAAGAGGAGTGCTAAAAAAAGCATTGGAAAAAGCAGAAAAAAGAGGATATCAATTCAATATGGGTCCTGAACCAGAATTCTTCATCATCAAAGAGGATGAAAACGGAAATTACATCCCTGCAGATGAAGCTGAATATTTTGATGTAGAGCCATTGGATCAAGGTACTGACATTAGAAGAGAAATCGTATTTGGTTTAGAACAATTAGGTTTTGATGTTGAAGTAAGCCACCACGAAGTGGCAGCAGGACAGCATGAGGTGGACTTCAAATATGCTGATGCTTTAAAAACAGCTGATGCTGTAATCACATTTAAGGAAGCTGTAAAAGCAGTAGTTCACAACTTAGGATTTAAAGCAACATTCATGCCAAAACCATTCTTGGGAATCAATGGTAGTGGAATGCATTGTAACCAAAGCCTATTCAAAGACGGCAAAAACATTTTCTATGATCCAAACACTGAAAACCAAATTTCACAGGAAGCATTATACTTCATTGGAGGATTATTGAAACATGCACAGGCTTTATCAGCAATCCTATCCCCAACAGTTAACTCTTACAAACGTTTAGTTCCAGGTTATGAGGCACCATGCTACATAGCTTACGGATTTAAAAACAGATCAACTTTACTAAGAATTCCTGCATCCCGTGGATTAGGTACAAGAATCGAGTGCAGATCACCTGACCCTTCATGTAACCCATACTTAGCATTTGCAGTATTGCTTGAAGCAGGTTTAGATGGTTTGGACAATAAGATGGATCCTGGTGAACCAACTGAAGAAAACTTGTTTGCATTAACTGAAGATGAGATTGTCCAAAGAGGCATCAGTAACTTGCCAACAAGTTTATGGGAAGCATACCATGCTTTAGAAAAGGATGATGTAGTTAAAAATGCTCTTGGAGAAAAAGTGTTCAATCAATTTTACACCATCAAAAGAGCTGAATGGGATGCTTACAGAATACAAGTATTCGATTATGAAAGAGATCAATACTTAGACGTTTAGACTATTCCTTTTTTGAATATTGGTGGTCAATCTAAAGATTTTTCTTTATTTAAAGATTTTTCTTTAGTTTGACCACCTCTCAAAAAGTTAAATGGTTTTTGAAATTCAGAATTATTTTTTTAAGGCATATTGTAATTTTAAACAATTAAAAGGCATATTGTAATTTTAAGATTATTTTTTAAGGCATATGTAATTTTAGAATTACTTTTTTTAACATATTCGGATTAACATATTCGGATGACATATCAGATGATTAGTATATATTAGGCATATGTACGTGTATTCACCGATTATTTTATTGGAGGTAGAGAAATGTGTGGAATAGCAGGTGTAATATACAAAGATAAAAAAACTCACCCTGTAGGAGAAGCATTGACATCAATGCTTGAATCATTACAGCATAGGGGTCCGGATTCCGCAGGTTATGCAATCTACGGCAGTTTGGATTTTCCTGAAAATTATTATCAATTAAACATTGAAGTAAAAAGAAGAAGAGGAGCATTAGACAATTTAAAATCATTATTAAATCAAATAAGTCCAATATTTGAAGAGCAATTGATCGAGTCTGTAGGAGACTCAGATGTATATAAATGCAAAATAGCATTGGATGAATTTTCCCTTTTAAAACCATGCATTAACGAAATAGATGATTTGGAAAATGTAAGGGTTATCAACGGTTCACATTCATTCGAAATGATTAAGGATACAGGAAAAGTAAAGGACATTGCTGAACGTTTCAATGTTCAAAGCAGAATGGGAACACATGGAATAGGACATACCCGTTTTGCAACAGAAAGTGGTGTTGACCGTTATCATGCACACCCATATCAAAGCTATATCATACCTGACATAACTGTGGTGCATAATGGGCAAATAACCAATTACTGGAAAATAAGAGATCCATTGGAAAGGAAAGGACACACTTTCGAATCATTTAATGATACAGAGTGCATTGTTCATTATATGGCAGATAAGCTTGACCAAGGCTACAAATTGGAAGAGGCATTGGATCAAGCGGTGATTGATTTGGATGGTCCATTTTCCATATTGGTTGGAACACCTAACGGTATTGGAATTGCAAAGGACAAGCTTGGTCTTAGACCTGGTGTGATGGTGGAAACCGATGAGATCTTTGCAGTAGCTTCAGAAGAGATGGCATTGCACGATGTCACCGATTCAGATGAAATAGAACAGATAGCTCCAGGAGAAACAAGAGCTTACACTATATGATAAGGGGTTTTTTCTATGAAAGAATATGTGATTGATGCAAATGGTATGAATGAGAAAGAATTGAACCGTACCATAAAGGAACAAGCTAAATATTATGATAAGCTCATTATCGACAATCCTGATTCAAAACACAACATCTGTGCTGGATTAACTGAAGATGTGGAGATAGAAATCAATGGTTCTGCTGGCTATTTCGTTGGAACAATGGCTCATGGACCAAGGATACACATCACAGGAAATGCAGGCTGGTTTGCTGGAGACAATATGACAGATGGTGAATTGGTCATTGAAGGTACAGCTGGTGACGGTGCAGGACAAGGAATCTATGGTGGAACAGTAATCGTTAAAGGAAATGTAGGTTCAAGAACTGGAGAAATCATGAAAGGGGGAACCGTAATCATTGGGGGTAACAGCGGTTTCATGACTGGTCTTTTAATGATGGGAGGAAAGCTCATAATACTTGGTGATGTAACTGAGGATGTTGGGGAATCCATTATGAGAGGAACCATTTTTGTTCTTGGAAATGTGAAAAGCTTAGGAAAGAATGCTGTAATGGAAGAAACCACTTCTGAAGACCAAAATGAACTTAAGGAAATCTTGACAGCATATGGTTTCAAGCTTGCTGATAAGGATTATGCAAACTTTAAGAAAATTGTTAACATGCAATAGGAGCTGAAAAAATGAGCGAACATAGAATAGCTATGGTGGGAACACCATGTGAAATTATGGCTGCATCCAAACTTCAATATTATACCGATAGCCCTATTGATGTTAAATTGGGCTTATTCTGTATGGAGAATTTTTCATACAAGTACTTTGTTAATCTCTTGAAAGAATATGACTTGAAAATGGATGACATTGAAAAATTCCAAATAGAGAAAGGATTTGTATTTTTACTTTTAAAAACCAAGGAAACAGTGAAAATACCACTTTCTGTGGCTAAAAGGATTATTAGGAAAAACTGTAATATATGTGTTGAACTGACATCAGAAACCTCTGACATTTCAATAGGTTCAATCGGATCTGAGGAAGGTTGGTCAACACTCATAATAAGAACTGAAAAAGGTGAAGAGATAGTAAATGGAGCAATAGAACAGAAATTCATTGAAGCTAAAGATTTTACAGATTCACAATTCGGATTGTTGAATAGAATTGCTGAATCTAAAATAAACAAGAATCTTGAAACTATAGAAAGAAGGGAATTTTTAGCAAGACCTGTACTGTACCAAAGGGAAAAGTCAGATGATTCAATCAATAAGGAGTTCCAAGAAGCATCATTCTTGGATTTAAGGTCAAATGTCATTGATGTAGGGGCATGTGTTCTCTGTGGAGCATGTGAATATGCATGTCCTCACAATCTGATAACAATTGACGACACCAAACCAAGAATGAAAGGAGAATGTCCAGATGATTGTCATGCATGCTTTGCAGTCTGTCCAAGAACATTCATTCCTGAAGATTTGAGAAATGAGAATTCAAAACCAATAGGGGACTTTAAAAAAGTATTGACAGTCAAATCATTAAAGCATACACAAGGTCAGGACGGATCCATCGTGACAACATTGATAGACTATCTATTGTCCAATGAGATTGTTACAGAAGCGCTTATTGTTGATAAGCAAGATCATTTGGCTTGGAAACCTTATGCAAAGCTAACAAATGCAATTGATGAGGTTGTCAAATCTGGAGGAACAAAATATTCAGTCTGTCCAGTATTCAAACCATTAAGGGATTTGAAAGAGGGTTCTCTCCAAAACATTGATGAGGGGGTAAACTAATGTCATTCACAGTAGAGAGAAAATTGGAAATTTGCAAACAGAGCAATGATAGGCCTGGATGCTGTTGGTATTTATGTGACAACCCTCACAAGTCTTCATGTAAAAACTGTTACAGTTGCTATTCAAATTGTCCTCATGGCGTATATGAGGTAATCAATGATGAGCCATTGCCTATACATCAGGAAAACTGTGTAGGATGCAAGATCTGTGAAGAGATGTGTCCAACACATGCAATATATGTCAGACCTCTTGTAGATGAGGGAAGAGGTGTATGGTCAAATTCCACTATGGTTGAAATCAAACGTAAAAGCCAAACAGGAGCATATAAGGTCAGAGGTTGTGGATTAACAAGAAGAATTCCAACATTTGATGACTTAAGCATATTGCCTGCACAGGTTTCAAGGCCACCAATAGATTCCTATAGGGAAACATGCAAGACTTCAGTGGTCCTTGGAGACAGGTTTGCAGAAAATCCTATTGAAATTGATACTCCTATTATGATTGGAGCAATGTCTTTCGGTGCATTAAGCAAGGAAGCAAAAATAGCATTAGCTATTGGGAGCAGTAAGGTTGGCTCAATTACCAATACTGGTGAAGGGGGAATGCTTCCTGAAGAAAGGCATTATGCAGACAAATTGATTGCTCAATATGCATCAGGCCGTTTTGGTGTTTCAGCAAGCTATTTAAACAATGCAGAAGCTGTTGAAATAAAAATAGGTCAAGGTGCAAAATCAGGTATGGGAGGACATTTGCTTTCCCATAAGGTAACTGCAGAAGTGGCTAGAGTTAGGAATATTCCTGAAGGAACCTCTGCATTAAGTCCTGCAAGACATATGGATATTGTTGGACCTGAGGATTTAGGTATGAAAATCAATCAATTAAGGGAAATTACCGATTGGAAAATACCTATCATTGTGAAATTTGCATCTGGTAGAGTGGAACAGGATGTAAAGATTGCAGCAAAGGCAGGTGCAGACATAATTGTGGTAGATGGTATGCAAGGTGGAACAGGTGCTGGACCTGAAGTGGTTACAGAACATGCAGGTATTCCTACAATCGAAGCAATTGTAAAGGCGGATGATGCTCTTAAGGACATTAATTTAAGAAGTGAAGTAAGTCTTGTCGCTGCAGGGGGAATAAGATCAGGTGCTGATGTGGCAAAAGCTATTGCTTTAGGTGCTGATGCTGTTTATATTGCTACCTCTGCATTGATTTCCATAGGATGTAAAGTTTGCCAATCCTGTTCTGAAGGTATTTGCCCTAAAGGAATTGCAACACAGGATAGGGTCCTCAGAAGAAGATTAGACCCTATTAGAAAAGGTCAGCAAGTAGCTAATTATATTGAAGCAATGACACAGGAAGTAACCTCCTTGACTCAACAGGCAGGAAATACTGATATTGAAAATCTTGAACGTCAAGATCTGGTTGCATTGACTATGGAGGCTTCACAATTAACAGGAGTGCCAATGGTGAGAAATTAAACAAGATTAGGAGATATTATTATGGCTGCATTCGAAAGAGTAAAATCAGGGATTCCAGGGCTTGATGAAGCTTTAGACAATATTCGTTTGGGAGACAATGTAGTTTGGAATGTTACAAATCTGAATGAATTCTCTTACTTTGTGGATCCTTATGTCAAACAGGCAAAAGAGGATAACAGGAACTTGATATACATCAGGTTTGCCAATCACCATCCATTGATTGAAATGACTGAAGAGGACTTTAGGTTGCTTGAAATGGAAGAGAATAATCCTGAAACCGAGTTTTGCATGATTGAACGTGATGGAATCAAGATATATAAGGTCAATCCATATAACCAATTTGAGACATTTACCTTAGAGGTTCATCGAATTATTGAAAAGGAAGGATTTGATGCATTCTATGTATTTGACTGCTTAAGTGACCTTCAAGCGGTTTGGTCAACCGATTTGATGATGGGAAATTTCTTTAAGGTTACCTGCCCATTCCTGTTCCAATTGGATACTGTAGCATATTTCCCAATCATCAGAGGAAGGCATTCATTTGATGCAATAGCTAAAATTCGTGAAACCACACAGCTATTCCTGAATGTGCATTCAAACTCTCCTGAAGAGGTTTATGTTTCTCCACTTAAAGTATGGAACAGATATTCTCAAACCATGTTTCTAGGACATAAGTTCAACCCAAGAACAGGTTTTGTCAAGGTTTTGCAGGATGGTCAGGAAGTAAGCAAATACTATAAGACCATCAATGATTCTGACAAGCATCAAGGCGGACAAATCTTGGACAGTTGGGAAAGATACATGCTTCAGGTTAGAATGAAGTATGCGGAAGGCAAAAATATCGATGATGAGTGCGATAAGATTTGTGAGCTGATGATGACAAAAGACGAGAAGATGCTTTCAAAAATAAAGGAATACTTCACTTTTGAGGATTATATCACAATTTATGACCGCCGTGTAGGAAGTGGATCTGTAGGTGGTAAGTCATGTGGTATGCTTCTTGCAAGAAAGATAATTGAAAAGGAGCGTCCTGACATATACAGAAATCTTGAACCTGATGATTCCTTTTACATTGGCTCAGATTTATTTTATACATATATAGTTTCAAATGACTTATGGGACCTTCGTGTAAAGCAAAGGACTCCTGAAGGTTACTATAAATATGGAAAAGAGTTAGAGGAAGCTCTTAAAAACGGTACCTTTTCAGAGGAAATCAAAAAGGGATTCATACAGATTTTGGATTATTTCGGACAAAACCCGATTATTGTCAGATCAAGCAGTTTCCTTGAGGATGGATATGGAAATGCATTTGCAGGAAAATACGAATCAGTCTTCTGTGTAAATAGGGGCAGTCTTGAAGAGCGTTTAGCTGCATTTGAAGAGGCTGTAAAAGTGGTATATTCAAGTACCATGAACATTTCCGCTTTGGAATATAGGAAAATAAACGATTTGGATGATACCGATGAGCAAATGGCTCTTTTAGTTCAAAGAGTTTCAGGTTCCTATTATGGAGACTATTTCTTCCCAACAGCTGCAGGTGTAGGATTTTCATACAGCCCATATTCTCCACTGCCGGATATGGACAACAGCAAGGGAATGCTTAGGCTTGTAATGGGTCTTGGTACAAAGGCTGTTGACAGGACAAAAAAGGATTATCCTAGAATAATCAATCTTGACAAGCCAGAAGTGACTATGGCAAAGGACATTAGGGAAAAGCACAGATATTCCCAACATTATCTTGATGTGATTGATTTAAAGAACATCAGTTTGCATGACATTCCAGTTGGTGATGGTTTGGATGTTATTCCAAGATATGCGAAAAGGGTTCTTGTAGAACATGACCGTGAAGCTGAGAGAATGTTCCGTGACAGAGGTGAACGTCGTGAAATCGTCTTTGTCAATTGTGAGGGGCTTGTGAAAAATCAGGAATTCATTGATGAGATGAAGGAAATCATGAATACATTGGAAACAGCTTACGATTATCCTGTTGACATAGAATATACAGTAAATGTTGGTGAGGATAATTCATTCAATGTAAACCTATTGCAATGCAGACCTCTGCAGGTTTCAATAAACAATGAAGCCATTGAAATGCCTGAGGACAAGAATGTATTCTTCCATATCAAGGAATCTTCTATGGGTATGTCACGTAAGAATGAGATAGACACAATCTGCTATGTTGATCCACATAGGTATTATGAATATCCATATGCCCAAAAAAGTTCCATAGCTCATGTAATCAATGATGTGAATGCCTATTGCAAGGAAAATGGAAAGACTGCTATTCTGATAGTTCCTGGTAGAATAGGTACATCATCTCCAGAGTTAGGAATTCCAGTGGTATTTGCTGATATCAGCTATTTCTCTGCAATTCTTGAAGAATCATACAGTGAAGTGGGATATATGCCTGAATTATCCTTTGGAAGCCATATGTTCCAGGACTTGGTGGAAGCGGAAATATACTATGGTGCATTGTTTGAAAATGAGAAAAAGTTGGAATTCAATAAGGATATGATTTATGATCATAAAAACATCCTAAAGGATATAAATCCTAATTTAAGCGAGGAGATTTATGATATGATACAGGTCATAGACTTTGGTGAAGACAAGGCGGAATTCTATCATGACATGAATAAGGATGAGACCTTGTGCGTTTTCAATTAAAAATTGGGAATGCAAATAAAATTCATATTTGAAAACATTAATTGTTTTCGGGCAGGTGGGAGGGACATATGCCTTTTTATTTGCAATAGTTCTTTTTGCACAAAGAAAATTTGTAAAATAAAATCAAAACATAGGACAAAATGTGATTAGTGACCCTATCTGAATTTTTAGAGTTTATTTTTTCAGTTAGGGTTATTTTTCACATTTTTTTTAATTTTTAATTTATAATTTTTATTTTTCTATTAGTTTTATCTGTTTTTTTTTTTAAAAAATAACTTAGATTAGATTCAAGTTTTTTATTTTCTAATTAAAAAAATAGTTTAAGAATTATATTCTCTCGTATGAATCTCCGTCTACTTTAAAAGCTGGTTTTAGAATCTTAAATGTTTGAATGACATCTACAAAAGACTTTACCGCCATTTGATCCCTATTGTTTTTGGTATAGAGTTCAAGAGAATATAAATTGTTGTCTTTTAAAATGGAGTATTGTTCTACTTCCAATCCTTCCGTTGTCAAATAAATCATGTCCCAAATTCCATAGTTATCAAAAGTTTCCATTCCTGACTGTTGAATTTCACATTCTTTTGCTTTTAAATCGGTTTCTACAAGTTCTTTCAATTCTTCAACAGTATTTACCAAACATGGTTGTATGGATATTTTTACAATGGAATTGTTGTTTTTGTTTAGCAATACACGGACAGTGAATTCATCTTCATCTTCGTTTTTAAGTTCCTGCCATAAGAATGGATATTCAAAGCTAACGTATCCGTTGTTAAATCCTTTTTTCATTTGCCTTAATGTCTCTTCTGCACTAAGTGTTTTAGGTTCCCCATTTTCATCATTGCCTAATTCCAATACAAATCTATCCTTGTTTCCTTTAACCATTTAAATCACAATCATTATTTTTAATCTAATATTTTTTGTAACTAATATAATTTTTATTTTGATATTTTTTATATTTAATTATTTCATAATTTAATTTTGATGAAAGGGATTTAATAAAATAAGCT
>NZ_JBGUKT010000029.1:0-32492 GCF_045114555.1 Methanobrevibacter sp. | reverse complement strand
CGCATAGCTTTTCATCGCCGCTTGCGGTAATCACTATGTCGCTCCATTTAACCATCTCATCAAGGTCTTTTAAAGGTGTTAAAATAGCTCCTTTTTTAGTCAATTCTTCATCAATTGAATTTCCTGCCAATATTACATTGGCTCCCTTATCTAAAAAGCGATGTGCTCTTCTTGTAGCTACCTCTCCTGTGCCTAAAATAAAGACATTCTTGTTTTCAACTTCAAAGAAAAGAGAAGTTAATCCCATATTATCACATTATTTATTTTTAATTCAATTGATTTAAAGATTGGATAAGTTTAGATGAAATGTTTATTTTTCTTCCAATTGTTTAAGTTTTAATAATTTTACAGCCATTCTTAAGTCATTGTTACAGTCTGCAAGCACTTTTTCAGCTTCCGCTTCACTTATGTCAAAGGTTTGTGAAAGTGCAAATACCGCTTCATTTGATGTAGGTGGTGTTCCTGCAGCTAAAATTACTTCAGATAATTGCTTTTTCAAATCCATGTATTCCTCTTCGCTCATGCCGATTTGGTTTAAGGTCATGTCTCTTAAAGGACAAGGTTTTGAAGTTTTACAGCACCATACAAGTGATCCAAAACAGGTTGCGGGGCCTTCGCCTAATCTAGTTTCTCTTGCAAATTTTTGCTTAATGTCTAAGAATTCCTGAGGAGTTAATCCAACTTCTTTTAAAGCTCCCATAATAGGGCAAGGTTTTACAGGAGGACAACAGAATGCGAGTCCTCTTACATCTCCTCCTCTACAAATATGTGACGGTGAATTTTCCCATACCATAGTTTTTCCTCTAATTTGTAAATAATAAATATAAAATGTTTTTAATTTTTTTATCATTGATTTTTTAATTATTGAAATAATATAATAATAAATTAAATTAAAATTAATTAATTTAATAATTAATATAACATTAATAATTTTGTTTGTTTATATTAATATAATTTTTTAATTATAATTGAAAAATCTTTAAAAATAGTTGTATAATCCGGTTAAAATCTTTAAACTGTTATCTCGGAAAAATAGTAAAAATTAAAAAATTAGAATAAAAATTAAAAAATCATAATAAAAAATAAAAAAGAAAAGAAAAAGAAAAGAAAAAGATTAGTGATCTTTAATCATGTCTGCTTTTTCTTCACCAGTTAATTCTGCAACGATTTCTTCTGGAGTTCCAGTACTGAGGAGTTTTCCTCCTCTCATTAAGCTTGCCTTGTCACAAACATCCAATACGAAATCCATATCGTGAGAAATAATTACAAAGGTTTGGTCCAATTCGTCTCTTGCCTTTAAGATGGAGTTGGTTACAATGATTCTTGTAACTGGGTCCATAGTACCTGTTGGTTCGTCCAATACAACAATGTTTGGCTCTTTGATTAATACTTGTGCAAGAGCTACTCTGTGTCTTTCCCCTCCACTTAACTCATCTTGCCATTTGGATAGGATGCTCATGGATTTTTCCTTTTCAAATCCTACGGTTTCAAGGATATGTGCTGCTTTGATTTTTGCAAATTCAGCAGGCAAGTTCAAACTGATAGCATCAGTTAAGTTACCTAAAATATCTCTGTGAGGATATAAAGAGTATTCTTGGTGTAATAAACCTAAGTATGGAGTTACACGACCTCTGTTTAATGGGCCTGGTTTTTTCATGTCAATCCAGTTATCACCTAACTTGATTTCAAGTTCTCCAGAACTTGGTTCAGTCAATCCAATCATCATTCTGGTTAAGGTGGTTTTTCCAGATCCACTAAGTCCAACAATACCGTAAATTTCTCCTTGATTAATTGTTAAGCTTACACCGTCTACAGCCTTAACAACTCCTCTTTCAATTGAATAGTAGTGCTTCTTAATGTCTTTCACTCTAATGATTTCTTCGGTGTGCTCAACTTTTTCAACTTGTTCTGCTTGAGGTACGGTTTCAAGGAATTTTGGAACTATGACATCTGGGTGGCCATGTTCAATGATTTCCCCTTTGTCTAACCATATTGCATCATCCGCTAATTGATTCAT
The DNA here is from genome assembly GCF_045114555.1 of Methanobrevibacter sp. GTDB lineage: Archaea > Methanobacteriota > Methanobacteria > Methanobacteriales > Methanobacteriaceae > Methanobrevibacter. Next base: position 30,475 of record NZ_JBGUKT010000029.1, on the reverse strand, counting down.
AACTTCTGGCCAGTGGGAAGTGATTACCATACTGATTCCTTCATTTTTTACCCCTTCAATTAAGGTTTGGTGAAGTTTTTCAGCAGTTTGTGGGTCTAAAGTACCTGTTGGTTCGTCAGCTAAAAGCAACATTGGGTTTTTAGCCAATTGTCTTGCAAGTACAACTCTTTGTTTTTCTCCTCCACTTAAGTCACGAGCAATGTGAGTAACCCTGTGACTCATTTGAACCATTTCCAATAAGTCAATAGCGTTGTAGATATTCTCTTCTTCGTATCTGCCTTCGTCACCCATTGCATTCAATACGTTTTCAATTACGCTTTGTTCATCGTACAATGCAAAGTTTCTTTGAAGCATAATGGAAATTCTTCTTCTGATTGCTGCCTTTTCCAATCTGTCAGCATTCCAGAAATCAATTTCCTTTGCTTTCAATTCAGCTCCACATTCTGGACATTTTTCGCCGGCCTTTGAAGCAGGTTCAACATGCAAGCATTTTTTATTTTCACAGATTGCTAAGTCAAAGAGTACTTGCCCACTGTCAGGAGCATATTCTTTAGTACCTCTTAGCATGTTGATTAAAACAGATTTTCCACTACCGCTTCTACCGAGAATACCTAATGTAGAACCTTCTTCTATTGTTAAGTTAATATCTTTAAGAACTTGTTCTCCATTAAATGACTTATTAATATTTTTTAAAGTTATGAAAGACATAAGCCCACCTTTTTGAAATATAGTTGTAATTATGATTAATTTTTATTTATTTTTATTTTTAAGTTTTTTAATTTATTTTAAATTAATATCAAATTAATTTATTAAATTATATGTATATTATTTATAAACGATATTATTAATATAAATTTTGATATTTTTTCATATTTTCATTGATTTTATTATTAATTTCCTTTGTTGTTTTGTTCTTTATGATTTGAACCGCATAATGGTGTTCCACATTCCGGACATTTTATGTTTCTGCATGGGAATCCTCTAATCTTTGGAGCTATGTAACCGCAATTAGGACATTCGCATGCTTTTGAAGGTCCTCTGCCACTTCCGGACCCTCCAAATGATCTTCTTCCATTCAAAGGATATTTGGAAGCTTCCGGAACATTGAACATTTGAGGTGCAGATGATTTTGGTTTGTTGTTCAAATCATTTTTTACAATTTCAATGTTTTCAGATTTGCAGTCTGGACAGTTTGTGTATTCCTTCTTGGGATTGTTCCATTGGAATCCACATTCTTTGCAGATGTATACTTTTTCTTCAGTATAGAAATTTTCATTGTTTATTTCTATCTTCTTTCCTTCAATCAAAGAGATTGCAGTTTTTTTTCTTGCAGAATTGATGATTCTGTGGAATGTTGGCTGTGATATTCCCATTAATTCTGCAGCCTCTTTTTGCTTAATATTGTGATAATCGCCTAATCTGATTGCTTCGAACTCATCAAGATTCATTTTGATTGCCTCTTGATTATCTTCTAAAACATCTCCATGCTTTAGGCAAGTGTGATCAGGTTGTTTAACAATTCTTCTTTCTATCTTCGGCCTAACCATTCATTCTCTCCTTATATTTTTTCATGGCATATTCTAATGAAGAGTTTTCATTATGAATATATATTTATTATGAATATATATTCATAACATTTAATATATAGTTTGTCTTTTGATTTTTAAAAATAGCTATTATTTTAAAAAAGAGAATTATTAAAATAAAAAATGAAAATAAGAAAAAAGTCAATTAAACTCTAGTAAAAAAAATGTAAAAATAGAGATGTCTTTTATTTGATGGATTCTCCTAGTTTTTTGGCTTCGTCTTCCTTGTTTCTGCCAAGAACCATGCCTAAATCTTTCCACTGAAGAAATTGGGTAAAGATATTATATTGGCCAAGAGCCATTGAATAGTCGTCGCCTCTTGCAGTCATCAATAAAGCGCAATCCTTTTTCGCTCCAAAGTTTTCACCTAAATTGAACCAGCCAAACATTCTGTCTATAGCTGTCTTTAATTCTGCGGTAAATGTTCCCCAGTACTCTGGTGAAGCGAATACGACAACATCTGCCCATGTCAGATCTTCATAAATCATGTTCATGTCATCCTTTTTTTGAACGCATCCCTCACGGGTTTCCATACATTTGTCGCATCCCAAACAGTAGTTTATGTTCATTTCATGTATGAAATGTTCCCTCACTTCATTTCCTGAATTCTCTGCTCCTTCAATAAATGAATTTACCAATGATGATGTGAATCCATTCTTTCTTGAACTTCCGTTTAATATAATGATCTTACTCATAAAAATCACCTAATGAATAGTATATCCTATTTCATCTTTAATGTTTTAAAACACCTAGAAATAAATTTAATTGGTTCTTTATAATTCAAAATTAAAGCTGACAGTTGTGAATTTCATGCCGCTGTCCCTAATCTTTTTACTATTTATGCTAACGTCCCTATATTTCTTTAAGAAAGTTTCAATCTCTCTTGAGATGGAGTTGTATTTTCTCCTGTCATAGACTCTGTAAGTACCCATGAATTTAACGCTATCGGCTTTGTTTAGGACATTTACCTTGTCCATTCTGTATGATTCGTTGTTTTTCTCTAAAATTGAGTTTACTTTTGTTACTATCTCTTCTTTGATTTTATCCTTTTCCTCTTGGCTAATCATTCTATCTTCTCCCATTATTATTCTAATTGCTTTTTCAAATTAAATTATTATGAATTTTTTAATCAATTAAGTTATCTATTTTATCAAAAAGTTCCTGATGGGTGTTAAAAAGATTCTCAAATTCCTCATCATTTATAGTCATTAAATCTATCTTCAACTCTTCATCCTTTTTAGATATTTTCACTTGTTTGGATTCATCGTCATCAAATTCATCAATAAGCATTGATTTGATTTCATTATATTTGTTTTCAGTTAAATTATACCTTCTAGCATGGTTTATTATATCCATTGCATGAATAAGTTCATTCTCTGGCCTATCAATGCAGGTGGAGAGTCTGATTTTAGTTACCATATAATAAGGGGCTTCTATTTTGTCTCGACGAAGCACAATTGAAATTTTTGATATCACATGATCATCATCACAATTTTCATTTATGAATTTAATCAATTGGAACTGTTTCATATTTGCATTAGCATTCATGAAAGTCATGGTAATATATTCTTTTTATAGATATTTAAGTTTAATGTGGTTTAATCTAGAATATACTTTAATACTTTTCAAAAATAATTTTCAAAAATAATATGTGCTAGATAAAAAATAGTTCTTATAAGAAAAAAATATTGTTGATTAATATAATTTCAAATTTATTGCGGAAGTGATGTTGTGGAAGAATTCTTAAGAGTAACACCAAGCAGTGATTATATGAATCCGCTTATCCAGCAGAAGGTTCTCCAATTAAAGAATCAATCTGGGGATGAAATAGATTATATAAAACGAAGCTACCTCTTTGTTAGGGATGAAATCCCTCATTCATGGGATATTCAAGCAAAAATAGTTTCAAGAACCGCTAGTGATGCGCTTAAGAATAAAACTGGTGTATGTTGGGTGAAATCATGCATTCTTGCTGCACTGCTAAGAGCAAATGGGATTCCATCAGGAATCAGCTATCAGTTGCTTACAAGAGCTGATGATGAGAGTGATGGCTATATGATTCATGCATTGAATACTGTTTTTATAAAAGATTTGGATAAATGGATTAGGCTTGATGCTCGTGGAAATAAGGAAAACATCAATGCAAGATTTAGCTTGGATGAAGAGCATTTGGCATATTCAATCAGAAAGGAATTTGGAGAAATAGACTACCAAGACAATCATGCTGATTTAGATCAAAGACTGGAGGAGATACTTGCTCGAAGTGATAACATATTAGAAGTTAGGACTGATTTTGAATTTTAAATATTAAAAATAGATAAAAAATGAAAAATTATTTAAAATAAATTTTTTTTTTAAAAAAAGAATAAGTTAATAATAAATTTAAAGAATAAATTTAAGAATAAATTAAAAGAATAAGTTAATAATAAATTAAAAGAATAAATTAAAAGAATAAGTTAATAATAAATTAAAAGAATAAAGTTAAAAAAAAATGTTTTAACATTAAACTCTTATTTTACACAATTTTTCCATTTGCAGATTTGCCTTTTATGTTTTTAGTTCCTAGGAATTCTACAGTGTATTGGTTTGATTTTATATTGTTTGATTTAAGATTTTTAACTGCTATTCCATTTTTCACTTTAACAATATAAGACTTGCCATCAACTGTAAATTTAACTTTTCCTTCATTGACTTTTGCATTGTTTTTAAACTTCAAAGTTGCTTTCAATTGTGCATTTTTGTTACCAGATGCCTTAATATCCTCTGCTTTTAGTCTAATGGAAGTTTTTGTAATTAGCACTGTTTTTGTTTTAGGAATTGCTTTTATTCCAGGTTCCTCGCAACTGACAATTGCTTTATAGGTTCCCACTTCCAATCCATCAGGAGTAATATAATTTATTCCATCATCATCAGTGGAATATAAAGTAATATATTTAGAGTATGCATAATATGGTTTTCCATTTTTCTGGTAATCAACGCGAAGCACTGTTTCTATTCCTCTTCCATTGCTCTTCTTAACAATCTTTGCATCAAAAGCTTTTCCAGAATTATATTCCCTTTTAAAGGTTTTGCCTTTTTCAAGCTTAATAACAGCATTTGATTTATCAATGATATTAAGTCTTTCTGCAGTTTTTTCATCTACATTTCCAGTTACTTTTAATCCTTTTGCTTTTTGGAATTGCTTAACTGATTTGAATGTGCAAGGCCCATACCATCCATCGATTTTTAAGTAATGGCCTTTGTATCTAAGATAGTATCCATTCTTTTTCAAAGCCTTTTGGATTTTTTTAACCATAGCTTTATCTTTGCTGCCTTTTTTAACAGTTTTAAAATCAGTTTTATTTTTGGAACTTGCTTTTGCATCAACTTTTGATTTTTTAATTACTTTTGGTGAGGTTTCCAGTTTTGTATTTCCAGTATCGCCACCAACATTTTCTTCTGCTGCAGTAAGCTCTTGATTATCATCTGCACTAGTTGAAACAGTTTCTTCTATGTTTTCTTCTAAATTAAGTTCTTGGCTGTCATCAGTATTGATATCACTTGCAAGATCATCTGCAGCACTAACTGCAGATAGGCTAAGTATGCAGACAATGAATATCAACACTAAAAATAAATATCCTTTATTTCCCATAGTTTTCTCCTATAAAATCTTATTTAAGTTAACTATATTTATATAGTTATATAAATATTTTGAAAAAATATTTTGAAAATTAGGTGAATAAAAATAGTTTTGAAAGCTAAATTTGAAAAAAAGAAAGTTTTTAAATTTTAATTTTATTCAAATCAAAATTTAATTTTCCGCTAATGGCGGCTCTAGCTATTGAAATACCATTCGCTCCAGCATTTAACATTTTTTCAGCTTGAGAAATGGAATTGATTGAGTTATTTCCAATTATGAAAATATTGGTATTTTCGAATATTTCTTTTATTAAATCAAAATCCGCATCTCTTACTCCTTTTTTCATAGCATCAATGTGTAGGTAGTCAACTCCACAACTTTCTGCCAGTTTAGCTATTTCTAAATTGTCAACTCCTTCAACATTAGCTCTCATTTTTAAGGATACTTTTGATTTTGATTTCTTTACAACTTCTTTTATGTAATCTTCCAAGTCTGGTCTTAGGAGCATGCTTTGTCCACAGCCAACTGCAACAAGCTCTTCCTGTCTGCAATGACAGTTGATTTCAATGATGTCTAAGTTTTTTATTTTGCTTATTTCTATTAATGGATCGGGAGAGGTTCCTCTTAAGTTTGCAGAAACAGTTACATCAAAGTTATCTTTAATTGTGTTAACTTCATTTTCAATTACATTATAAATGTCTTCTTTTGGGTAATTGAACTCTTTCCTGCCCCTTGCTATGATTTTTTCACAAGCTTCTATTGATTCGCTGTCGGTATTGTATCCTCCAATAGTGACTGTATCAAAGCCGTAAGGTATAAGCTTCATAGCAAATTCTGCATTTGTTATTCCTGCCATAGGTGCAAGTACTTTAATGTTAACACATCCTTAGAATAAAAGTAGTTAAAAAATAGAAAAATAGAAAAAGTTTGGAAATAAAAAGAAAAGTTAAATTAAGTGAAAATATGTTTTAATTAAAGTTCTTCTATTACATGAATCCAATCTTTATTATTTCCTGCACGAATTATTTCAAGTCCGATGTCTGCCATATATGCTGCATCTTCCATGTTGTCTGCTCTACCGATACCTGCTTTTAGGCCGATTCCAATTTCTTCATCAATCTCTTTGAGAATTTGGGTGAGGTCATCTTCACTTAATCCATTACATGGGGACATAAAGTTGTCTCCACCGATGAAGAATAATAATGCTCCTTTTTCACGGAGTTTAGTCATTAAGTAGTGTTGAGCTTTGTTTACCATAAAGCTTGTATCAAAAGCGGATTCAATATCAGTTAATGTTTCAGTAACACTGTTGATATCGATGTGTGCTGCTTGTACGAAACTGTCTTCTGGGTTTTCAATAAGGTTGTTTATTGCTAAAATTTCTTTTCTTCCAGAAGATTGAGCTCCACCTTCTTTTTGAAGTGCAATGGTTGCTAATCTTTGAGCTTCGTGTGCAGTTTCTGCTGCTCCAACACCCATACTGATTGTAATTGGGTATCTGTTTCTAATAGATCTTTGAATTCTCATGTGGTCTTCTTCATTAAGACCGTTTGTGACTGCAAGTAAATTATCAAATCTTGTAAAGAACACTAAACCTTTTTTAGCAGCTATTTGTCTTTGCACATCTGCAAAAAGTTCTGCTTGTAAAATTTGAAGGTCAGATTCTGTACGTGGTCTTGGAGTAACTGTCCATGGACCATAATTATCGATTTGTATCAAAGTCATTTGTATCATATATTTTCACCTAATAGTAATATATTTAGTTATAACTAAATTAGTATTTAAACTTTAAGCATTTAATTAGTAATTTTTTTAAAAATCTTTTATTTTTAATAATTTTTTTTAATTTTTTATTAACTAATAATTTTTAATAATTTTAAATAATTTTAAAAATTTCTAAACAATTTTAAAACAATTTTTAGACAATTTTAAAAAATTTTTTATTCCAAAACCACTTTAGCCAGATTGATTTTATCCTCAATTGTCTTCATAAAAGTGTTGGTTATGATGACATTTGGAACGATTTCTTCAATTTCCTCTTTAAACTCTTCGTCTTGATTGTCAATCACCAATGTATTAAGGAATGATTTGTAAAGTTCTGCGACTCCTTTGGAGGAAGTTTCATAACCGAATGCATTCATGAATTGTCCAGCAGGGCCGCTAAATGCAGATCTGCCTACAAATGGAGAAACCGCGATAACCTCTTTCTCCTTAAGGGCATCTTCAACACCATCTATTGAAATGATAGGTCTTATTGAAGTGATTGGATTTGATGGTCCAAAGATTACTTTATCACATTTTTCTATTGCTTCAATAAGTTTTGGACTAGGGCTCACATGAGCATATTTCACTTCAATTACTTCACAGTTGCATTGATATTTGATCAAAAAGTCATGGAATTCTATTTCACCATGCTCTTTAGTTACAATGCTTATTTCAGATTCTTCATCACTCATTGGAATTATGCTTGCCTTAATGCCTAATTTGTCCTTTTGAAGTTCGACAATATCTGATAAGGTCCAACCTTCCTCAAGCAAAATGGCTTTTTGAAGTTTGGTTGCCCTGTCCTTATCTCCTAATCTGAGCAATTCAGTAGTTCCCATTTCAATTAGCTGTTCTCTAACTATGTAGGTATCCCCTTTAATTCCATACCAAAATTCCTCATCAATCATATCTGCAAAAGTATACATCACTGTATCAATATCCGCTGCAATATAACCTCTGGACATATATAAATTTTCCACAGTATTTACTACGACAGTGATCTCTTCTTCAGGGTAAATTTCCTTTATTCCTTGAATTAATTTTGGAGTTCCAGTGCCTCCAGAAAAAACAGTTATCATGATTTCCACTCTTTTTATTTTTATTGTGATATGATTTGTTTATTATTTTAATAATAATTAGATTATTTCACTCGTAAATTTAACAAATGACGTTTTTTTTAAAATTTTAACTTTAAAATTCTTCTTTTAATGGACCTCCACATTTAGGGCATGGAGTTTTTTCAGAAATTACTAAAGACATTTCACTATTGCAATTAGGGCAATCGTTATTTTCAAGAATGTTTCTCCTATCTTTGTAAAATGTTTTCTTAAAATCAAAAAATAGTATTTTAAATGTTTTATCATTATCGAGATTTTTAGAAATTTCTTTAGTCAATATTTTTTCAATCTCTTCTTGAGTGAATAGCTCATTGTCTTCAGGAACGTAGGTCTTAATTAATTCATTGCAATTTGGACAGTAGTTTTCATAAAGGAATCCTGAAATTAAAGATTTAGTCATCTTGTCTGAATTTTCCTTATTGTGAATATCTTCAATAAGTTCTAAATGATTGCTATCCTCTTTCTTGTCTTTAGAATAGAAATTTAAAATGGATTCAAGATCTTCTAAATTAGTATCTAAATAGAATATTAGGTTCTTATCTAAAAATGAAAAATCACAGCTTTCACATTTGAAATTAATTTCAACCATATTATACACTCAAAAAGAAAAAAAATCGTTTTGTTATAAACTGTTATTGTTTGTTATCTATTTTCTAAATACATCAAACTCTTTAGGTCTAAGCAATGGTTTGATTCCAGTTTCTGTGTCTCTAAGGTGGTTAAATGCATCAAATCCTCTAATCAATACGATAGGAATTCCTTCGTTTGCTTGTCCCATCAATAAGGATGCAGCTGCTGCAAGCTCATCTGCAGTAGCAACTTCAGTTGTTTCAAGAGCTCTGCCGAAAAGATCTTCTTCACCGATTCTTACCCAAAGCGGATTGATTCCAGAGCAACCAATAGCTGTTCCAATTGCACCCACTCTAAATGCTCTTCCTTGAGTGTCAGTAATGATTACTGCAATTTCCTTTCCAGTTTTTTCTTCCAAACACTCTCTTATTTCCTTTGCAGATGAGTCCGGATTCTTAGGCATTGGAGTTGCTAATCCTTCTTCTACATTTGATTCATCTATTCCTGAGTTTGCACAAACAAATCCATGCTTGGTTTCTGTCACAATGAAATTAGGTCCAACAGCAACAATCTCATTTGATTCCTGTAAAATCGCTTCAACAAGTTTTGGATCTTTTTTGCATTCTTTTGCAATTTTTATTGTTTCTTCGCTTGGCTCAAGCTCATCAATTTTTATGTAGTTGCCTTCAGCCTTGGAAATCAATGTTTCAGCAATAAGCAAAATATCTCCATCTTCAAGAGCAATATTTTCCTTTTCCAAATCCTCTTCAATTATCTTAGCTATATTATCTCCTTTTTTAACTAAAGGAATTTCTTTTAATCCATATAATTTTAAAGTCATATTTAAATGTTATACTAATAAAATATAAAAAACTATTGTTATTCACAGAAATTATTGTTATTCACAGAAATTTTTATTTACAGAAATTTTTATTTACAGAAATTTGTAATTATTCACTAAAATTTGTTATTTATTGGAAATTTTTTTAAAAATTAACAATTATGCTTTATTTTTTTTTAAAAATTAACAATATGCTTTTATATTAAAAATAATAAATTTATTATTAGTATGATTAATAATCAGTTTTATTATTAATTTATTAGATTATTTAATTATTAATTAATTCTTTAGAGGATATTATGATTATAGAAAGTCTTATTAATGGATTTGACATGATTATGGAGATGCTCCAAAGTGGGGGAGTTATCACTTATATAATTCTTTTGCTTGGTATCTATGGTCTGTTAATATCTATAAGAAAGATATTTTACCTTAGAAAAATAAGTAAAATTGATGCTACAGAGATTATGGGGACTATTACCTCATCTATGGAACAAGGTGGAGCTATTGAAGCTTTAAAAAATATCAGTCACTATAAGAACCCTGTTTCAAGAATCATGTCTGAAGCATTGAAAATTGGTTATAAGAATAAGATAGAAGTGGAAGAAAGTATGGAGCAAATCTTCATTGTGGAGCTCTCAAAAATGACCAATGGTATTAGTGCATTAAAAACCATTATCGAGCTTGCTCCTTTCTTAGGATTGATTGGTACTGTATTAGGTATTTGGATGACCTTTAAGAATTTAGGTGTAAATCCTGATGCTGCAGCTATGGCAGAGGGTATTTACATTGCTCTTATTACCACTATTGCAGGTTTAACTGTAGCTATTGTTCTTATGCCATTATATACTTATATCAAAGGTTTAATTGATGCAGAAATGGATAAAATTGAATTAGCTACTAAAATGACTAATTGGAGTTATGCTGTAATTAAAATCAGAGTTTATGAAAAGTTGCCTTGTGTAATTGAAGCACTTCAAGAAGCAGAAGGTATTGTTAGCGTAAAGGAAATCTCTGATCCATATTCAAATATTCAAATTTCATTTAAGCCAAGTATGCTTGAAAAGAGTATAAGTAATATCATATTGGAAAAATGTGATGTAAAATCTGAAATTACTGAAAGTAAATTAAGACAATAATCAAGGGGCTGTTAAATTGGCAATTGACATTAAGCGTCATAAGGAGAAGATGAGTAGGGATGAGCCTGAAATCAAGTTGGTTCCTTTTATTGACATTTTATTTACTTTACTTATCTTTTTAGTAGTGACCAGTACTTTCGGTGCTGCATCTGTTACTGGTGATGACACTGGCACAGGCACTGGAAAGCCAAATATGACTGACACTACTGGAGATGCAGAGTATTATTTGCTGCCTGTTGCAGGACTTCAGAAAGTTGTTGTAAATGGTGTAGATATGTCTTCTGAGATAAGAGGAAATGCTGTCGGTGTTCATGCAAGAGTGCTGGATGAGGGTGATGTTCAGATTAAAACGAGTGAACATGCAATATATATTCAAGCACCTTCTGGAATGACTCCTCAAGAGGCAGTTCATATGCCAGAGTGATTTTAAAGTTTATTTTAATTTTTTTAATATTTTCAAATTTTTCATATTTTAATGCTTTTTTAAAATATGATTTTTTTATTTTTTAATTTTTTAATAGTAAAATTTTTTTAATTTTAAAATTTCTTTAATTTTAGAATTTCTAAATTTTTTAATTATTGGATTTTATATATTATAGTTAATTTGGGGTAAAACAATGTATTTAGGCAGAATTATTTCAGCAGGAAAAACAGAAGATGGAAAACCATATGTCGCTTATAGAGTTTCAAGCAGATCTTTTCCAAACAGACAAGTAAAAGTTCTTGAAGATGAAGCAGCTATCATTCCAAAGGAAGGGTTTGAAACAGATATTTTCAAAAACTCTTACATCGCTTATGATTGTGTAAAGACTGTAGGTGACATTGCAATTATTTCAAACGGTTCTCAAACCAATCCTATTGCAGATAAGATAGCTATTGGAATGAATATCAGGGATGCAATGGCATATTCATTAATCACTTTAGATTATGAAAAGGATGATTACAACACTCCAAGAATTGCTGCAGTAGTTAAAGGAAATGAAGAGGATTTTGAAGCTTATATTGGTATTGTAACTGACAGTAAAGTCTTAGTTGAAAAAATAGAAGAGGGTAAAGCTCAATTCATTTCCACTTATGAGAAAAACACTCCTGAAGATGTTGTTTTCTCTGCAGAAACTCCTGATGCTGCATGTAAGTTCATTTTTGATGAAGGTGCATTTGCTGAATTTGAAAATCCTGTTTCTTCAGTTGCAGCAATATTTGATGGAAAATGGAAAATTGCTGGTTTCAATCCAGAATAAATCCCCAAGCTTTTTAGCCTTCGGCTAAAAACCTTGACCAAAATTCTTTCCAATTTATTTAGGTAAATTGGATTTTTTTTATTTTTGTATTTTTTTTCATTGAACAATTTTAGTTTAACTTATTCTAATTTTTCAGCCTCTTCGGCTTCTTTTATTTTCTGGACTGTTCCCCAACTTCTTCTAACGAAATCTGGCATTTCATCATATTTAAATTTCTTCAAGAAGTTTTTGGTTTTTGGATCGCTTGGATAACCTGAACCGATTCCATCTCGATCTTTGGTGGATCTGATGTACTGCTTATTTATTTCTTCAATAATCATGTCCCTTTTTGTTTTTGCAATGATTGAAGCTGCTCCAACTGCAAGATAGTTATCATCTGCCTTATGTTCCGCAATGACCTCACAGCTATGGCCTACATATTCTTCCATCTCCTCCTGAAGTCTTCCTTCCTTAACATCCAAAGCATCTATGATGATTCTATCTGCTCGAAGAGTATTTATGATTTTTTTCATAGCTAGTTTTTCTATTTGATTAAGATTAATTCCTTTTGCTCTTAAAGTGTCAATATCCTTTGCAGTAATTACCACTGTTTCATAATCGAACATTTTAGTTAACTTACGATATAGGACAGCTCTTCTGTTAGGAGTTAATCTTTTAGAATCTTTCACGCCCATTCTTTCAATGATCTTTTCTTTTTTCTCAGGTATTACAATACCGGCCATAACCATAGGGCCTAAAACAGGGCCTCTTCCAGCTTCATCTAATCCTAGTGTATCCATATTATTAAATCCAGTTTTATTATTTAAATAGTTTAGTTTTATTTAGTTTTCATTAAATAGTTACATATCAGTTTTATTAATTTTTATAAAATAAGATTTTAAAGTTTAAAAGAAGTAATTTTGATGGTGTTGGTTTTTGGTGTTAAAAGGAATATTATGGATTGTAAAGACAATCCATAGTATTATACGTATTAATAACGCTTGAAATTGTTTAAATTTATTTCATAGCTTTTAAACGTACTTCCGGTTCTAAAGCTAATGGTTCAGCAGCTACGATTGCAGTTCCTTTTGCAACTACGGTCATAGGGTCATCAGAAATTTGAATTGGGATGTCGGATTCATCATAAATTCTTTCTTTAAGACCTCTTAATCTGGAACTTCCTCCTACTGCTACAGTATTTTTGTAAACTCCCATCATCAATTCTGCAGGTAATCTTTCTAGGATAATGTTTAATCCGCCAACAACTGCTTGGATGATTGGTTCTACTGCATCTGCAACTAACATTGAGTCAATAACAACTTTTTTAGGTCTGTTAGTTTCTAAGGATTTACCAATAACTTCATAACTTAAGTTTTCAAATTCTTCGCTGCAATGAATCATTCCAATTTCCATTTTTGCAGCTTCCGCATCGTGAATGCTAATTGCAACATTGTATTTTTCTGCAACCAATTCCACGATTCTATTATCAATGTCGTCTCCACCTACTCTTACGGTTTCGATATCGTTGATTCCACCAAGGGAAATAACCACCAAATCAGTAGATCCTGCACCAATGTCAATTACCATGGTTCCATTTGGTTCTGCGATAGGCAATCCTGCACCAATAGCTGCAGCTAAACCTTCACTGACTACTAAAACGTATTCAGCACCAGCTTTTCTACCTATTTCTTCAGCAGCATTTTTTTCTACTTCAGAAGCGTCTCCAGGAATTCCAATAACAATTCTTCCCACGGTTTCTCCTTCGTTAATACCAATTTCCATAGCTCTAATGAGTAATGCTTGTGCTTGTGCAACGTTTTCGATTACTCCTTTTTTAAGTGGTCTTACTGCAACAATGTCCTCTGGAGTTCTGCCTAACATTTTTTTAGCTTCTTCTCCAACAGCAAGTACTGCGGAAGGGTCATCTTTTTTTACAGCAACTACAGAAGGAATTTGGTATAAGTCAAATTTGTCTCCTGATGGTTTTGCAATTACTGTGTTTAAGGTACCTAAGTCAATACCTAAACTATTTTTCACAACTCTTGTTGGTTCAATTTCAATAGCGTCTTCATTTCCGAAAATACTCAAAGTTATTCCTCCATTGATAAAATTAAATTAAATCATTTAATAGATTATTTAATCGATTTTATTTTTTTAATTATTAATTAATTCATGTTTTTGAATTGAAATATTCAACTAAAATATTCATAAAATTAATTAATGTTTTAACAATAATTATTTATAATTTTTATTAATAATAAGTTTTTGTATAAAATTATGAAAAGATTTTAAGAATTATGTAAAAATAGTCAAAAATATGATTTTTTTGTTGGGTGTGTAAAAAGTTTAATTAATTATTGTAGTTGATTTTCTTCTTGTGATTCTAAGGTGTTGTCTAGATTGGTGTTTTCTTCTTGTTTCTCTTCTTCCTGATTTTCTATTTTATCTTCTTCCACATTCTCAATGATTCTTTGCTTTTCTTTATCTTGGATTGTTTTCTTTAAGTCAATTCCAAATAAGCTATTGTTTTGGCTAATTTCTTTAACATGCTCAATATCATTTTCATCTACTACAGAAACTAGGATTGCGGATAAAACAACATCGCTCATATCAAGTATTGGGGTCACTGTACTTCTTAAAAAGGATGGCAATTTAAATCTTGTATTAAGCTCAGCCTTAATAAAACTGCTTGTATGATCTTCAGCTAAAATGTTTATTTTTGTATTTTGCCTATTTGTTTCTCCATTGAATGATTTCATTGATTCTTCGGGACCAACAATCACCAATAGATTAGGCACTTCATTAATATGCACATTAGTTATCTCTACAGATGCCCCTCCTTTCTCATTGCACCTGTTTCTAAGTTCGCTGATTTTCAGTGTCTCTCCTTTTAGCATTAAGCAATCAAATCTTTTTGAAGTGTATTTATCTAAAATCTTAATGGATTCTCTAAATAGAATTTGAACTCTATCCTTAGCGGTAATTGCATTGTATGCTATATCATCAACTAGCTTTTCATTACCTGCGATGACACACCATACGTGTTCATTATTCTCTCTAGATGAAACTTTTGCAGCTCTTCTGAGAATTTGTATCCTGTCTTCAATCATATAATCACTTAATAGAGTTTAAATTAATTGTCGAATCCTTTTTCTTAAATCCTTTTTCTTAAATCCTTTGATTTTTTCGAATCAATTATCTGTTTATTGTTTGCATATTCATTTTAAATTATTGTTCGTATTACTATTTTCAATTAAAACCAAGAATTTTAATGCTATACTATTTTAATATATTTCATTATTATAATATAAAATTTTGTTTTTATATAGGCCTATATAAATCAGTTTATTTTTTTAAAAAAAATTAAATATAAGATAATAGAATATATTAAATACTATTGAGTAAATATTTAAGTAATGAATTAAAACAATATTCATGTAATATTGCTTAATGAATTATGCTAGTTTGTAAAAATTGTTTATTTTTTAAGTAAAGTTATAGTGAAAATGTAGAATTGAATTCATGTAAAAAAATTTAATTTATTTAGAATATTTACTTTATTTAAAATATATATTATTTTAATTAAAAATGCTAATTTGAGTTTATTTTTCAAATATAGTTAAATTTTTTAATTAAATTACTTTTAACTAATGTATTGTTATTTTATATTGATTTAGAAAACAATTAATCGTTTTTTGAAAAAATTAATAAGGGAGTTTATTTAAAATATTATTTGGAGTCAAATTATGAGATTAAAAAGTGTAGGAATGGGATATTTTTTAGCTATTCCTGATGTCATTTCAATATTGAATTTGGTATTTGGATTTTTAGCTATTTTAATGGTTATTGGCAATCATTTAACATATGCATCAGTGTGCATACTTGTTGCAGTTGTTTTTGACTCTGTAGATGGATGGGTTTCAAGAAAACTTAATCGTGATGATAAATTTGGTTTTGGTAAGAATATTGATTCCTTAGCAGATATTGTATCTTTTGGTGTTGCGCCTTCAGTCATCTTATATTATATAGGATTAGGAATCTCTGACTGGGCAGGATACTTAATGGCGATCATTGCTGTTTTAACACTTGTTTGTGGTATGTTAAGACTTACTCGTTACAATGTAATTTCAGATAAAATTAATTACCACGGATTTGTTGGATTCCCAATACCTGGTACAGCTATTATCATAGCAACTTATTACCTAAGCGGTTTATTTAATGTTGCAGTTGCTGCAATATTAATGTTGTTTGCAGCTTATTTGATGATCAGTACAATCAGATACCCTAAAGTTGACAATTATTATGTTATTGGATTTGGAGCAGTAATGATATTATTATTGATTTTACCTATTAATGTATCAATAGGTGCTGTAAATCTTCCAGCTTTAGCATTGTTTGTATTATCATTAGTCTATATGTTCATGACCTTCTTAGAATTCTTCATTGATACTGAAGAAGCTTTAACTGCAGAAAATGTTAATAGAAATATTGGTCAAGTTAGAGAAATAACCGCTGATAAAGTCAGTGGTTCCTTAAGTTCTGCAAAAGATGCTTTCAAATCAATGAGAGAGAATATCAATAAGGTTTCTTCAGGGGAAATTATTGGTGAAGCTAAGAAGTCAGATAAAGAAGAAGAGGAAGAGGAAAAACTATTGAATATCAGTACTGGTGAAGTGGAAAACGAATAGTTTTATTAAGTAATTTTCTTAATTATTTCTTAAAACTTTCTTCACTTTTTATTTTTTATATTTTATTTTCGAGTTTTTTGATTCCAATTTCTTTTTTTTAAATTTTTTATCAAACTATTTTTATTATTCCATCAATTGGGAAATTTAATTTATTCATTTAATTTATTTAATCCTATTAATTCTTTGAAAACCTGTTTTTTCTGCTATTTTTATCTCATTCCGTTTTAGGTTTGATAACTATGACTAATCGGAAAAATCGATTTAATTTATTTAAGAATGATAAGTTTAAGATTAAATTAAAAAATAAGGGGGTAAAAAAGAAATCTAATGATAAAACGAATGATGAAAAGTCAGAGTCTTCGGATTTTTTAAGTTTTGATTCTATAATTCCTGAAAATTCCCCCTTAAAGAATAATTCACATTCTAGTTCTGGATTTTATAATGATGAGTTTAGTCTTAAGGATAATTTAAGGTATAACTCAAGGAATAATTCAAAGGATAATTTAAGGCTTAACTCAAGGAATAATTCAAGGGGCAATTCAAGGGATAATTCTGATGCCAAAAATGATTTGGATGAATTTGATGAAAAATACTCCAAATACATATATTCTCCAGATTCTAATGGTCTAAGTGATTTTAAAAATACTTCTAATGAAAAGTTTAATGGGATGAAAAATTCTCAAAATGAGTTTTTTGTGGATAATCATTTAAAGGAAGATGATAAGAAAAATCTTAAAGAGAATCTTTTAAATTTCAAAAAAAATCTATTGAATAAAAATGATGCTTCAAAATCATTTTTTGCTAAAGCGGTTATTCTATTGATATTTTTAGTGTTAATATCCTCTGTATTTTACTTTTTTGTTTATCAACCATTTCAGAGCGAATTGAATTTGGAAAAAAATTCAAAGCTAAATGAGCTGAATGCCTTGTATAAGGGGCCTTTAGAGTTAAATTCAAATGCTTATACTTTAAAGAATAGAATTGATCAATCTTATGATATTGAAGAAATCAAGTCGATTGATGTTTTAAGGTTTGCCACTAAGGATTGGAGAATTTATCATAGTTCTAAGATTGTATCTTCTAAGGATGATTTTGGTAGAGTGATGATGTCTTATGGAGAAAATAAGAATATTATCATGTCTGTTAAAGATGCAAATGATTTTGTTAAGGATAATGATGCTAAAATCCTATCAAATGTTCAATTCAATAAAGTCAACACAGTCATTGTTCCAATTTCTCTTACAAGGCTTCAGGCTACTGCAGGATTAATTTCTGTAGGTTCTGTTGTTGATGTCTACTGCTTAAGAGATAATTCTTCAGAGCATATGGATGATTATGATAGTATGGATAGCAATGTAAGTTCAGTGCAATCAAATGAAACCATTGCTAATGGCACTTTGGAAGAGAATGAAGAAGACCCAATTGTAAGTGGAGCAACAGTTTTGGCTATCCTGCGTTCTAAGGATAGTGGTTTAGTTGATAGCACTGTTTCCAAATCAAGAACAATCATTAAAGGAAATGAAACAAAACCATTTGAAAACACTGTTTCCTATTCAAGTGATGTTGAAGAACTTCTTAAATCTGCAGTATTGAATTCAAACAATGTTGATGATGCTTTAGATTCTTATTTGATGAATTATGGTGTTAGATTGTCTAATTTCGAAAGAATGTCTAATTTGGGTGATCTCGATTCAGAGTATATTATTCTTCTAGAGGTCCCTCATTCTGATGTTAATTTCATCATCAACAATATGGATAATTTAATTTTAACAATTCCTACAGATTTTGCTCCTGACTGGGTCGTTAATGAATTGAATGAAACATATTATGAAAACTTATATCAGGACAATTCTTTGGATTTATTATAATTTTCATTGATTTTTATCATTTTTTCTTTTAATTTTTTATTTTTATCTTTTCAATCCATTTTTCAAACAAAAATATTATAAATTTATTAAATATGAAAAATAGATAAAAAAATATCAAGATTAAAATTTAAGATTAAATATCAAAGTAATATTAAGAAATTTAATGAAATTTAATGTTAAGTGTTTTTATTTGCAAATTTATTGCAAATATTTTTGAATTTAGAATAGTTTAATTCGTTGTTGATTTTTATGGATATAAAGAGTTTTTTAAAGCCTACAACAATCATTGTAGTCATTGCTTTCTTAATTATAGGGTTATATGCCTTAACAGAAGTAAATTACTTTTCATATAAGAATGTAGCTGAATCTAATGATGTGAATGCATCTGTAATCATTATTCCTTCATTGGGAGTCTTTGAAAAGATTAATAATGTTTCCATATCTCAAGGGGTAATGTATGACACCACTTCGAACATTCCAACTAAAGGAGATACTGTTTTATTTGGTCATAGGACATTGCAAGGCTCTCCATTTTTACGTTTAGATGCTCTTAAGAAAGGGGATGTAGTCACTTTAGAATGGCCTGGAATCGGTGAAATCAATTACACTGTTAAAGATTCTAAGATAATATCCCCCGCTAATTATTTGGATTTAAATGAAAGTCATGAAACTGGAGATATCCATAATCAGGAATTGATGTTAGTAACTTGCCATCCTATTGGCTCATCTGCTGAAAGACTTCTTGTAACTGCTCAGTTGAATTCTACAAGTTTCATCAATGAAACAGCATTGGAAGAAAATCCTCAAGCTAATGGGGCATGGTTCATTACTGCAGGATTCTTAATATTTGGACTTATAATATCCTATTTCACTCCTGCTGATGAGCGAAAAATTATTTTAGCGGTTGTCATAGCTATTACAATTGTTCTGGTTTATTTCTGCATTTTCCCAGTATCTTCACAAATTTGGGCTGATCAGTTAGGATGGTTAAATAGCTTAATGGGAATTAATTAAATTCTTTTAATTTTTTAAGTTAATTTTTTAAATTAATTTTTTAAGAGTCATATGAAAATAAAATTATTCTAATATTCACTTGAAATTAATTTATTTTGAGGTATTTTATGGACACTAAAGAAAAATATTTTTCTAATATTTCAAATAGGGAAAGGGCAATATTTGAAGGGGCCATTAGTATGGGGGCTTTGTTCCATCAATTCGTAGGAACTCCCTTTAATAAAACCAATATTGCTAGTTTGGAAAAAGCTATGGAAGAGTCTTTCACTTTGCAGCCTTGCATTGATAAGGTAGAGGTTTCAATTGATTTGGATAGATTGGATAAGGCAATGACTGAATTTGAATACACATCTTTAAGTGGGGATATGCTGGATGTTAAAATATATTCAAAAGTCGATGATGTTTTGGCTGTTATCCGAATCAAATTCATAGAAGAACTTAATTATCCTTTAATGTTTGTTGAGGAGATAATTGAATAATTTGGTTAGTCCTTATTTTTTATAACTCTTATTTTTTCCAATCTCTTATTTTTTCTATTTTTATTTTCATAATCCAATAATTGATTTTTATTATTTTATATTCCTACTTAACTTTTTTTAGCTACTTTTTTATTTTTTTTAATTATTCTAATGATTTTAATTATTTTAGATAATTCCTATTTTTTTAATTATTTAGTTTAAATATACTAAATTATTTAAATAAACACTGCCATATATATTAATATTATGATTAATATCTTAAGGTAAACAATAGCGATAAGGTATTTATTTTAATATTTGAATTAATTTATTTCAAACTATACAAAGAATGTGAGATGATTTAATGATTATTATAGATTCTAAGCTTTGTAAAGGATGCGATATTTGTATAGCTACTTGTCCTAAAAATGTCTATTCAAAATCTGACAAAGTAAACACAAAAAATGTTTACCTTCCTTTCCCAGAACATGAGGAAGGTTGCACTAAATGTGGTTTATGTGAAGTATCCTGTCCTGATCAAGCTATTTATGTTGAAAAAGAGGTGGAATAAATGGTGGAAGAGCGATTTGTTCAAGGAAATGAGGCTTGCGCATTAGGTGCAATAGCTGCAAACTGCAGATTCTTTGCAGGTTACCCAATTACTCCATCTACTGAAATTGCAGAACAAATGTCTATTTTGCTTCCAAAATATGGGGGTTCTTTTGTTCAAATGGAGGATGAAATTGCATCTGCAGGAGCTATCATTGGAGCTTCCTGGAGTGGTATGAAAGCAATGACTGCCACTTCCGGCCCGGGTATTTCATTAATGCAGGAAAATATAGGTTATGGATTCATTACAGAAACTCCTATTGTAATTATCAACGTTCAAAGAGGTTCTCCATCCACAGGTCAACCTACCATGTCTGCTCAAGCGGATATGATGCAAGTTCGTTGGGGTTCTCACGGGGATTATGAACCTATTGCTTTAGCACCTTCATCCGTTCAGGAATTCTTTGATTTCACCATCAAAGCTTTTAATTTAGCTGAGGAATACAGAGTTCCTGTAACTGTTCTTGCTGATGAAGTTGTAGGGCATATGAGAGAAAAATTGATAATTCCTGATGATATTGAAATTGTTGCTCGTAAAAGACCTGAAAAGGCAGATGGTCAATACTTGCCATTTGATGCTCCTTGTGATGGAACTACTCCTATGCCTGCTTTTGGTGATGGATTCAATATTCACGTCACTGGACTCACTCACGATGAGAGGGGTTATCCCGACACTAACGATCCAGACACTCATACTCAATTAGTTGAAAGATTATGCAATAAAGTTTTAATGCACAGAAAAGATATCTGTTCCGTTAAAAAGGAAAATTGTGATGATGCAGACATCGTTATTGTATCATGTGGTTCTCCATACCGTTCTGTTGGAGCTGCTATGAAGAAGGCAAGAGAAGAAGGCATAAAAGTAGGATCTCTTAAAATTGACACTCCATGGCCTTTCCCAGAAGATGAAATTGCTGAAATCGCTAAAACTGCAAATGACATAATTGTTCCTGAAATGAATTTAGGACAAATTGTCCATGAAGTTGAAAGGGCGGCACATGGTGAAGCTAATGTTCACTTGATTGGCAAGATTGGAGGAATCCTTCATAAGCCTGATGAAATTTACGATAAGATTAAGGAGATTAATGGATAGGTGGTAAAATGGTAGAAAAGGAAAGCCCATATAAAAAATATCTTAGAGAAGAAAGATTGCCACACATATTTTGTCCAGGCTGTGGAAACGGTACTGTTATGAGCACCTTCTTTAGAGGTTTAGAAGGAACCGATATTGATTTTGAAAATGTTGCTATGGTTTCAGGTATCGGTTGCTCTTCAAGAATCCCTGGTTATGCAAAATGTGATTCACTCCACACAACTCACGGAAGAGCTTTAAGCTTTGCAACTGGTCTTAAGGTGGGAAACCCTGACTTGGACGTTGTTGTATTCACTGGTGATGGGGATGCAGCATCCATTGGTGGAAATCATTTGATTCATGCTGCAAGAAGAAACATTAATCTTACTGTAATCTGTATCAACAATAATATTTATGGTATGACTGGTGGTCAAATCAGTCCAACTTCCCCTAAAGGAAGCTTTGGTACAACTGCACCTTACGGCTCAAGGGATATGCCTTTTAATTTAGCTGAACTTGTAAGTGCAGCTGGTGCATCTTATGTTGCTAGATGGACCACTACCCATCCTCTCCAATTATCCAAAGCTATTCAAAAAGGTTTGGAAAATGAAGGTTTCTCATTTATTGAAGTTGTTTCCCAATGTCCAACTTACTTCGGACGTAAAAACAAGATGAAAACTCCATTGCAAATGTTCCAATGGATCAAGGAAAACAGTATCAATAAAAGAAGAGCAGAAAAGATGGATGAGGCTGAATTGGAAGGAAAAATCATTGTTGGTGAATTTGCTAATAATCCACATGCTGAATTAACTGATAACATCAAGGCATTGGCTGAAGAGAATTCAGACAAGCCATTAGCTATTAAATCTGCATTTGAGGAGTTGGATTAAGATGAGAACTGAAGTTCGTATAGCTGGTTTTGGTGGTCAAGGAGTAATCATGGCAGGAGTTATCATTGGTAAGGCTGCTTCACTCTTTGATAATAAAAATGCTGTTCAAACCCAATCCTACGGTCCTGAAGCTCGTGGAGGGGCTTCCAGAACTGAAGTTGTTATTGATGATGATGAAATCGACTATCCTAAAGTAACCAGTCCAGACATTTTGGTTGCTATGTCTCATGAAGCTTTAATCAAGTATATGGGGGATTTGAAGGATGAAGGAGTCTTGATTATCGATCCAGACATGATTGTTGAAGAAGAGATAGTTGATTTTGTAAAAGAGCATAAGATCAAGCTTTACAGAGCACCTGCAACTAAGACTGCAACTGAAGATGTAGGACTTAGAATAGTTGCAAACATTGTAATGATTGGTGCAATTGTTAAGGTCACTGAAGTTGTTTCAGTTGATGCAGCAAAACAAGCTATTTTAGACAGTGTACCAAAAGGCACTGAAGATAAGAATATTCAAGCATTTGAAGCAGGATACGCTTTGCTTTAAATATTTTTATCATTTTTTATTTTTTTAATATTTCAAATAATTTTTGAATTATTTTTATTATTTCTTATTTTTATTATTTCTATTAATTTTTTAATTTTTTAATTCAATTTTCACTATTTTTTATAAATAATTTTAATAATAAGAAATAACATATTATATTATGTTTAAGATAATACATCAGTTCTATTGCAATATATTTATAATATATTTACAAAAATTTTTCATAGGACATTTATCTTTTTAATTTATTTTAATATTCATAAGTATTTTTAAAATTCATACTAATTTTCATGCTTATTAAATAAGAGTGAGAAAAATGAAGTTTTTTGAACATAGTGCAAAAAAGGTTTTTGAAAGTGAAGGAATTAAAATTTTAGAAGGGCATGTTGTATACTCTCCTGAAGAAGCAATGGAAGTAGCTACTGAATTTAGTAGGCCTGTTGTACTCAAATCTCAAGTTTTAGTTGGTGGAAGAGGTAAAGCAGGAGGTATTAAGTTTGCAGACAACCCTGGTGAAGCATTCCAAATCGCAAATGACTTATTAAAGTTAGAGATTAAAGGTGAAAAAGTAAAACACTTGCTCATTGAAGAAAAAGCGAATATTCAAAGGGAATTCTTCTTAAGTGTTTCAAATGACAGAGCTAACAGAACTCCAATTATCATGGCAAGTGCTGAAGGTGGAGTGGAAATTGAAGAATTGGCAAAGACATCACCTGAAAAGATTATCCGATATAATGTAAATCCATTGAAAGAGTTCTTGCCTTATGAAGCTCGTGAAATAGCTCGTAAAATGGGTGTAGGCTCTGAGTTAGTGTCTAAAATCGGTGACATTATTTGGAAACTCTATAATGTTTATGATAAATATGATGCTGAAGTTGCTGAAATCAACCCTCTCATCTTAACTGATGATGGATTGATTGCTGCTGATGCAAAATTGGAAATTGAAAATGATGCTTTATTCCGTCATCAAGATCAAGTAAAACAAAACAGATTCAAGAAAAAGGACTTTGCTTTTGTAAAGCTTGATGGTGACATTGCAGTTATTGGAAACGGTGCAGGATTGACCTTGACCGGTATGGATATGGTAACATTATTCGGTGGAAAACCAGCTACCTTCTTGGATATCGGTGGTGGAGCATCTGATGAATCCATTAAAAAAGCTTTGAATTTAGTTTTAAATTACCCTCCTGTAAAAGTGGTATTCCTTAATGTTTTAGGGGGTATTACCAGAGCGGATGATGTTGCAAGAGGTGTAATTGCAGCTTTAGAAGACAATAAATGGGATGTAAACATTGTAACAAGACTTACTGGTACAAATGAAGAGGAAGGTCAAAGATTACTCGAAGAAGCAGGCATTCCTTATGAAATCTCATTAGAAGAAGCTGCTAAAAAAGCAGTTGCAATGTGTGAAGAGATTAAAGCAAAAGAAGCAGAAGCTAAATAGCTACTCTTCTTATTTTTCTTTTTTTAATATTTCAAAATACTTTTTTCAATATCTTTAAGTTGTTTTAATGGCTTTAAGTTTTTTTCAATTTTTATAGTTCTAATTTTTTAATTTAACTTTTTTTAAAAAATAGGATGTTTTTTATTCCAATAAAACAACTCTGCTGACTTCAGACTCTTTAGTTAATTCTCTGCCAGTTTTATCAGCTATTTCTTGAGCAAAGTCACGAACTTCCTGATTTGATGGCATATTGTCAAGACTTAAACGTTTTCTTGAAGATCCTACAAACATGTATGCTTTCACTTCAACATATTTTGGATTAGCCTTATTGATTAATTTTGCATATTCATCAGTGTTAATCATGTTTTTGCCCTTAACGGAAGTGATTCTAATAGCTGTACGGCTATCAAAACTGTTCATTAATTCAAGTGTTTTGTTTAAATTGCTCCAAGCATCATTTATTTGAGGGTTACAAAGTTCTTTATACACTTTCTCGTTAGGTGCATCTAAGGAAACATACAGTTGAGTTGGTTCGTTTTCAAGGCTTCCAAGTTTTTCCCAATACATTCCATTGCTCACTAAAAATGTTGTGAAATCCTGTCTATGGAATTCAGCTAAAAGCTCATCAATTTCAGGATATAATGTTGGCTCTCCAGCAAGTGAAATAGCTGCATTTGTTGGTTTCTTGCTTTCTTCTAGCTTTTTCTTATCTGCCTTTTTATTTCCTCCAAAACCACAGAGGAGGTTGTTTTGTGCTTTTATGGCACCTTCAATGATTGTTTTCGGGTCGTCGTATTCCCCTTCCCATTCAATTCTTGTCTGGCTCAAGTCTCTCCAGCAAAAAGAGCATTTCTGGTTACAGAATGGTACAGCTGGAGACATTTGAAGACATCTGTGGGATTGAACTCCATAGAATTGTTCTTTATAGCATACTCCTTCATTTACCATGCTTTTTCTAGTCCAATGACAGATTTTTGCAGCAGCATGTCCGTGCTCTCCTACAAATCTATAACCGCTGTATTCCAATTTTTCTTGTTCTTCCTTAGTGAATGCCATATTAATCCTTTTTGATTTTTTTGTTGATTAAAATAATTTAAATATAATTAAGAATATATATTTTATTAATATAGTAATAATTTTTTTAATTATTCTATTTATTATTTATCATACTAAAATGCATAAATCTTAGATGCATAAATGTTTGATGCATAAATGCTAGATATTATTTAATTATAGTTTTTAAGGAGGATTTGATTTGAGTCTTAAAACACCTGTTGTTATATTAAATTTTAAAACTTATTTGGAATCAAGTGGTCAAAAGGCATTGGACTTGGCGAATGCTTTAGAAAGTGCTGGTGAAGAATCTGGAGTGACCATGGTTGCTGTACCACAAGCTATTGATATTTATAGAATTAAAGAGGAAACCAGTATTCCTGTTTTATCTCAACATATTGATGCAGTATCTCCTGGAGGTCATACTGGAAGCAACTTATTTGAAAATTTTGTAGCAAGCGGTATAGATGGGACTTTATTGAACCACTCTGAATGCAGAATGACTCTTGCAGATATTGCAGAAGTTGTTAAAAAGACAAAAGAAGCAGAACTCATTTCCTGTGTATGTACCAATAATATTGAAACAAGTGTGGCAGCTGCAACCCTTGCTCCAACTTATGTTGCAGTGGAACCTCCTGAACTTATCGGTACTGGAATTCCTGTTTCAAAAGCAGATCCTGAAGTTGTGGAAGGCAGCGTATCTAAAGTGAAAGCTATCAATAAAGATGTTCAAGTCTTATGTGGTGCTGGTATTTCCACTGGTGAAGATATGGCTGCAGCTATTGAATTAGGTGCTGAAGGTGTTCTTTTAGCTTCTGGAATCATTAAGGCTGAAAGTCCTAAAGATGCATTATTGGATTTGGTAAGTAAAATTTAATAATGTTATTTAATTGTTTTTAATTAATTTATTTTTAATGATTATTATTGAGTGAAATTATGGCTAACTTTAATACTATTGATGATTTTGATGTAAATGGCAAAACAGTTTTAGTTAGGATTGACATCAACTCTCCTGTAGATCCTAATTCTGGAATCATTTTAGATGATACCCGTATGAAATTGCATGCTGAAACCATTAAGGAATTATCTATGAAAGGTGCAAAAACTGTTATTCTCGCTCACCAAAGTCGTCCAGGTAAAGATGATTTTACCACATTAGAGCAACATGCTGTCGTTTTATCTAGAGCGGTCGGTTTGGAAGTGAAATATGTTGATTCCATTTTCTCATCTAAGGCAAGGGAATCAATTATAGCTTTAGAGCCAGGGCAAATTTTACTTTTGGAAAATGTCAGGTTCTTTTCAGAAGAGCAATTGAAACGTTCTGCTGAAGAGGAAGCCACTTCTGTGCTTGTAAAAACATTGGCTCCTTTAGTTGATTATTTTGTAAATGATGCATTTGCTGCAGCACACAGGTCTCAAACATCCTTGGTTGGATTTACAAGAACTGTTCCATCAGCAGCAGGTAGAGTAATGGAAAAGGAATTGACAGTTATTGGTAATGCTTTAGAGAATGTTCAGCATCCTTGTGTTTTCGCTTTAGGTGGAATGAAGGCAGACGATTCAATTACAGTTACTGAAAACGTTTTAGAAAACGGCACAGCGGATTATGTCCTTGTTTCAGGTCTTGTTGCTAATATATTCATTTGGGCAGCAGGTTATGATATCAAATCCACCAACAAGAACTTCATTGAATCAAGAGGATATTTGGATATGGTGGATAAATGCAGAGACCTTATTGAAAGGTTTGGTGATAAGATTGTTTATCCTACTGATGTTGCAGTAAGTGTTCAAGGTGATAGGGCAGATGTAACTATTGAAAACATTCCTGATGCTTCCATTTTTGACATTGGTAGAGATTCACTGATAAAATATTCCAAGATTTTAAGAGAGGCAAAAACCATTTTTGCAAATGGTCCTGCTGGTGTGTTTGAAGACCCTAAATTTGCAATCGGTACTGAAGACATCATCAATGCAATTGCTTCTTCAAAAGGATTTTCAGTTATTGGTGGGGGACATATTGCAGCAGCTACCGTTAATTTAGGTTATGGCGATAAGATGGACCATATCAGTAGTGGTGGTGGAGCTTCCATTGATATGTTAGCTGGTAATCCATTGCCTGCAGTTGTAGCTCTTGAAGAGTCTAAGGAATTATTTGAAAATAAATAATTTTTAAAATTATTTTTCCTTCTCTATTTTTTCATTTCTTTTTTATTTCTTTTTTTAAAAGTATTCTTATTTTTTTATTCAATGCATTGTTTTTCATAAAAATTTTTAATGATTTTTACCATATTTTCGAGTTATTTTAAATACTTTTTAAAAATTTCATAATAATTTATAATGAATAATCATGATAAATTATACAAAACTTTATATAAAAATAAAGATAAAAGATAAGAATGTTGAAAAAAATTTAAGATTCTAAAGGTTATAAAATGACAGATGAAATTATAATTTCTGACAGTGAAAATGTAAAAAACGCATTAAATGGATTTCAAGACGCTTTAAAAAATGTTAAGGAGATTTCTCCTTTGACCTTTTGCATTACCAATTTTGTTACAGTTACTGATTGTGCGAATGCAGCATTAGCTATTGGAGCATCACCAATCATGTCCAATGGTGCTGAAGAAGGTGGAGAAATAGTAAATATTGCAAGCGCTTTTGTAATAAATATTGGAACATTAAGCAAAGCTCAGAATGAATTGATGAGAAACAGTGCAAACCAAGCTAAGGAAATCGATAAACCTATCATATTTGATCCAGTAGGTGCAGGTGTAAGTGCTTTAAGAAATGACATGACAAAGGAAATTGTTGAAAATTATCCTCTTGCATTAATTAGAGGAAACATGTCTGAAATCAAAGCCATTACTAAATTGATTAATCTTGATGAAAGCAATGATTCTGTAGCTAAAGGAGTGGATGTAGCAGCAAGTGATGTTATTTCTAAGGATAATTTGGCTGTTAATGGATTGCTTGTAAAAGAATTGGCTAAGGAATTAAATACTGTTGTTATTGCAAGCGGACCTATTGATATTATTTCAGATGGTGATGTGACCTTCGGTCTTGAAAATGGTGATGAGATGATGCCTCTCATTACTGGTAGCGGCTGTATGTTAACTACAATCATGGGATCATATGTAGGTGCTAATGAACCATTGATTGGAGGAATTACTGCATGTGCATTGATGGCAGTTGCAGGTGAAAATGCTGCAGATTATGTAAGGAAGAATGATTTGGGTACCGGCAGCTTCAGAACATTATTAATTGACAATCTATATAAATTGACTGCTGAAGAATTAGTGGAAAGAGCCAATTTATTTGAAATCAACATCTAAATAACCTCTGTTCACATCTAATAAATAGGAAAGTTGGTTAAATGAAAAAAGAGGATATTGACTATTCAGTTTATTTGGTTACAGACCGAAGGAATAAAACTGATGAGGAATTTTTAAACATTATTGAAGAAGCCATTAAAGGCGGAACCACTGTTGTCCAGCTTCGTGAAAAGACTGCCTCAACTAAGGAATTCTATGACTTGGCTTTAAGAGTTAAGGAAATTACCCACAGATATGGTGTTCCCTTGTTGATTAATGATAGAATTGATATTGCGCTTGCAATTGATAGTGAAGGTGTTCATATTGGCCAAGATGATATGCCTGCAGATATCGCTCGTGAGATAATTGGCGAGGAC
Organism: Methanobrevibacter sp.; assembly: GCF_045114555.1. GTDB lineage: Archaea > Methanobacteriota > Methanobacteria > Methanobacteriales > Methanobacteriaceae > Methanobrevibacter. The sequence goes on along the minus strand of NZ_JBGUKT010000029.1, from coordinate 1,287 downwards.
AAGATATTAGGTGTCTCTGCTTCAACTGTTGAAGAGGCTAAAAAAGCTGAGAATGATAGTGCAGATTATATAGGTTCTGGTGCTGTTTTTCCTACAGCAACTAAGGATGATGCAGATTCAGTATCAAAAGAGGAATTAAAGGAAATTGTAGATTCAATTGATATTCCTGTAGTGGCAATTGGTGGAATCACTGTAGAAAATGCCAGTTCATTGAAGGATAGTGGCATTGCAGGATTTTCAGTTGTCAGCGCTATAATGAGTGCAGAAGATCCAAAAGAGGCTTCAAAAAAATTAAAGGAAATTTATTTCTCTTAATTTCTTTTCTTTTCTTCGTTTTTTATTGCATTCATTGCAATATTTTTTCTTGATTTTTTCACTTTTTCTATTTTTCTTTTTATTTTCTCTATTTCTAATTTATTTTAATTTAAAGAAAATAGATTCAATAGTAAACTATTTAAATGATATTTTACTAATTACTATTGTTGAATATTTTAATGGAATATTCCTATGCCGAACATTCCATTTGGATATTGGTTCTCTTTTTAATTTTTCATTGCCTCGGTGGCTCAGTCTGGTAGAGCGCGAGACTTGTAATCTCGTGGTCGCGGGTTCAATTCCCGTCCGGGGCTTTATATAATCTGATTCTGTAATTTGAGTCAGTTATATGATTTATTTAATCGGTTATATAATTTTACTAATCAGTTATATGATTTACCAAAACATTTATATATTATGGTAATATAAAATAAGTATGTTGTATAAATATTGTTGGGACCATAGGGTAGCTTGGTCGATCCTTTGGGCTTTGGGAGCCTGAGACTCCGGTTCAAATCCGGGTGGTCCCACTTTGTATCTACCCGACTTAGCTCAATTTGGCAGAGCGTTGGACTGTAGATCCAAATGTTGCTGGTTCAAGTCCGGCAGTCGGGATTTTATTATTATATCTATTTTATCGTATTGATTTTTATTTTGAAATTTGATTTTTTAAATTTCAATTTATTTCAAAGTACGATAGGTAGAAACATTTATATATAATAATAAATATATTATTTTAATGAGTATAATTTATACTCACATAGTTTGCCCTGGTGGTGTAGGGGCTATCATGTGGGCCTGTCGAGCCCGCGACTCGGGTTCAAATCCCGGCCAGGGCGCTTAACTATAAGTTAAGTAAGATAGCCACATTGTATTTCATTTGTTTAATCAGGGCCCGTAGCTCAGTCTGGCAGAGCGCTTGGCTTTTAACCAAGCGGCCGCGGGTTCAATTCCCGTCGGGCCCGCTCTGAT
>NZ_JBGUKT010000028.1:0-18393 GCF_045114555.1 Methanobrevibacter sp. | reverse complement strand
TCAAGAAGTTTGTGACAGAAATAACTGGACTTTAGTAAAACAACCAATAGACTGGGATGCTAAAGACAGTGAATTAGACTCTGGTTCTATCGACTGTATTTGGAACGGATTTACCATCAACGGTAGAGAAAACGACTACACATGGTCTGAACCATACATTGACAACAAACAAGTTATTGTTGTAAAAACTGATTCTGGTATCGACGATTTAGATGACTTAGAAGGTAAAATCGTAGAAACCCAAAAAGATTCCTCTGCATTAGCAGCTCTTGAAGGAGATCAAAAACCTTTAGCAGACACCTTTGATTCCTTAACTCAAATTGCTGACTATAACACTGCATTCATGGACTTAGAATCCGGTGCTTGTGACGCAGTTGCAATCGATATTGGTGTAGCTCAATACCAAATCAGCCAAAAAGGCAGTGACCAATACAAAATATTAGATGAAGAAATCTCTTCTGAACAATATGGTGTAGGTTTCAAAAAAGGTAATGAAGAATTAAGAGACCAAATCCAAGCTACTTTAGACGAAATGTTTGAAGACGGAACCGTTGCAAAAATCGCACAAAAATACGATGAATTTGGTGTTCCAGGTTCTCTTATTCAATAAGTGATATATTCTTAGTTTATGCATAATTCTTTATGTATAAACTTTTTTTATTCTTTATAAAATCCATCAAATTTAATAATTTTAAATAAATTATTTAAAACGCCTATTTCTGTTTAAATTCATTTAAATAATTTATTTAAGTTTATTAGTGATTTATATTTATTTTGGAGAATTCTAAATGTTATTAAGTAAAATTATTGAAGAATTGATGTGGGGTATGTGTACTTCCATTGAAATATTCTTGCTTACTTTGCTCTTTTCCATTCCATTAGGTCTTGTAGTGGCTGCTGGAAGAATGAGCAGTTTTAAGCCATTGCAATGGTTTATGAAAGCTTATATTTCAATTATGAGAGGTACTCCATTGATGCTGCAATTGATTGTGGTGTTCTTTGGACCATACTATATATTCGGCATGACCTTATCAAGGGATTTTAGGATGATTGCAGTTATCATCGCATTCACCATCAACTATGCGGCATACTTTGCAGAAATCTTCCGTGGAGGAATCGAATCCATTCCAAATGGTCAGTATGAAGCTGCACAAGTATTAGGTTATAATAGATTAGAGACATTCTTTATCATTATCTTGCCACAAGTAATCAAGATTGTGCTTCCTTCAATTACAAATGAGGTCATTACTTTGGTAAAAGACACTTCTCTTTCATTTGTGCTTGCAATTCCAGAAATGTTCACAGTTGCAAAACAGATTGCAGCAGCTGAAGCATCCATTTCAGCATTGCTGATTGCAGGTGGTTTCTATTATGTATTCAATGCATTAGTGGCATTTATAATGGAACGCTTTGAAAAGAGATTGGATTATTACGATACATAGGGAGAGATATCATGAGTTTATTGGAAGTTAAAAATCTAAAGAAAAGTTTTGGTGATAATGTAGTTTTAAAGGATATCTCTTTCAATGTTGAAAAGGGAGAAGTGCTATCTATTATCGGTCCTTCTGGGTCTGGTAAATCTACATTGCTTAGATGCATTACCGATTTGGAGACTGAAGACAGTGGAGAGATCAATTTTGATGGAACATTCGGTTTAGTGTTCCAGAACTTCAACTTGTTCCCTCATCATTCTGTAATGAAGAATATTGCAAATGCCCCTATAAGGGTTCAAAAAAGAAACAAGGATGAGGTTTATGCTCATGCAAGAGACTTGCTTAAAAAGATGGGTCTTGAAGATAAGGAAGATGCCTACCCTTCTGAACTCTCTGGTGGACAGCAGCAAAGGGTGTCCATTGCAAGAGCACTTTGTATGGATCCTGACATTCTGTTCTTTGACGAACCTACTTCTGCACTTGACCCTGAGCTTACCGGTGAGATCTTGCAAGTAATAAAGGATTTGGCTGCAGAGCATATGACAATGGTAATCGTTACCCACGAGATGAACTTTGCTCGTAATGTGTCTGATACTATCATTTTCATGGATGGCGGAGTCATTGTAGAGCAAGGATCACCTGAAGAGGTATTCTCATCAGACAACCAAAGAATGAAAGATTTCTTAGGTAAATTCTATGAATAGATAGAATTCACTCCAAGCTTTTTGAGGATTCCCCTCAAAAACCTTGACCAAAAAGTTTCTATTTTTTATTTACTTTTTTCTATTTTTTTTTAAAAATTTTTTATTATTTTTCTCTTTTTTTATTCCATTTTTTAAATAGGATTTTTAATATTTATTGTACTATTTTTATTATTCTAAATTTATTTAAAAACTGTTTTATATTATTAAAAATATACATATATTTAATTTATAAAATAGGGATATTTTTTTAATTTTTTAATTATTGAATTTATCTTATTTTATAATATTGTTAAAATTTTAACATTAGATAATAATTATTATTTTATTGAAAAAAGAGGCAAGCCTATGCTAATTAAGATTAATGGAGAAGATGTGGATATTCCTGAAGGTTCTACCATCAAGGATGCAATTGAAATCTCAAATGCTCCTTACAAGAAAGGAAGTATCGTTTGTCTTATCAAGGGAGAAAGCGAAATACAAAGCAATATCCTTAAATATAAGATCAAAACACCTAAGGGAAGTATTCTCATTGAATTGGAAGTTTCTGAAAAATCACAACCTTTAACTGATTTCTTCAAGGAAAACTATTCTCAGTTTATCTCTAATAATGTTCGTTGGGAAACATCTAATGAAGTGGCTATAGGTCCTGTAAGCTCTAATTTTGAACCTTCACATGACGAATTTGCATATTTCGACAATGAGGTCCTGATTAGCTTATCTGGATTTTCAAATGATGCCACTCATATAATCTTTGTCAAGGATGACCACAAGAACGTTTACGGTGTTCCAAAATATAGTGACCGTGGAGTCTTTGCAAGGGTTATAGGTGGAAGAAAAACTTTGTTCTCCCTTACTGATGATGATGAAATCCTAGCTATTGAACCTGTAATTGAGCGCAGTACAGTTAGAGAGAGCACTGGCGGTTCAAACTTGGATGAAGTCTTGGAGGAAGGAAATCAATTGTTCACCTATGTTCTTTTTGAACCTAACTTCAATTCCCCTAAATCTGTTGAACACTTGTTTTCACTCATTAGGAATGACAAGATAGAAGTCAGCTTCGAATCCAACTCATTTGTAGGGTTCTATGAATTGACTGGTTTAACTAAGGAGAAGGAAGAGATAACTGAACGTAAAAGAGGAACAGTTACCTTGAGAAATGATGGATTCGGTAAAGGTAGAGTTTACATTTATAGAGAAGACCGGGTTAGAGCTGAAACCCACACCAATTTGGCTACTGTCAAGCAGGGTATGGAATTGTTTGACATAGCAAAAGAGGGGGATTTCATCACTGTAAGAAGCAGCCCTGACAGAATCATGCTTATGATGATGACTCAAAAAGAGGCGGAAGAAAAACTCGCATCTTTAGGCATCACTCATGTAAGAACTGGCAATGAGGATGATGATGCAATTGTCGTGACCCAAGAGCCTGAAAGCACTGTTGGCATCATAGAAGCTGGTGAAGTGACTACCTTCGGTCTTGCAAGTGATGAGCTCTTGAAAGTCAAGTTAACCGATAAGGCTCCAAGAACCAGATGGTATCTTGAGAAAATCACTGGTCTTGCAGAAAAGCCAGTTGGAACATTGAAGGTTTACTTTGCAGTGCCTGACATGAACATGTTCATGTTCAATGGTGATAACGATGAATCCAAGGGACTTATTCCTGAAAACAATCCAACTGACCTTATGAAAGCTGGAGAGATAGGTGTAACAAACATGTCCAAGAAGAATGTGGGACTTGTCGGTATAAGAACCATTGACACCACCGATTTCGGACCTACCGGTGAGCCTTTCTCAGCTACAAACGTTGTCGGTGAAGTTGTTGGAAACATTGAAGGCTTGAACAAGCTTAAAGATGGAAGCACTCTTTATATTCATGAAGTATACGAGGATGAGGAATAGGAGGAATGATTATGCCTGCAAATTTATGTATAACTCCAGATTTAGGTAAAGAGGATATGGATCCAGAAGTTTCAACAAGGATGATCATTTTAAGTTCAAAGGCAAATGTAAGTGAAAGTGAGGTAGTGAACTTCCTCCATATGTTGAATTTGCCTATTACAATCAAATGGACTTGTTATGGGGCTATGATTAGTGGAAAAGATGAATATGTGAGAGAAGCTATTCGTGAACTCCGTAAATTAGACCCTTATGGAATTTTTACAAAGGAAAGAGGTTTTGCTCCAGGTGACCCAAGAAGATGCAGAGGTCACAGATACGGACCAAGAGAAGGTTTCCACCAAATGGAAAAGGAATTCAGAATTCTTGATTATGTTGGAGAAGCTTTAAAGAATCCTAAGGAAGTTGTAATTGAGAAAAAGGAACCTGTTTCTGTTGATTACTTCAAAGAGATTTTACAAGAAGAAGAAAATAAAAAAGAGGATGATAAACAATAAGAAAACTTTTTAAATGGGATTGTTTGCAAAAAGTTTTCTTGATTATATTAAGAGGATGATATTATGGTAAAAGTAGCTATTTATCCACCAAATTCATTGGTTCTAGCTGACTTGATTGAGAGAAAAGGCCACACTCCTTTAGCTCTTCAAAAACAAATAAGACAAAAGATTAAAGATCCGGAGATTGATTCTCCTCCAATGAACATTACAGAAGAAGATCCGATTAACGGATTAAAGTATGCAGCTATTGAAGTGCCTTCAGGAGTTCGTGGAAGAATGTCCATTATTGGACCTCTTATAGATGCAGCAGAAGCAGCAATCATTGTTGATGGGGCTCCATTTGGTTTTGGTTGTGTAGGATGTGCAAGAACAAATGAATTATCAATTTTCTGTTTACGTAAAAAAGACATACCTGTCTTGGAAGTGGTTTACCCTGATGATGAAGATGGAACAAGACTTATGGTAAATCAAATCATGGATTTCCTTGATTCCTTGCCTGGCGGCGGAGGAGACCTTGAAGGAGACAGTGATGTTTTAGGTGAACCAATTGCAAATAAAGGAGGAAAATAATATGGTACAGATTGCATTGGTTTCCTGTGGTACCGAATATAGTGGTATCCAAAAGGAAATTGAAAAGGCAGCTTTAAAATTTGGAGCAGAAATTATTCTTCCTGAAATTGATTTGGATTACATTAATGAAGCTTATGAGAAATTCGGTTTCTCTGCTCAAAGTTCAAGCTTAAAGCTTATGATTGCAAGGGCAATGTCCATTGTAGAAGGTAAATGCAAACCTGATGCAGTATTCATTGCTACCTGTTTCAGATGTGCAGAAGGTGCATTGGTCAGAAACGAAGTAAGACGTTTCATTCAAAACAATACACGTATTCCAGTAGTAACTTATTCATTTACTGAAAGGACAAAAGCGGATGAGCTATTTATCCGTATGGAAGCATTGGCTACCACTGTTACACGTAGAAGCATTCTTGCTCGTGAAAAGCAAGAAGGACTTACCCTTGGTCTTGACTCTGGTTCAACAACTACAAAGGCAGTTCTTATGGAAAACAACAAGGTTATTGGAACCGGTTGGACTTCCACAAAAGACATCATTGCATCTGCTCAAACTGCAGCTGCAGAGGCATTTGAAGGAACTGGCTACAAATGGGATGATGTTGAGGGTATAGGAACTACCGGTTACGGTAGATTCACCATGGGTCAGGAATTTGGAGCTGAACTTATCCAAGAGGAATTGTCTGTAAACGCAAAAGGTGCAGTATACTTGGCTGATTGCCAAAAAGGTGAAGCTACAGTACTCGATATTGGTGGTATGGACAACAAGGTAATTACCGTAAACAATGGTATTCCAGATAACTTCACCATGGGGGGTATCTGTGCAGGTGCATCAGGCAGATTCTTGGACATGACTTCAAGAAGATTGGATGTAGACATTACAGAACTTGGACCTCTTGCTGTGCAAGGTGATTGGAGAAAGGCTATGCTAAACTCTTACTGTATTGTATTTGGTATTCAAGACTTGGTTACCACTCTTGCTGCTGGAGGATCTAAAGCGGATGTAGCTGCTGCTGCATGTCACTCTGTATCTGAACAGGTTTATGAACAGCAATTGCAGGAAATTGACATTCGTGAACCTTTAATCCAAGTAGGGGGAACCAGTTTAATTTCCGGACTTGTTGAAGCGGTAAGTGAAACTTTAGGTGGAATTGAAGTTATCGTACCTGAATACTCACAGCATATTGGTGCAGTAGGTGCAGCATTGCTTGTATCTGGTATGGGAAATAGGCATGAATAGATTTAAGCTTAAATCAAGCTTTTTTCTATTACTTTTAAAGAAGTGATTATATGTATATTGAATCAAATGACCCTGAAGGAGCAAAAGTCTATGATATGATTATCAGACAAATCTTGCAGGATTTGGTCTTGCCACCTTCCATTGATGACATGAGAGCTTATGTCAATCCTGATGAGGTATGCTTCATCATAGCGATAAAGATGAGAAAGACTTCCAAGCACATTACCTTAAAGGAAGTCGCTAAAGTAAATTATGAAGCTGATGATGACACCACTGTTGTTTTGATAGATGATGAAAACTATCTTCCAAACATCTTAAGAACCCTTTGGAAGACAAATGGTAGGGAAAACGTTCATCAGCCAAGCAGATATGTCATTCACATGAAAGGAGAGCACGAAGTGTCTGATTTGGTAGTGGATGACCCTCATGAAAACCTTAAGAGAAGAATCTATGATGCAATATTCAGAATAGTTCCTGAAGGATTCAAGATAATGAAGGACATTTCCCGTGATGATATAGTTTCCGTTATAGCTACTGATGAGCTCATTAAGGATGAATGGGTTGAAAAGGCTGAAGGATATATTGTTGAATTGAACACTCCTAAGACATGGGATTAAATTTAATTCATATGATTGATTAAATCTTTTTAGATTTAATCCCTTTATTTTTTTAAATCATTAAATTTTCATTTTCATAGGGTTGTTTTAATTTTTTGTCCAATTTTTCATTGATTTTTTAAAACGGTTCGTAATTTTCAATAGTTTGTTCGTATATGTTAGAAACAAATAGGAAGCTTTAAATACTATATTGTTAATAACAATAGTTATAAGTTTAAGCGCAAATGAAAATTTAACGAATAAATTTTGTAAATTGTAGTGGGATTAAATTAAAATTGGAGAAAAAATTAAGTTAATTAAATGACTATTAATTTAATGACTATGTCAATTAAAATGATTATTATTAAATATTGTGTTGAGGTAATACTATGACTAAAAAAGATTTAACTTGTGGAGGAAGTCATAAAGGTGCAAAATTTGCACACATTACAAAAGTGCATCCATGCTATAATGAAAAATTGCATGATAAGGTTGGAAGAGTTCATGTACCAATCGCTCCTAAATGTAATATTGGATGTAATTTCTGTATAAGATCAATTAATACTGAAGAGGACAGGCCAGGTGTTGCAGGTTCCATTATGGATGCAGATGCTGCAGTGGAACATGTATTGAATGTAACTAAAGACAGTGCAATCACTGTTGTTGGTGTTGCAGGTCCTGGTGATTCATTAGCTAACGAGGCTACCTTTGAATTCTTTGAAAAAATCAATGAGGCAAAGCCAGATTTGATTAAATGTATGAGTACAAATGGTCTTTTGCTTCCAAAGTATGCTGAAAGAATTGCAGAACTTGGTGTAAATACCGTAACTGTAACTGTAAATGCTGTTGATCCTGAAATCCTAAAGGAAATCAATGGTTTCATTGTCTATGAAGGTAAAGCATACAAAGGACTTGAAGCAGCTGAGATTCTCTCCAGAAACCAATTGGAAGGAATTAAAAAGATCACTGATCTTGGTGTAGTCGTTAAGGTCAACATTGTTCTCATTCCAGGATTGAATGATGAGCATATTGTTGAAATCGCTAAAACCGTAAAAGAATGTGGTGCAGACTTAGTGAATGTCTTGCCACTCATTCCATTAAACAAGATGGCAGATTATCCAAGACCTGGTTGTGGCGAGATTGAAAAGGCACGTAGTGATGTGGAGGAGTATCTTCCAGTATTCAGAGCATGTACTCAATGCAGAGCAGATGCTTATGGAATTCCTGGTAAGAAACACGAAGACCATCACTTAGGAAATGCTCCTCAGTCTCATTTCTAAGTGATTATATTTATTTTAATGGGGTTATATATTCCCTATTTCTTTTTTTACTAATTTTATTTTTTTTTACTTATTTTTTAAGTTTTTTAACTATTTCTCCTATGAAATTTTTTATAATAATCTATTTATTTTAAAAAGACCAATATCTTATTGTATTTAAACAATTTTTATTTCATTAATCGATTATTTTTATTATTAATTATTTTTCATGTGATTATTATGAGAACTTTAGAATGGGAAGACAACAAATTAAAGCTTATAGATCAAACCAAATTACCTGATGAATTGACTTATGTCTATTGCTGCACTTATCAGGAAGTTATAGATGCAATCAAGACCATGGTTGTTCGTGGAGCTCCTGCAATAGGTGTTTCAGCTGCTTTCGGTATGGCTCTTGCTCAGATTGCAGGTGAAGACATGGAAAAGGTTGCTGTAGAGATGAAAAATGCAAGACCTACTGCAGTCAATCTTATGTGGGCAGTTGACAGGGTCATGAAGGCTGACAATATGCTTAATGAAGCAATGGCAATGGCTGGAGAAGACATAAACACTAACTTAGCTATTGGTGAATATGGGGCTGAGCTTATTGATGATGGAGATACAGTCTTAACCCATTGCAATGCAGGAGCACTTGCATGTGTAGACTATGGTACTGCATTAGGTGTTTTCCGTTCTGCATTCAATCAAGGAAAGGCTATTCAAGTCATCTGTGATGAAACCCGTCCAAGAGGACAAGGTGCAAGCTTAAGCGTTTGGGAAATGCAACAGGAAGGAATTCCTGTAAAACTTATTCCAGATGTGGCAAGCGGATATCTCATGTCAATAGGAAAGATTGATAAGGTTGTAATCGGTGCAGACAGAGTGGCTTATGACGGTATTGCAAACAAGATTGGTTCATTTATGGTCGCTCTTGCAGCTAAAAGATTTGACATTCCATTTTATATAGCCGCTCCTTTCAGTACCTTTGATAAGGAGATTTCCATTTTTGATACAGTTATTGAAGAAAGAGATCCAAATGAAGTGATTTACTATGGTGGTGCCAGAATCTGCCCAGAAGGAACTGAAGTAATCAACCCTGCTTTTGATATAGTTCCTAAAGACTTAATCACTGGAATCATTACAGAAAAAGGAGTAATTGATTTAAACAATTTAGAAAAGGATTTTAAAGATCTTTTCTAATATTCTTTAAATTGGTGATGAAATGTTAATTGATTTTAATGAACTTTCAGAAATCACAATTCCAAATATGAATGGTGGGGAAGGGAAGGTAATTGCAAAAATGGATGTGAATGATTGTGGAAGATTTATTAAAACTGTCATTCCACCTAAATCATCAATTGGGCATCATCTTCAGGAAACAAATGATGATATAAATTTCATTGTTTCTGGTGAAGGGATTGCAATATGTGATGATTTTGAAGAGATTTTAAAAGCTGGAACTTGTCATGTTTGTCCAAAGGGATCCACTCACTCCATAATAAATGTTGGTGATGAGGATTTGGTGTTTTATACTGTAGTTCCTCAAAAATAATATTTTTTTATTTAAATAATTTTTTTAATTATTTTTTTTAATCTTTTTTTATTTTTTTCTGTTACTTTACAATCAATAGCTACATGCCACATTCCAGGGCTTGAAGATTTAACTTTACGTGTATTAAGTATCTCAACTTTCTTGTTTTGTTTCTCACAAGCTATTTGCGCTCTTTCTATTCCTTGTGAAAATCCATCTGAAAATTCGTAGTAGTGAATGACTCCTCCATCCTTACAAAGTGATACTGCTAAATCAAGGAATTCCGGTGCCAATCCTGGAAGATTCATGATAAGTCTATCGAATTTTTTGCCTTTCAGTTCATTTAATGCAACTTCATTTGTATCACCGCAAATTGCAGTGATGTGAGCAGCGGGGGCTAACTTATTTAGCTTGATATTCTCATTTAAGTATTTGATTGCATATTCATTAATATCTACAGCGGTTATATTCACATTCTTTTCATGAGCTATTACAATTGGAAACGGACCAATTCCTGCAAACATATCCAGTATCTCCTCTCCATCGTGTGTTGCTTCCTGAACTCTTTTCCTTTCAGTTGCAAGTCTTGGTGAGAAGTAAACGTTTTTGACATCCAATTTCAATCTTGTGCCATGTTCCTTATGGATTGTGATAGGATTGTCCTCTCCAGCGATAAGTTCAAGTTCCCTAACTCTTGTAACACCTTTAACTGCACTTTTTTTCATATACACAGTTTTTCGTTTGGTGAACTGAAGAGTGGCTTGACCTATTTCCTTTTTATGGGCTTCAAGATCTTCAGGAATCTCTACAATGACAACATCTCCAATGATGTCAAAGGATTTCTTAAGCTCTTCAATTTCCTCTTCACTTAATTTGTCTTTAAGAAGTTCTGTTATGCTTCTTGGAAATCTCTTTACAGTTTCTAGGTCATCATCTTGGCTTAAATCCATAATTTCGATTGTATAATTCTCATTTTGCTTAATGATTTCTTCCTTGCATTCTTCCATTACTTTAGTGAGTGTTTCATCATCTGTTCCTTCTTTAATTGGAATATGTCCGAAACCATTTTCGACTTTTATCTTATAGTCAAAGTCAATAATCTTATGATTTAGCACAATTTGCCTTGTTGCCTCTATATTTTGCACTGGAATTTTTAGTGTTAACATAGTATCTTTTATTAAATTAGTTTTATCATTGATAATTTTACTATTTGTTGTCTGTAATTTAAGTTTTATCAATCGTTATTTTATTTAAATCGATAGTTTTTTCGTATCGAATTTTCAATATTTTTAATTCTTTTTCTCTTTTGAATAAATATTTAATTTTTATTGTTTTTAAGATTATCTTATCTTAAAAAATCATTTTTTTAAAAATCATATATATTATTATTTAACATTAATTTTATATATATAAAAATTTAGATTATATATTATATTAACCGTGTTAAGAAGAGATTGATTTCAAATGGATTTGGGTGATAATAATGGGTTGTTTTAATGAGACAACTAGTGTGAAGATAAATAAGCAGAAAAAGGATCTTGCCAAATCAAAGGGATTGAAATTGCAGGATCTTTTGGACCATGCCCTTGATGAAGCTTTAGGATTTAGCTATTACCCTATGAGTGAATTAAGACTTTTGGAAATAGACAATGAAATTGAATCCTTGAAGATTCAAAAGGAAAAGGCAATGAGAGATTGTCAAAAGAAGATCGATATTCTTATCAGTGGCTTGATTGAATTTAAAGAGGAAGAAGCTGCTCAATACGATAGGAAAATCAGACAATTGGAATTGGAAAAGGAATACAATAAACAGATGTTATATAAAGATTAATGATTTTTAAAAGAATTTTGTTATTTAATAAATTTATTAAACTAATTTATAAATTAATTGATTGTGTATTAGGAGATTAAATATGAAGAATATGGGATTTGGAATGATGAGATTGCCACAGCTTGATGAAAACGATTACTCAAGTGTAGATTTTGAACAAGTTAAGAAGATGGCAGACGTTTATATGGAAAATGGTTTCAATTACTTTGACACCGCTTACGCTTATCATGATGGGGTAAGTGAAGTCGCTTTAAGGAAAGCGGTTGTAGAACGTTATCCAAGAGACTCATTTGTAATTGCAGATAAGATGCCAACTTTCTTAATCACTGAAGAGTCACAAGTGGAACCGATATTCAAGGAACAATTGGAACGTTGCGGTGTAGATTACTTTGATTATTATTTGGTTCATAATGTAAGCAGCTTTTCTGAAGCTGGATGGAAATATGTGGACACCTTCGGTTTTTGTAAGAAAATGAAAGATGAAGGGAAAATCAAGAAGTTAGGTCTTTCCACTCATGCAAATGCAGAATTCCTGGACAATATCTTGAAGGAACATCCTGAAATGGAATTTGTCCAATTGCAAATCAATTACCTTGACTGGGAAAATGAGGGTGTGGAATCCAGAAAATGCGTTGAAGTTGCGCATAAGTATGGTTTGCCAATAATTGTTATGGAACCATTGAAAGGGGGATTCTTGGTTGACATTCCTGAAGAGGCAGAAAAAATTATGAAAGCTTACAATCCTGATGAACCTCCAATTTCATGGGCATTACGTTATGTTGCAGGAATCGATGGAGTGTTTATGGTATTGTCTGGTGCAAGCAGCTTGGAGCAAATGGAAGAAAACATTGGTTTCATTGATGACTACAAGCCACTTAATGATGAAGAGCATAAAATCATTGAAGAGGTTACAGAGATTATCAATAGTAATATTGCAATTCCTTGCACAAAATGTAATTACTGCATTAGTTCATGTCCTTCAAATATCATGATTCCAAAATTGTTTGACTTGTATAACAATGAGAAGATTCAAGGTTTAAAGGTTGGTGAATTCACTGCGGTGGGAAATGCTTATAGGAACTATTCCTGTTTAGATGGTGTAGGTATTGCTTCTGACTGCACTGGCTGTGAAGCATGCATGAAGGAATGTCCTCAACAGCTTGACATTGCAAGCTTAATGCCAGAAGTTGCTAAAACCTTTGAAACAGAGGTTTATGGATTCACTAAAGATGATTAATTAAATTTTTAAATTTTTCATCTTCCTTTTTTATTTTTGCATTTTCAATTTTCATTCTATTATTATTTAATATAATATTTTTTCAATATGGGGTTTTATTATGGATATTTTAATGATTACAGGAAGTCCACATAAGGATGGCACTTCAAATGTTTTAGCATGTGAATTTATTAGAGGAGCAGAAGAAGCAGGACATGATGTCTATAGGTTTGACGCTGCTTTTGAAGATGTATCTCCATGCAGAGGATGTGATTCCTGCAGAGTTCATGGTGGAAAATGTGTTTATTCTGATTCAATGGATAAGATTTATGAAAAAATCATTTCTTCAGACATGATTGTTTTTGTTAGCCCATTATATTATTTCGGTCTTTCAGCTCAAATAAAAACTGTTATAGATAGATTCTATTCAATTAATTATGAAATAATGGGTTCTGGCAAGAAGTCTGCATTGCTTGCAACTGCAGCTGATGGAAATGATTGGACAATGTCTGCACTTGAATTGAATTATGATAATATAGTTCGTTATTTAGGCTTTGAAGATTGCGGTAAAATCTTGGCTACTTTCTGTTACTTAAAGCCAGATATCATTAATTCAAACTATCCTAATATGGCTTATGAATTAGGTAAATCCCTTTAACATTATTATTTTTTTAGATAGGAAAATAGTTCTATGGCATACGAATTTTCGCGAAACTTTAAATATAAGTTATTATAAAATATTATTAGCTGTTTATAAAACAGCTACGCTTTTTTTTTAAAATAAAGTGGTGATGTATGGTGTAAAAAGGGTTGCTTTTTAACGTGAAGAGCAGGTTTATGGTGGGCCTGTGTTATTAAGCGCCCTTTTTTTTATTAATCTATTTTTACTTTTTATTGAATTATAACTCTTTATTTTGTTATTGATTGTACATTTAGATTGATTATATTAGGATATTAATTAAAATATTATATTAAGATGCTTTAAGTGATTTTATGTTTTATTTGGTTGGTTTAGGATTATTCGATGAAAAGGACATATCTTTAAAAGGTGTGGAAGCATTAAAAAAAGTGGATAAGGTTTATGCTGAATTTTTCACTTCACGCTTATTCGGCTCTAATTTTGAAAAGATTGAATCAATTATTGGAAAGGAGATCATTGTTCTTGACAGAACTCAAGTGGAAGAAGAGTCAATCTTTTTAAAGGAAGCAAAAGATATGGATGTTGCTTTGATTACCGGTGGGGACCCTTTAATTGCCACAACACACTCTGATTTTCTAGTTGAATGTGCTAGAAAGGATATTGATTTTGAAGTAATTCACGGATCAAGCATTCTATCTTCTGCACCAGCTATTTCCGGCCTTCAAGCATATAAGTTTGGTAAGGTCACTACCATTCCATTTCCTGATTTAGAGTATAACTACTTCCCTAAATCCCCTTATATCGCTATTGAAGAGAACTTGAAGATGGATATGCATACTTTGGTTCTATTGGATATTCAAGCTCATAAGGAAAAGTACATGACAGTAAATGAAGGCTTAGAGAATTTGATGACAATCAAGGATAATCTTGATTATGAAGGGCTCGTTAATGAGGACACTTTAGCTATTGGAATTGCAAGAGTCGGATCTAAGGATAATCTTGTAAAGGCAGGATATATTAAGGACTTGATTGATTTTGATTTTGGTGGACCTCTTCATTGCATAGTTATTCCTTCTAAATTGCATATTGTTGAAGCGGAATACTTGGTGGAAGTTGCTGGAGCTCCAAAAGAAATTCTTGATGATATCTAATTCATGATATTTTGCTTAAATTTAATTTTTTTTAAAAATAGAAAATACGGTTTTAAAAAGTTAGTAAAGATTTCAAAAATAGTATTAGATTGCTAAAAAACTTCTAAAAATAGTAAAATCAGAAAAAAATTGGAAAGAACATAGTAGTTTTTTGTTAGCTTCTAATCTTTTAAAAAATTTTTAAAATTTATTTTTACAATATAAATCATAAAAATTCCGTTTTACTATGTTCTTTAATGAAAATTACTATAAAAAAATTTATAATATTTTTCATTTTCCCAATGGATGTTAATCCTATACTTATTTTTATTTTTTTAATTTATAAATATTTTCATATTTTAGAACTATTTTTAACATTACTAATAATTAAAAAATATATAACTTATTATGAAAATACTATATTTTTGTTTAAGATATTAAAAAAATAATAGTTAGATGTATCATAAAAAATTTTTTTTAATTTAGTTATGTTTAAAAAAGAAATTTAAAATAAGAGGATATTTTTTATCATCTTTTTAAAAAATTAATAAGTACTTTCATTATAGTATTTAGGTAATTTGTATAAGATAATTGCACTTAAGCAAATATCAAGTTTTAAGGTAATTTATATAGGACTTTTTAATTAAAGACAATAGTCAAATATCCTCTTATATTAATATTATTGATTAATAAATTATTTTTATTGGAGATTATAAATTTATTAATATGATATGTAATTATATACACATCGTATAATATTATGTTATATGAACTTATAAATCTTTCGTTTTAATTTTCAAGGATATAAAAATTAGAATTGTTTAAGATATGAAACATTATTTATTTCATTAAGAAATTTTTTAAAAATTAGTTTATTTCATTTCTTATTTTCTATTTCTATTTGCATTCAATTCATATCTTTTTGGGCTTCCAACATCTTCATGAGCCTGATTGATGATGTAGAGGAAAACTCTCTTGTTAAGGTTGTATTTTTTACTGAATTTTTTATAGAGAGCGTATTTGCTTCTTCTGTTTCCAAAATAGTCTATTTTTTCCAAGTATTCCTTTTTGATTTCCTCAATTGGACTTAGATTTTCTTGATTGTTTTTGGAGCTCATGATTCAATTCCCCATTGAAAATTAGATTTTTAAAATTAGATAATTATAATATGAATCTATTGATTCTATTAATTAATATGTTTATAAATTATATAAAATTTTCTTACATTCATAATAATTTTGCAGATTAAATGAAAAACTGTATAAGTAATACTAAATATTTATATTTGAGTAAGTTAATATTTAATATGTTGTATGAAATATCTTATTTTTTAAAAATCTTCTTTTTAAATTAATATTTCATTGACTTAAAATATTTTAATCTATTATTTTAACTTTATTAGATTAAGGATTGATTAAATGGATTTAAATTTTGACTTTACAGAAAAAAGAGTAATACTCACAGTATTCTTCTGTATGGCTTTTACCATTGCAAACTTAATTACAGTTAAGATTATTAATATTAATTTCTTAGGTATGGAAACTCCTGCTGGAGTATTGATCTATCCTTTAGTATACATTTTAACTAATGTAATTGCTGATGTATATGGTGAAAGAACTGCACAAAGAACCCTTATATTAGGTATTGCTGCTGATGTATTATTCGTATTTATGACTACATTAATATTATTCTTGCCATCCCCAGATTTCTTTACTGGTGATGCAGCATTATCCTTTGTATTTACCCAAACTCCAAGAATCCTTATAGCTTCTTACATCAGTTACTTAATCGGTAACTTGGTAAATGCAAGATTAACTACAATTGTAAACAAAGGCACTGATTATTCATCTATTAAAAACTATGCTGTTATCGGTTTCAGTCAATTGGTGGATAACTTTGTCTTCATTGGTTTGGCGTTTGTAGGTATGTACTCTGTTGTAGACATTTTAATAATGATCTTCACCCATTGGTTACTCAGTTTGATTTGGTCAGCTATTGCTCAACCATTCACTACCATGACTGTAAGATGGGCTGAAAAAGGAAAACCTGCTGAAGCTTAATTAATTTAAAATTAGTTATCAGAGGAATATTAATTAGTTATATCAAATTAAAATTAAATTAAAACATTTTAAAAAAAATGTGAATTCAAATTTGATTTCACATTTTAATATTTTCTTTTTTTATTGGAATTATATGAATTTATCATTATCTATTTTTGTTATGAGAATATTTTTTTATTAGCAATTTTTTTATTAGAATATTTTTTCTAAGGTGTCCTTTTTTGATTTTTTTTAAATAATTACCATCTTTCCTGCATTTGTAAGGTAATATTTTTCGTACTGTTTTGTTTGTCCAACCAAACCGTCTTCCATTAAGCTATTGATATGTTTGTAGACCATAGCTCTTGAAATTCCCACATTCTTTCCAATAAGTATAGCGGTTTGTTCGGATTCTTCAAGGGTTTTTAGAATTTTCATTTTTGTTTTGGATAGGTTTATGCTTAATTTAGGCATTTGTATAGCTTGGTCATTGAAGCAATAGTAAATGTGGTCTGCACCTTCCTTATTTGCTACGAAGTTTAAGATGGATCCTATGAAATTTCCATCTGTTGCAACGAATATCTCATTTCCTTCTTCTTTTGAGCTTCTGATTATGTATGTCAATTGTTTGGAAGCTTCAATAGCGCTTGTTGTACTGATTTTAATGTTTTCCTTCATCATGTACTGATCAAGCAAGCTTGTTTCGTTATAGTTTGTATATACGGATATCAGTTTTTCGATTCTGTTTTTCATGGCTATGTCTAAAAGTTCTTTTCCCTTTAGGTTTGATATTAGAATTCTCATATAATTCCCTCATTTTTTAAAAATTTTGAATTTATAAGTGTTCAACTTTTAATTGTATATATTGTTATGTTGTTTATGTATTAATTATTTTTATTATTATTTTGTTCAATTTTGACTGGCACTTTGTTTTCCGACTAGTGCCGATTAATTAAAAATTTAAATTACATTTGTCATATGAAAATTATTTCATAAATTTTTTAAACAATGTTTATTTTTATATTTAATTTTTTTATTTTTTCTATTTTTATTCTAAAAAAATTAATTTTGTTCAAATTTTTATAAAATAATGCTTGGATCAAATTTTAAATTTTTCAGAATATTTTTTGGAATTTCATCTTTTTTAATGATTCTTATAATTGGAAAAATTAGCTTTTTTCCTTAATAATTTGCCTATATTTTTTATTATTATTGCTGATTATTATTAAATTTTTTGTTTTTGTCTACCTTTAATATTGACTTGTCAATATATTATTTTCACTAATATTTTTTATTTTAAAGCTTTATTTGAGATATTTTGTACTTCGATTTTTAATTTTTCATAATTGCTTAGTATTTGTCTACCTTTAATATTGAATTGTAAATAAAAATTTTTTAAAAATAGGTACCTTTATATTGAATATTATTCAATTTATTATTAGGCATCAAATCGGAAAAGGTTTTCCACTATCATTGATAGTGCAATCCTGTCTGAAATGTCTAAAGATATTATTTAAATCCTTTAAATAATGTTTTACTAATAATTAATTTACTAATATTTTCTTATCTTTGTTTAGAGATAGCTAAAAATAGTTAAATGTCTTTTGTAGTTAAGTATAGTTAGTTGAAATATAGTTGAATTTTCTTAGCTATTTTTAATCAATAATAATTAATTATTAGTTAATTAATTATTCCAAATTTAAAAATATCTTAAATTCATTTTTTTATTTAAACAAATGGAGATTAAATTATGTCCTATGTTGATGAAGTAATTGACTTAATTGTTAAAGAAAACCCTGATGAACCTGAGTTTC
>NZ_JBGUKT010000027.1:0-30639 GCF_045114555.1 Methanobrevibacter sp. | reverse complement strand
CCAGAAGTTAAGTCTTTTCGCGTTTTGTTTGTGTACTATGGGTTTCGGTCTATGGGAATTTCATTTAGCTGCCAGCCTTTTTTTATCCAAGAATAATTAGTTTTATTCTTTACGAACTATTTTTATCTATTTTTCATCTGTTATTATTTTATTCTTCAAATATTTTTTTAATTTATTAAACTATAATTGAGAGTATATTTATATATTTTCAATAACATATTTTTTAATTACAGTATTAAATTAATTAAAGTTCATTATATTTTTTAACTTTTTTTAAAAGGTTATTGCAATGAATATAGTTTATTTGATATTAAATTAATTTTAATTTACAATTATTATTTCAATAATTATTTTTTTAACAGATAATAAAGGTTTTAAAATGGAAAAGGGAACATTATACGGAGTAAGTATTGGACCGGGAGATCATGAGTTAATCACTGTAAAGGCAATGAACATTATATCCGAGTGTAAATATATAGCAACACCTCATACTGGAACCGGTGATTCATTGGCATTATCAATTGTATCTAAAGCAACAGATTTATCCCAAAAGGAAATAATGCTGTTAGAGTTTCCAATGACTAAGGATAAGGACATTTTAGCTGAAAGTCATAAGAATGCTGCAGATTCCATTGCAAAGATTCTCGATGAAGGTGAAGATGTAGCAATGCTAAATTTAGGGGATGTAACTATCTTCTCAACATTTGCATATACAATGGATCAATTATTGGAAAAGGATTATAATGTAGAAGTCATTCCAGGAGTAACAAGCTTTTGCGCTTCAGCTTCCAAATTAAGAATCGGATTGACTACAATGAATGATCCTTTGCATATTATTCCTGCAACAGGAATAGACTTAAAGGAAGCTTTACAAATGCCTGGTTCTAAGGTATTGATGAAAATAGGCAGGTCAATGCCTAAATTGATAGAAACATTGAAGGAATTAAATCTTGAAGATAATGTCTATGCAGTTGAAAACTGTGGTTTGGAAAATGAAAAGATCTATAATTCTTTAGATGAATTTGATGAGAATATGGGATATTTCACCATAGTTGTAGTAAAGTAATTGAACTCATTAGTTTTATTGGGGATTCTATGACAGAAAAACGTTTGGTTAATCAAAAATTATTGCGTTGCGGTTATACAACAGGGACATGTGCAGCGGCAGCTTCTAAGGCAGCAGTAGCAATGCTCTTTAAACAGGAATCAATGGATTCTGTAGCAATCACAACACCTAATCAGACTGACCTCATAATTGATGTCTT
This sequence comes from Methanobrevibacter sp., assembly GCF_045114555.1. Classification (GTDB taxonomy): domain Archaea; phylum Methanobacteriota; class Methanobacteria; order Methanobacteriales; family Methanobacteriaceae; genus Methanobrevibacter. The sequence continues at coordinate 29,374 of NZ_JBGUKT010000027.1, read as the reverse complement.
AAACCCTCAGTTTAAAGATAATGTTGCAAGCTGTTCTATTGAAAAGGATAGCGGTGATGACCCTGACATTACTAATGGTATATTGGTATCTTCCAAAGTGACTTTATTGCCGGATTCTTCAGAAATTATTATTGAAGGAGGGAAAGGAGTTGGAAAAGTAACCAAAGGTGGGCTAGATCAACCAGTTGGTATGTCTGCTATAAACTCTGTTCCTCGTAAAATGATAAAGGATTCATTAAATGAATTGGCGATGCAATATAATTATAAAGGTGGCTTTCATGTTTTAATTTCTGTACCCAAAGGTGAAGAAATAGCAAAGAAAACTTTCAACCCTGAATTAGGCATAGTTGGGGGCATTTCAATATTGGGTACAACAGGTATTGTTGAGCCAATGAGTGCCAAGGCATTAGCCGATTCAATTAAGGTTGAAATAAGTGTCATTGCTGCAGAAAGCAATGAGTCTATACTGATCTTTTTAGGTAATTTTGGTAAAAAGTTCACTGAAGAGGAATTAAACTTATCTACCAAACCAGGAATTATGTGCAGTAATTTCATTGATGTTGCTTTGGATAGTTCAGTTGAATTCGGTTTTAAAAATATTCTCATAGTAGGGCATATAGGTAAATTAGTAAAATTAGGTATTGGAATGTTCAATACCCATTCTCATAATGGTGATGGTAGGATAGAAACACTATTGTCTTGTGCATTGGAGGCAGGTGCTGATATTGAAATCTTGAATGAGATTCAAAAATGCGTCACTACAAATGCAGTATTGGATATTTTGTATGAAAATGATTTATTGACTAAGACTATGGGTGTCTTAAATGGCAGAATAGGGCATAATATTGATAGAAGAATTCCAGAAGACATTAATGTCGGGTTTATATGCTTTGCAAATACTGGTGAGTATTCTGGTGTTTTATTTGAAAGTGAAAATGCAGATGATTTAAAAGAATTATGGAAAGATTGAAAAAATTAATTGTGTAAAATTATGTTTATTTGATTATTATTGTATATTATGGAGGAAAAAATAATGATACATTTTGTTGGAGCAGGAAGTGGAGCTGTAGATTTAATAACCATAAGAGGAGCAGAACTCCTAAAGGAAGCAGATGTTATTATATATGCAGGTTCATTAGTCAATCCTGATTTGTTAAATTACGCTAAAGATTCATGTGAAATTTATGATAGCGCTAAAATGACTTTAGATGAAGTCTTGGAAAAGATGTTTGAAGCTGAAAAGGAAAATAAGATGACTGTCCGTTTACATACTGGTGATTCAAGTATTTATGGGGCAATCCGTGAACAGATGGATCGCTTGGATGAAGAGGGAATCTCTTATGATGTATGCCCAGGTGTTTCAAGTTTCTGTGGTGCAGCGGCTGCATTGAAAGCGGAATATACCTTGCCTGATGTAAGCCAAAGCGTAATTATCACACGTATGGCTGGAAGAACTCCAGTTCCTGAAAAGGAAAGCATTGCATCATTTGCTGAACATGGGGCAACTATGGTGATTTTCTTAAGTACAGGCCTCCTTAAGGACTTATCTAAAGAGCTTGTAAAAGGGAAATATACTGAAGACACTCCAGCAGCAATCGTTTATAAGGCAACCTGGCCAGATGAAAAGGTTATGAGATGTACTGTTGGAACATTATATGAAACTGCAAAGGAAAACAACATTACAAAAACCGCTCTAATAATTGTTGGTGATGTTTTAGACAGTGAATATTCCTTGTCACGTCTTTATGCTGATGATTTTTCAACTGAATTCAGAGAAGCTAAAAAATAAATTTGAGTAATTTCAAGCTAAGGCGCTTGATTTTGTGAGGTTAAGAATGAAAGTATCAATTATTGCATTTACAGATAATGGTATGGAAATTGCCTATGAATTATCAAATTCCTTATCTGAAGCTAATGATGTGGATTTTACTCGATGTGGAAAAGGGGCTTTATCAACTTGGACTGAGGAACATTTCTCCACTAATGATGCACTAATTTTCATAGGTGCAATAGGAATAGCACTTAGGGCAATCGCTCCCTACATCAAGACAAAAACAAAAGATCCTGCTGTAGTTGTAGTGGATGAATTGGGACAATTTTCAATACCTATTCTCTCTGGACACATCGGAGGCGCTAATGAATTGGCGATTGAGATATCTGAAATATTAAATGCAATTCCTGTAATTACAACTGCCACTGATATCAATAAGGTATTTGCAGTGGATACTTGGGCAAAAAGCCAAGGATTACAGATTTTAAATCCACAATGCATTAAATTAGTTTCATCTAAACTTTTAAAAGGTGAATCTGTACATGTCAAATCAGATTATCCTATTCAAGGAAATTTGCCTAAAAATGTTTATCTTAATGATTTAGAAGATTCTAATGCAGGATACGATGTGATAATTACTCATAAAGATTTAGAAAATGAACGTAAGAATGATACATTATTATTAGTCCCACAAATCATTACAGTTGGCATTGGATGTAGAAAAGACATAAGCTTTGAAGCGATAGAAAGTTCCATTTTAAATATCCTTGAAAGTGAAAATTATCATATTTTGGCTATAAATGCTTTGGCAAGCATTGATAAAAAGGCAAATGAAAAAGGAATTTTAGAATTTGCTAAGAAATATGATTTGCCATTTAATACTTATAGTGCAGAGGAACTAAACAGTCTTGAAGGAGATTTTACAAAGTCAGAATTTGTTAAAAGTGTTGTAGAAGTGGACAATGTCTGTGAACGTTCCGCAATTATGGAAAGCAATGGAAAATTGATTAGAAGAAAGGACACTTGTGATGGAGCAGGTGTGACTGTGGCTTTAGCAATAAATGACCCAAATATTTCTTGGGGGAAATAAATTATAATAATTATCTATTCATTAAGTAAATTAGGAAAAAATTTAAAATAATTATAAGGTGTCTATTGGAGGAAAGAATTTATGAAATGTGTATCTGTTGTCGGTATTGGTCCGGGAAATGAGTTATACCTTAGCATTGCTGCTAAAGAGACTCTTGAAGAATCAGATTTAATTGTAGGATATAAAAAGTATGTAGAACTTGTAGAAGAGTATTTGCCTGAAAAAGAGTATTTGTACACTGGGATGACAAAAGAGGTGGACCGTTGTAAGATGGCATTGGAAAAAGCAGCAGAAGGAAATGCAGTGTCTGTTGTCTGCAGTGGAGATGCTGGAGTATATGGTATGGCAGGTTTGGTTTATGAACTGTCTGTTGACTATCCTGATGTTGAAATCGACATTGTTCCAGGTATTAGTGCTGTTTTAAGTGGATCTGCAGTTTTAGGTGCTCCAATAGGTCATGATTTTGCTGTAATCAGTTTATCAGATTTATTAACTCCTTGGGAATTGATTGAAAAACGATTGGCATTAGCGGGAGAAGGAGATTTCTGCATTTGCCTTTATAATCCATCAAGTCATAAAAGAAAGGATTACTTGAAAAAGGCATGTGAAATATTATTGAAATTCAAAGGTGAGGACACTATCTGTGGATATGTGAGAAACATTGGTAGGGAAGGTGAAGAATATCACATCACCAATCTTTCGGAGCTTAAGGACACTGAAGTGGATATGTTTACCACTGTTTTCATCGGAAATGCAAATACAAAAGTCATTGATGATAAAATGGTAACACCTAGAGGCTATAAAGGTGTATAAATATATGGTATAATAATAATTATATTAATTAATAAGTTCTCAAATCATATTAATTATTATTTAACTAATAATATTATTTAACTAATAATTTCTCTTAATTAGAGGTGAGGAAATGCACAAAATTGTTTTATTTGGAGGAACTACAGAAGGACGTTTATTAACTGAATTCTTATCTCAAAATAAGATTCCTGCTATAGTTTGTGTTGCTACAGAATACGGAGAGAAAGTATTGGAATATGAGCCTCCTGTCATTGTTCAGCCTAAAAGATTAAAACCTGGTCCTATGAGAAAACTATTTGAAGAAGAGAAGACCGAATTTGTTTTTGATGCTACACATCCTTATGCAACAGAAATCAGCAAACACATTAAGGAGATTTGTGAAGAACAGGGCATTGAATACATTAGAGTCTTAAGAGAATCAATTGAGATTGAAGATGCTACTGAAGTATCCAGTATGGAAGAATTGATTGATTATCTAAACACTACTGAAGGATTGATCTTTTCTTCAATGGGAGCAAAAGAGGCTCTCGCATTAACAGATGTGGAAAACTTCCAGGAAAGAGTTTATTTAAGAATGTTGCCTTCTCCTGAAGGAATGAAACAATGCCTTGATTTAGGTTATCCTATGAAAAACCTTTGTGGAATGCAAGGTCCTTTTTCTAAGGAATTCAATATGGCTCAATTCAAGGAAATTGGTGCTGACATACTTATAACTAAGGATTCTGGTAATGTTGGAGGATTTTTAGAAAAGACAGATGCTGCAAAGGAATGCGGAATGGAAGTTGTTGTCTTATCCCGATTGGTTAATGAAGAAGGGATAAGTGTGGAAGAAGCTAAGGACACCATTAGGAGTAAATGCTTATGAAGGAAATCAATATTATTGGAATGGGTATGAGTGAGAAAACACTCACTGCTGAAGCTTTAGAATTAATCATTGAAGCAGATATTTTAATAGGGGCTAAAAGATTAATCAACGAGTTTTCTCACATGAATAAACCTAGTTTCAATGCTTATTTATCTAATGACATACTTGAAATAATAGAAAAGACAGATGCAGAAAAAATAGCTATCCTAGTTTCTGGAGATGTTGGCTTTTATAGTGCGGCTGAGAAATTAGTGGATGTCTTAAAGGATTATGATCCTAATTTAGTTTCTGGAATATCATCGGTATCATACTTTTTTGCAAAATGCAGTCTTCCTTGGAAAGATGCAAATTTAATAAGCTGTCATGGACTTGATACAAATATTGTCTCATCAGTTCGCAGAAATAGATACACTTTCGCTTTAACAGGCAAAAACATTCCTGAATTGCAGAAAGAATTGGTTAAATACGGTTTTGCCGAGTTAAAAGTTTGGGTAGGTGAAAACTTAGGATCTGATGAAGAGTCTATTCAAGAATCCACAATATCCGAATTAGCCGGAAAGGAATTCAGTTCTCTAACTGTTTTGATTATAGAAAATCCTGATTTTGATTCAAGAATTAGAACAGGAATTCCTGATGAGGAATTCATTAGAGGAAAAGTCCCAATGACAAAGTCAGAAGTTAGAGCTGTATGTTTATCTAAACTATCAATTAATCCTGATGATATAGCATATGATATTGGATGTGGAACAGGTTCTGTAACAATTGAAATGGCATTTTCAGCATATGATGGAAAGGTTTATGCCTTTGATAAGAATGAAGAGGCAATTGCATTGTTGGAGCAAAACTGTCAGAAATTCTACTTGGATAATGTGGAAGCTATCTGTGGATTAGCTCCAGAATGCCTAAAAGATTTGCCTGTTCCGGATGTTGCTTTCATTGGAGGAAGTTCTGGAAACATGGATGAAATTGTTAGTTATCTTTATGGAATTAATGATAAAATGAGATTTGTCATAACTGCTGTAACTATTGAAAATGCTATGGCTGGTTTGGACTCCTTAAAGAATGTTGGAATAATTGGTGACATTGTTCAAGTTGCAGTTTCCAAAGGCAGACAAATCGGTGATTTGCATATGCTAATGGCTCAAAACCCTATATTCATTATTAGTGGAAGTGGTGCTCGTGAATAGAATATTGATCTCAGGAACCAACAGTAACTGTGGAAAGACAACCATAACTATGGCTTTGCTTGCAGCATTCCAAAATAGAGGTTTGGAAATCACTTCATTCAAATCAGGTCCTGATTATATTGACCCAATGTTTCATCGTAAGGTCTTTAATGTAGAGACTCATAATTTAGATCCATACTTTTCAACTGAGCAAATGTTATGCGACCAATTCATTAGAAATTGCGGTAAGGACTTAAGCATAATTGAAGGTGCTATGGGGTTCTATGATGGAATCGGTGTTGAAGGTAGAGCAAGCGCTTGGGAAGTTGCCAAATCCATTAAAGCTCCTGCTGTACTCATTATTGATGCTAAAGGAATGAGCAATTCTGCAGCCGCAATAATAAAAGGTTTCAAGGAATTTAAGGAAGAAAGCATGGTTGAAGGTGTAATATTCAATAGTATTTCTCCAATGTTGTATCCACTTTTAAGGGATATTGTTGAAAAAGAAGGCATTAAGGCTTATGGTTTCTTGCCAAGAGAAGAGAAGTATTCAATTGGAAGCAGAAACTTAGGATTGATCACTGCTGATGAAATTGAGGACATTAAAGAGAAAATAAATGGTCTTAGAGAATTGGCAGAGAAATACATTGATTTGGATGGATTATTCGAATTGGCTAAGTCCGCTCCAATCCTTGAAGCAAGTGATGATTTTAAAGAGTTGATTGAAAACAGCAAAACTGATTCCGATGAACCTAAGACTCGTATAGCAGTTTCCCGTGATAATGCTTTTTGCTTTATGTATAAGGAAAACATTGAGATATTGGAAGATTTAGGCTGTGAAGTTGTCTATTTCAGCCCATTGGAAGATGAAGAGCTTCCTAAAGATATCTCTGGATTATACTTATGTGGAGGTTACCCTGAACTATATACTGAAGAATTGTCTAAAAATAGGAAATTATGTGATGAAATTAAAGACATAATAGAAAGGGGAATTCCTACAATAGCTGAATGTGGAGGTTTCATGTATTTGCATGATTCAATTGAAGAAATCCCTATGGTTGGATTTATCAAAGGAAATTGTATAAAGACAGATAAATTGCAAAGATTCGGTTATATTGAGATAAAGGCATTGCAAAATAACTTGTTATGTAATGAAGGAGATAGCATTAGAGTGCATGAATTCCATTATTATGATAGTGAAAACTGTGGAGAAGCGTTTATGGCTAAAAAAGCATCCAATGGTGTGGAATACCTTTGCTGTCATGGCTCTGACAGTCTTTATGCTGGTTTCCCACATATTTATCTTCCTGCAAACCCTGGTTTTGCAAAATCTTTTGTCAAAAATGCAAGGAATTGGAAAGGTTAAAATAATATTTTTTAATTTATTATTTACAATATTTTCTTAATTTATATTTATTAGTAATTTAGTAGTTTATTCATAGTTAAATTGAAGTGATAGTATGAAAATTGAATTAGAACAAGTTGAACCTGCTGAAATTGAAAGCAGGAGTATGGAAATTATTGAATCTGAACTTCCTCATGAAATTGACCCTAAATTAGCGCCAATTATTAAAAGAGCAGTTCACACAGCTGCTGATTTTGATTATGTAGATAACTTATGCTTTTCAGAAGATGTAGTTGAAAAGGCATTTGAAGCAATTAAAAACGGTGCCTGCATTGTTACTGACACCAATATGGCAAAGGCAGGAATCAATAAGGCAGAGCTTAAGAAGTATGGCGGTGAAGTCTTCTGCTTTATGAGTGATGATGACGTTAGAGACATCGCCAAGAAGAATGGATCTACACGTGCAAGAGCATCTATGGATAAGGCAGCAAGCTTGGATAAACCTTTGATTTTTGCAATAGGAAACGCTCCAACCGCTTTGATTAGATTATATGAATTGATTCAAGAAGGAAAACTCAATCCTAAACTTATCATTGGAGTTCCTGTAGGGTTTGTAAATGTGGTCCAATCAAAAGAGTTGATCATGCAATGTGATGTTCCTTATATCGTCGCTCGTGGACGTAAAGGTGGAAGTAATGTTGCAGCTGCTATTTCAAATGCATTATTGTATATGCTAAGAGATCAAAATAAATAACTTTTTTTTAATTATTTTTAATTATTTTTTTTATTTTTTTTCATTTCATGAAATTTCATGAAGCTTATTTTTTTATTCTTTTTTAATTCTTTTTTCATTTCATTAATTATTTTTAATCAATATTTTTAAATATTTCTTTAAATAAAGTATAATTTAGTAATGTTAAATTTTTCTTTAAAAAATTTAATTGGATTTATTTAATCAATAAGATGAAATATTTTTTATTTTTTAGGATGATATTATGACTGATAAGATTATTTTAGTAGTAAGTTTTGGTACTTCTTATAACAATAACCGTGCTCTTACCATTGGAGCTATCGAAAAGGACATTGATGAAGCATTCCCTGATTATGAAATGAGAAGGGCATTTACAAGCCAAATGGTTATTAACATTTTGAAAAAACGTGATGATTTGGCTATTGACAATGTGGAAGAAGCATTGGAAAGAGCATTGGATGATGGTGTAAAGACTGTTATCATTCAACCAACTCACATCATGAACGGTACTGAATACCATTTCAAGATCAAGGATACTGTAGATAAATACATTGACAAGTTTGAAAACATTCCTATTGCAGAGCCTTTATTAATCTCTGATGAGGACTTTGAGGACTTGATTGCAAGCATCACATCTAAAGGAGATTACGATGATGATACCGCAGTTGTATTCATGGGTCACGGTTCTCCTGCAGAGAGTAATATGGTTTATACCAAATTGCAAGGAATGCTAAAGGATAAGGGATTCGACAATTATTACATTGGTACTGTTGAAGCAAAACCTGACTATGATGATGTCTTGGCTATGGTAAAGGAAGGAGACTACAAGAAGATAGTGCTCAAGCCTTTAATGGTTGTAGCTGGTGATCATGCTCAAAACGACATGGCTGGAGATGAAGATGATTCCTGGAAATCAATGTTTGCATCTGAATGCTATGAAGTTGAATGTGTAATAGAAGGGCTTGCCCAATCCAAAGACATTAGGGATGTCTACATTAAGCATGTTCAAAATGCAATTGATGGTTTAAATTAAATCATCTTCTTTCTTTTTTTATTTTTTTATTCATTTTTTATCTTTTTTTATTTCCTAAAACTCTTGTTTTAAGAACTTTTTTCACTTACTTTTTTTTAATTCATTAACTTTAAATATTATCGTTTCCATATTTTATTTGCTAATTATGATTGAAAAATATTTAAAAAAGAAAAATTTAAAGGGTGATAATATGAAGTGTAATGCATGTGGTCAGGGGTATTCGGATGAGTTTAATTTCTGTCCATTTTGCGGTTCTTATCCTAAAATGTTTTGTCCAAAATGCTTTGAGGAAGTGAATGATGGTGGAAAAGTGTGCTCAAGCTGTGGAAGCGAACTTTTGCCTTTTGAAGTATTTAAGAAGTTTCATGACCTAAGGGAAAAGGCTCTTGATTATAGGGATAATGATAATTATAAAAAATCTACTGAATATTTTGAAAAGATATTGGATGTTTGGCCCAATGTAGAGGAGATAAATTTTCTTTTGGCTGAGGATTATGAATTTTTGGATGAGAATGATAAGGCTTTAAGACAGTATGAAAAATTGGCTGAAATCAATCCAAGGCATATGGGAGTATATTCCAGAATAGCTAGAATCCTCATTAAAAAAGAGGAGATTGAAAAGGCAAAGGAATATCTTCAAAAGGAACATGATGCTCATCCATTTGAAAATGAGCATTATATATATTCAATGCACATTTGCTTTTTAGAAGATGATTTTGAAAAGGCAAATAGAATTCTTGATCGCTTATTTGCAATTGGTCCTAATGAAGATGACTTATTGATTTTCAAAATCAACAATGACTTGAATTTGAAACTTGTTGAGTACAGTCAAGAGCTTGCAGATTTAAATGAAAGGGTAAAAGAGTATTTAGAAAAGAATTTTAATCTTTCTTTTTAATTTTTCTTTTTTTAAAATGTACTATAGACGATTTTATAATATGTTTAGGGGGTTGAAATATGGAAGTAATTGATGTAATTGATGAGATAGAAACTAATAATAATCCATTTATAGATGGTTTAGATTATTATATGGATTGTATTGTGAATGTAAATAATGTTAGAACAAGATGTGAACAGGTCAGTATAGTTCAATGTGATTTGGATGGTTCTGATTATGGTAGAAATGGGATTCAAATTTTGCTTGAACTTAGAAGAGGTGAGTGGATCACTTGGATATTCCTTGATGAAGTGGAATCCTTAGAGGTTAAGGAGTTTCATAAAAAATAATGGTGGTTTGTGAAAACTGATTATTTCACATTTTATTAAACCACTATTCTATTTTTTAAAATCATCACAGCTTGTTATTTCATCATTATCCTTAATGGAACATACTCCATTCTGTGAAAGTGCACAGTTTAAGCAGTTTTGCTCTTCCTCTGGGTCTGGAGCAGCAACTATTTGCTGGAGGGATAATGTGAAAATGCCGTTTAAATGTTCTCCATTTGTTTTTTTAGGACCTCTACCTACTATAGGTGATAAGCTTTTCATGTAACATGGAATCTCTCCAGTTCCTCCAATATCCACTTTGATTTGTTCATAAGTGTTGAAAGTGCTGAAGAATTCTGCTCCTTCTTTTAATATATCTTGAGAAGCTTCAAATTTGAATATTAACATTTTATTTTCCAAAGAGGTTAATTGGACATATTTGTCATCGAAGGTAAACTCTTCTCCATTTTCTTTTTTAAAAATAACTATTCTTGCAATGTCAGACATGTTTAATCTCCTAATTTTATATGTATGATAATGGTCTCTTATAGTATATAATTGTTTGCATTTACTAAAACTATTTTTATTGAAAAATTAATTGCCCCTAATATACGATATCGGGACTAACATCTCCATATATCCTTCAGCATATCCTAATTCCAAATCATCTGGATCATAGATGGAATTGCCGCATTCAGCACATCTATAATAACCGTCAATTTCATATATTGATTCGCTTCCACAGTATGGGCAAGTCAATACATAACCCTCATTTCTATCAGATTCTAGTTTATTAAGGCTGTTTGTAGCTTTAGAGTTTCCAGAACTGTAATCTCGACCTCCTTTATTCTTTGAAGCATTTCTTTCCATTTCTTCCATTAATCTTCGATAGTCTGCTTCATATACATTGCCGTTGGCTTTAGATTGATACACATCAAATTCATAACCAGTCAAATAGCCATTATCATCCTTATCCGACTTTCTAAATAGATCATATAGCTTATCTTGTGGTGTGTGTGAGACAATGTGATTCACTTCATTGAATTCTAATTTGCCATCATAATTAAGGTCCAGATTATTAAATTCATCAGGATAATTGGTTTCATAATCTGCTGGATGTAATCCTTTAATGAAGAGATTTGCATCGCTAACCATTGAAATCACCAATATAAAAATTAATGGGAAAACACAACAAATATATAAAGCAGGATGTCTTTTAAAACGTGCACTGAGTGTTTCAGATTCATCCACCTTTCTTATTTTAAAAAGAGACCAAATACTATCTGAACGGGAATCATCTGCTTCAATATCAGTGCTTAGAGTAGAGGGGCCATTATCTAATTTAGTTCCACAATCTGAACAAAAAATAGCTTCATCAACGTTTTCCTTTCCGCATTTGGAACATTTTATCATAGAATCCCCCAATACAATTTTAAAAGTAATTTAGAAAATTTGACATTACTTTACTTATGAAATATTTTATGCTTTTTGATTTATATTGTTTTTGAAAAGATTTTCTAATGTAAATTTAATAAATTTAATCCTTTTTACAAAATTATATATACAATCTAAAGTAAAGATTATATTGTCGCATCATATTTATGACTGATGCCTATGGTCCTTCTATGAGGGAAGCTTTAGCTGTCGATGATTAGGAGAAACCCAGCATTAGATAGGCTGCCTGTTTCGAGGGTTACTCGTGGAGGAAAGGGTAAACTACCTGTGAAGCAAGAGAGTTAGTATACGGGCAAAATATCAATATTTAAAAATTTATAATTTTAGATTTTTTCAAATCTATTATTTATAAATATTTTAAATAATTACTTTTTTTAGATATTTTTAGATAATTGCTATTTTTAAAACAATTTTTATCTAAAACTTTTCCAATATCTTACCATATACCTTTTTAAGTTCTGGTGGTGAGTTGTTATACATTCTTTTTATAATTAATTCTGGTGTACTTTTTGCCAAGAAATTCATCTTAGGTGTTCTGTCTACAATGAGATTGTAGTTTTCATCGAGTCCTGTAGCTTCGATTCCATCAACACGGATGTCTGTGTATTTCATCAATTCATTTGCCATGTGGGTTACAATGATTGCAAAGGAATTGCTTTCCTCAATCATTTCAATGAAACTGGATATGATCTTTACAGCAGCTTCCAATTCTGTAATTCCTTCAAGTTCATCAAGGAGAACCAGTTTTTCGCTATCGCTTGTAACGATTGGCATGAATACATTCAGGAATGATTCAAAAGCACCTGCATCCAATGATCTCTTTTTGGAAAAGTGATAAATTTCATCCAATAGTTTTATCTTAGCGGATTTAGCTGGAACAGGAAGTCCCATCTGTCCAAGAATGGCTATTTGACTGATTGTTTCAAGCAATGTGGTTTTTCCACCACTGTTTGCTCCAGTCAATAGTGCAATGTTCTCCTCTTCATTCAATCTATAATCCACTCTTTGAATTCCTTCTTTGATTGTCCTTTCCCTTAAGCATAAGTTCAAGTGCAATGCTTGATGAAGGTCATATTCCTCAGCAAATTCTGGCTTGTTCAAGTCATAAAGATAAGCAAAGCTTCCTAAAGCGTATTCATAGTCAAACTTGATTATGTCACTGACTTCCCTTTCAGCATCTTCCTTGATTGATGCCAATTGTTCTGCAGCAGTGCTCTTCTTATCGAAATAGTTATTTTCAGAATTTGAAAGGATTTCTGTCTTCACCCTTTCCATTTCCATGTCATCGATTTCAATAGGATACTTCCTGATGAATGGGTCAAAATCAATGCCACTTTCCAACTTGATAGTTTCCTTTGATTTACTTAAAATTTCGTCAAATATTTCTTCTAGTTTTGGAGGTAAAGCATTGTTTAATAAGTCGAGAACTTCATCTCCTTCAAGGTCTATGTTTTGAATCCTTTCTTTTAACTCATGGTCTACATATATCTTTTCATTTTTAACAATTTCATCCAAATCCACTTCTTTAGTTTTATAGGATTCAAGTTCATCAAGTATAGGTCCAATATCATTTAGGACAGTTTCCTCACCTAATATTCCTTTTATTTTTGAAACTCTTTCAAATAAATCCCTGTTTTCCTTAAAGTAGTCTAAAATAACTTCAGGTACAAGCTGATAGATAGGAGCACCCTTGTTTATCATGATTAGGTTAGGCATATCTCCTAAATCAAGGAATCCTTCAGTGTAAATGTAATAGATCAATTCATATCCTCTCAATTCTTCCTGGAAGAATGGTGAATCTGATGCAGTCAATATTGTGTAGTATCTGTTCAATCCAAGATCCATTAAATAATCTGCATCTTCATGGCTTTCTACAAGAATTGCTTTGCTTGCATCATAATTAGGTTTGGATTGCTTTGGCTCATTCAAGTGTTTCATTAGCTTATCCAATTCATATAGAGGCAATTCACTTACCTTTTCTTTAGCATTCATTACAAAATTCAATCGTTCCTCGATGATTTCCTCATCTTTTATAGGGGCAAGGAGCAAAATTCTGTTTTTGGCATAGCTTGTATTTGAATAGCTTACAATCTTTTCAATGATTTCCTCGTAAAGTTGGATTGCCCTATCGCTTTTCAAGAATTTCTGAGCGGGATTTCCAATCAATTGATTCATTATTTCAATAGCTTTCCTTTGGCTGATTCCATCAATATTGATCAATCTCTCTAAATCAAGGTTTTCAATAACTTGATTTAATTCATCTTCCCCTCCTAATTCATCGATGATTTTTTGGGATAACTTATCTCCAATTCCCTTTATGTTTTGTAATTGCGCTCCTTCCATACGATTACCTCATTTTATGAATATGAGAAAGTACATTAATTCTTATGTTTTTGTTTATTTAATTTTAATATATAGTTAATTTTTTTTATTTTTCTATTAATTTTTAAATCTTTTGATTTCAAATAACTCGAATTTTAGTTTGATTAGAATATTGCTTTAATTTGAAAATCATAGTTTTTAATTTCTTTCAATCATTTTTTCATTTCAATCCTTTTTCAAAATTGGCCTTTGTCAAGGCAGGGCAATATCCCTCAATGATCTTTTCAGATTCGCCCATATCATTTTTACCATCAATAATGCATCTATAGGCTTTTCCAATATCATTGATGTAATCTAAGGATTTCCATCTTGCATCTATTGAAAAGTTAGAGATTCCTATTGATTTCAAGTAATCAATTTCATCAAGCAAACAAAGCTCTTCGCAGTTCAATATGATTATGGTATCCTCATTCAAATTGGTTTTTATTGGATAATACTGGTCTCTTCTGTTCTTGATATAGTATTCATTTGAATCAATGTAATATTCACTTTCCTTGAAGTTCTTATTCAACTTTCTTTGCTTTTGATTGTATTTGCTTATGAGTTTTAATTGCTTTTTGGAAACCAGTTCCTTCCTTGTTATCATTGATTCTATATTTCCATGAACCAAGAGTTCCAATTCCGGAAGTGTGATGCCTTTTGACATTTCCTTATAGTAATCTTCCATTAAATCCTTGATGTTTTTCTTATATATTTCAGGAGATATGGATAATGTTTTATAATTATTCAACTCCAATACGGTTTCTATATTATATGCATTTATTGGATAATTTCCATAAAGTTCCACATCAAACTTGTCTTTTAATGAATCGTCCAATCCAATTGAACTGGTCATTATGTCTATGCGCATATTCATTTTTTTAAGGATTCCCATAATCTTGATTATGGATTCCTTGGATTGCTTGTGTGCAATGTCTGGAAGTTTCCAAATTAATTCATAATCCTGATCTTTAGAGATTTCAATAGCTTCCTTCAAGAAATTTACACAGTAGCTTATGTTCAGTTCATGTTCCTGAAGGGATTTGTTTTCAATAATCTCCTGGCTAATCTCTTCAAAGTCCTTGTTTGGAGGAATTTCCAAATAGATTCTATCAAAAACAGATTTTTTATCTTTGATTAATTCTTTTAGGATTTCTAAGCTATTGATATATGCTGATAGATTATAGTCATTTTCTGCATTTTCAACTTTTGATTTCAAATCAATTCTTTTTCTCAAATCCTCATTTAATCCTTTGATGTTTTCTTCAGCTATTTTCACATCTTCCTCTTTTGGTTTGTAGCTTGCTATCATTTCCTCTTCAAGCTCATTGAAGAATCTTCTTCTAAGCTCATTTATTTCACTTATTGGGCTGAATAATCTTTTATTGTTGTTTATTGTAATCTTTTCAATGTAATAAGGTAAGTCTCCAATCTTCAGCAATTGCTTTTTGATGGTCTCATTGGATATTGGCTTCTTGATTGCCTCTTCCCAAGGAGTTTCCCCTTTGACCTTTAAGGTGATTACCTTGCCGTTATCCAATTTCAAATTGCCTTTTAAGTGAGGATAATTATCACCGTCTATTCTAAAGTAAAGTTCAAGCAATGATTTCTTGATGTAATGGTTCTCCTTCTTATGATGGAGGTCCTTCACTTCATTTAAAAGTGAGTTTTTCTTGGTTAGATACACCTTTGAACCTTTTGGAAGTGGGAAATTGATTTTTCTGTTTTCTTTTACTCTTTTAATTACAAGAAGTTTTCCTTCAATGTCCTTGTCCTTTTCCCTTTTTCTCCAATGCTTGTCTTTTGAGTCCTTTAAGACGGGTTTTGAAGAAATGTCAAATCCATAGGTTTGTATGAATCCATTATTATTTTCCTGATTCTGATTAATTTCTTTTCTAACTCTTTTTTCTTTCCTTTTAGCTCTTTTATCCTGTTTTGTTTTTAATCTTTTATTATCTTTAGAGCTATTTTCTGCAGTATTTTGATTATTATCAAGTTCCAAATTAGGATTGGTTTCAATTAGTATTCCATCTCCCTTTTCTGGAATGTGGATTAGATTTTCCTTTAGCAAAATATGAATCTCTTCAGTTTGAGGGTTGTATCTATGTACTTTTCCAATGTATAATCCTTGATGCCCTGGCTTTTTCCTCTTCATGATCATAGGATTGTTTTTAGGAATGAGATGACCTGTTGTAAACTCTCTATTGAACACCAATTCAAGCTCTTCAAGGGATTCTAGGTTTTCCAATTTCTGTTCCGCTTTCAGTTTAGCAATGTTTTCCTTATCTTGTGCCTTTTTCAAGTCAGTGCTTCTTCCTTTCTTTCCTTTGCTTTTCCTTTCCAATTCCTTGATGTTTCTGTTCAATGCTTGACTTGTTTTGTCATATCTTAATTTATTGAGTCTTTTCCTATAGTTTTTGATGACAGTGGCAACATAATCATTGCTTCTCATTCTGCCTTCTATTTTTATGCTGTCCACTTTAAGATTTACTATTTCATCAAGATGCTCAAACAAGGACAGGTCTCTAGGTGATAAAAGGTAATCCCCTTCATTTTTAGGATTGATCTTTTTGACTTTGTTGATGTTCAATTCATATTTCTCTCTGCATGGCTGAGCGCAGGTTCCTCTGTTTCCGCTTCTACCTCCTTGCATGGAAGATAGTAAGCAATGGCCTGAATAGCTGTAGCATAATGCTCCATGAGCGAATATCTCTATTTCAACTCCAAGTGTGTGAGCATAGTCAAGAATCTCTTTAAGTTCATTCATTTCGATTTCTCTTGGAAGAACAACTCTTTTTATATTATGTTCTGATGCCCATTTGATTCCTTCAATGTTGTGGAGGTTCATTTGGGTTGAAGCATGTATTGTAAGCTTTGGGATGTTTTCATTAATGATTTTTACAAGACCGACATCTTGGATAAGAACTGCATCAACACCTATCTTATATAATTCCAAAAGGTAATTAGCTACTTTTTCCAATTCCCCTTCCTTGATTAGGATATTGACAGTTACATAAACCTTTACATTATGCAAATGAGCGTATTTGACTGCTTCTCTTATTTCAGGTACTGTGAAGTTTTCTGCAAATTTCCTTGCCCCGAAGTTCTCTCCAGAGAGATAAATGGAATTTGCACCAGACAGTATTGCCAGTTTCAAATGCTCTGCAGATCCTACAGGCGCCAATAATTCAGGTAGTTTCATTGTTTTTCCTCGAGTAATAAATGTAATGATAGTATTTAACTAGACAATAGTTAGTCACCATAACTTAACATGATTTTTCATGTATCCTTCCATTAATGAAGTTTCCTTTATTTAATCTTGATAATGTAATGTTTTTAATTTGTTCTTTCAGTAAGTTTAAATCGTAAGTGTTGTCCTCTTTTAATGCTTGTGAGTAAAGTGAGACAATTGTGGAGCTGTATTGAGGGGATGAGAATCTGCAATCGATTATGCAGGAGTTCACTCCAGTGTTCTTGATCAGTTCCACTTCATCTATTAGGCATAAGCAGTCCTTATTGATGAAATGGCTATGCCTATTGTAATCGAAAACAACCTTATATTTGAATTTCTTACGCTTTTGGTCTTCCAATATTGCATAATCTGAAGAATCCTTGATAATGAAATCCTTTCCGTCATTAAGGTTTGAAAAGTCATCCTTACTGCTCATAACTTCAAGGTTTCCTTGAATGATGATGTTTAAGTCCACATCATCATCTGTCTTGATGAATTGGTATTTGGAAACCAATTCCTTGATTTCTGCATGTGACAATTCAGAGGATAGGATTATGCTTTTAAATCCGGCATCAGATAGGTTCTTGACATTATAGCTATTCCAGACATTCAGGTTATGATTTCCATAAACCTTATTTCTAAAGCTTTTAGCTATTCCTGGAGTGTCATACATAATCGGAATTCTGATATCTTCCTCTTCCAGTTCATCTAAGATAGAGCTGATTCTTTCTATTTCCTCATCGCTGATGAATGATGATAAGACCAATACCAATTTGTCTTCCTTATTTTCCTTGCCTTTATAAACGTTGGAATATGCTTCTTTGAGTAAATCCTTGATGTTTTCAAAGTATTCCTCCTGACTTTTGTATGAAAATGACGGATCGAAGAAATACTTATGGATTGGCAATTTGGAAGTCATCTTTAATAGTTCCAAATTGTCTGCAAATATTGAAAGGTTCAATTTTTCATTTCTAACTGGAATGTCAGTATAAGTTTTATATTCCTTTACAAATTGGCTAATAAGTTTATTTGTTTTCCTGATTTTCTTTTTATCAGGTTTATAATAGTCCAATAATAATTCAGTAGCCTTATCCAGTACTTGGCGTCTAATCTTATTGAGCTTTCCAATTGGCACAAAGCTGTTTTCAGGCATTCCATTTATGGTTAAGTTGTTAATGTAAAATGATGTTGAACCGGTTTTAAGCATTTGCTTTTCAATGTCTTCAATGCTCACAGGTCTTTTTTGTGCAGGCTCGAATTTGGTTTCTGATATGTATCTGAAAGTGAATTCCTCTTCTTTATTATCGTTGTTTATTCCCTTTTCGACAATCTTGAATTTAGCGCCAATGTTAAGTCTTAAATCTTCAGTCCATTTGATGTCCAAGTCTAATGGAATGTTTTGCTTTATGGTTTCGCTTTTGAATTTCTTAAGGTTGTCATGTGTGGATTTGGAATAGCTTAAGAGAACCTTGTCACCTTCACGAACGTTCCTTGTTGTTTCAAGCTTTATGTATTCATCAGTTTGTTCCTTGATATTGTCGATGTAGATTCCTTTGATCTTATCCTTGTATTTGAATCCAATTCCATCTCCAATGTCAAGGTTTATCTTGAATTCCTCATTTTCCTTAGCTATTGTGATTAGATCCCCTTTCTTTTCAATGATTTTTCCAATATAAACTCCTTCGTGACCTGAACTTTCTCTTCCTAAAACCTGTCCTGGCTTTTGATTAAGGATATAACCGTCAGTGAATTGTCTATTGAAAACGAGACTTAAGTCCTTGTCATAGTCTCCTTCATCACCATCAATCAAATGTCTGTATGCATTTGTGATTGTTCCAACGTAATCTGCAGATTTCATTCTTCCTTCAAGCTTAAGTGAAAAGACTCCTGCATCTTCTATTTTGTCTAATCCTTTGTAAACTGCAAGATCGTGAGTTGACAATAAATATCCGTTTCCGACATTGTAATTCTTATATTTCAACTTGTATTGCTTACGGCAAGGCTGTGCACATGCTCCTCTGTTTCCACTACGTCCACTGTTGTATGATGAAATGTAGCAGTTTCCACTGAAGCAGTAGCAAAGAGCCCCATGCCCAAAGAC
The DNA here is from genome assembly GCF_045114555.1 of Methanobrevibacter sp. Lineage (GTDB taxonomy): Archaea > Methanobacteriota > Methanobacteria > Methanobacteriales > Methanobacteriaceae > Methanobrevibacter. The sequence continues at coordinate 10,185 of NZ_JBGUKT010000027.1, read as the reverse complement.
TTCAAGTTCCATATTTATGTTGGATTTCTGTAATTTTCTTGATATTTCAGCTATTTTGTCAACGCTTATTTCACGTGGGAAAACTATCCTTGAGATATTGTTTTCAACAGCCCATAAGATACAATCATAATCACTTAATGTCATTTGTGTGGAAGCATGAACTTCAAGTCCAGGAATGAGGTTTTTAATGAGTTCAATGATTCCTAAGTCCTGTACAATTACCGCATCTACACCTATCTTGTATAAGTGGAATAAGTATTTCACTACATCCACAACTTCAAAGTTGTTTATCAAGGTGTTTACGGTTACATGTATTTTCGCTCCATTCAAGTGAGCGTATTCAACACTTTTTTCTATCTCTTCCAGAGTGAAGTTTTTGGCAAATGCCCTTGCTCCAAACCTTTCTCCAGATATGTATACTGCATCAGCTCCTGCATTGATTGCAGTGACCAATATGTCATAGTCTCCTGCAGGTGCCAATAATTCAGGTAATGTCATTAAGTAATCTCCTATAATCTTGATTTTAAGTTTTGATTGTATCTTATGATTTTCAGTATTTTTTAGCTATTTAATTTTAGAAATTCAGATTATTTTTTTTTTAAATAGTTTAACTATTAATAAATATGTTAATTTTATTATATAATGTTTTTAATATTAAATAAGATATTGTATTGTTTTTTAGGGTAGCTTTTGAAAACTAATTAAAATTACAATAAAATTATATATTCTTAAAAATAAATTCTATCTTATGTATATTGTATTGGAAGGAATAGATGGTGCTGGTAAATCAACTCAGATTAAACTCTTAAAGGAATGGTTAGAGAATAACGGTTTAAACGTAGAGACCATTGTTGAACCTACAGACATGGAAGTGGGCAAGCTCATTCGTCAGCTATTGACTAGATCTGATGCTGAATCCGATTCTATGCAAAAGACCTTGGGATTGTTATTTGCAGCAGATAGAATGATGCTAATGGAAAAAATTGAAAGATTGGAAAATGAAAGTACTGTTGTAATCAGTGACAGGTCTTTCTATTCAAGCTTGGCTTATCAAAGTCCTCAAGACTGGATTAAAGAGATAAATAAATATGCTAAGATTCCTGATTTGGTTTTGCTCTTGGATTTGGATGTAAAAAAATCTGTTCAAAGATGTGATGGAACAGATGAATTTGAAAATGAAGAGTTTTTAACTGGAGTTAAACAAAACTACTTGGACTTGGCCAAATCTAATGATAATATTAAAATAATTGATGCAAATAATGGTCCGAATAAAGTGTCTTCTGATATAAAAAAAGCTGTGGCCCCATTATTTGACATTTGCAAAGATTGCATAGTTTAAATAAAAAAAGTAAGAAATTAGATTATTTTGCCTAATTCCTTTTTTAATTAGATTATCTTCTATCTAATTCGTCTAATCTTTCTTTCATTACTTTAACAATGTAATCTTGTGCTTTTTCAAGCTCTTCTTTTGTACCTTGGAGTTTTGGTCCAAATTCGGTTTGCTTAAGTTCAACATCGAACTGTTCAATAACATGAGCAAGCATTTGTTCTCCAATACCATTGGTAAGTTTCATTTCATATACTGGTTCTTCTTCCATTCTATCCCTCTTTTTAATCTTTTTTAAGAATTAATAATCATGATTATTTTTATTTTTAGGTTTATTGTTAATTATTTTTATTCTTATTTTTCTTTTTATTCTTGTGATTCCATAAAGTCTCTCACTGGTTTTAAGAAATCAATTAAGTATTGTGTAATGGCATTCTTCAAGTCCATAGGGTGCAAGTTTTCTTCCCCATACATAGTGTAAAGTTCCTCTTTGGAGAGCTCTAAATTTCCACCGAATTTCTCAGGTCTTTCTATAAGCAAAGTGTCTTGTTGTGAGAATACAAAGTGGTCTGCAATTTCTAAAATTGGGTTTCCTTCAGTTTCTCCCATTGGACAGTAACTTTTCTTGATTTTATCCTTGATTGTCTTTTCATCATCATCCACAGCGATGTAGTTTCCTTTGCTTGAGGACATCTTGTCATCACCGTCAAGACCATGAATCAAAGGAGTGTGAATACAGACAGGTGCTTCTTTTCCTATTCTAGGAAGGTTTTCCCTTGCTAACATTTGGATTTTTCTCTGTTCCATACCACCTAAAGCGACATCAACTTCCAAAGCGGACATGTCGGCAGTTTGCATCAATGGGTAAACTACACTAGCCACTTTTGGATTGTCATCATGTCTGCTGACTTGATCCATACTTCTTTTTGCCCTTTTCAAGGTGGTTAAAGTAGCTAATTGGTAAACATCATTTGTGTATTCGCTTCCGGTTTGGAAAGATGAACCTAAAATGTATTCTGTATCATCAGCGAGCCCTAATCCTTGGAAGCATCTTTTGTTGTATTCTGCAGTTTCAGCTATTTCCTCCACAGTCCCTTTTCCATTCAAGAAAGCATGATAATCTGCAAGCAAGATTTTGATCTTAAATCCTAAATCCTGTAATTGTTTAAGTTTCATTATTGTTACTGCATGACCTAAATGAATTTTTCCAGAAGGTTCATATCCAGTATAAGCAATAGGGTGCTCTTTTTCAAGCTTTTCTTTCAATTCATCCACATCAATGATTTCTAAAGTTCCTTCTTGAATTAATTCAATTTTTTCTTCAATGTTCATGTAATCACACTTTTGTTTTTGTAATTGGTTATTAGATAATTATTAATTATTTTTCGCATTTGTTATTTTAATCGCTTATGAATAGCTTATGAATAATTATTATAATTAATTGTTTTTTGTTTATTATTTTAGATTATATAGATTTTTCCATCTATTTTTATGACATCTATCTCTTCGCCGATGGTATATCTTTCCAGTGTTTCATTCATTTCCAAATCGATTGGGCTGTAGTCGTCTGGATCAAGAATTTGCATCATGCTTGGAGATTTTGCTGTAATGATTGCCTTTTGCACCCCTTCCAAATGCTCTATTTTTTCTATGGAATCGTATTCTCTCCATTTTAAAGCTATTATGTCCTGATTTTCTAAGTTAATGACTTGAATTCTATTTCCGTCAACATCACTCACTTGATAAACATTATCATGATATTTCACGAAATCGTCCTTAACGAACTTTGGAAGTCTTAATGCTATCCAAATTCTATATAATCCTTTTCCAGTGGACTTGTCTTCACTGATGAGTCTTGGAGATTCTTTAGTGGTTCCTCCAAATTCCTCTTTAAGGTGCTCTACAACTTTTTTTGCAGATTTTAATGAACCGATGTAATAGTCATTTCCTTCCTTAAGCTTAGCCACCTGTGGAATGTAAGCCAATTTATCCTTTTTGAATTGCTTATCAAGAGTTCTGTTGACTATTTCTTCAGCAATAGCTATTTCATCTTCTTTAAGTTCCCTTTCATCTGCACGCAATTGGATTACAGCTTCATAGTATCCTGCATTTCTTTTGCTGCAGTCAGGGCAAACTGAATAATTGATCTTTACATCTGGAGTGTGTGTTTCCACCACTTCTTCTCCTAAAACAGTTGCAACTGCTTCAACATAACATTCTGCAATTGTTCCTCTCATTTGGTCAATTTCAAGTTCTATCTCTTCATTTTCAGCTAAATCGGAAATTGTGATGTTTCTCTCCAATGCCCTATAGATGATTTCCTCTTCTGGAATGTACTCATCTTTCCATTTTCCCTCTTCTAATTTAGCGTTGCAGTGCTTGCAGATGGTTACAGTGATATTCTCTGGAATTTCCATTAGTTGGAATTTCTTTAAAAAACAGTTTTTGCAGATTCCATCTATCATTTCAACGTCTGTTGCACCACATTCTGGACAAAACATTTTAAAACACTCATAAGATGTAAAAATTGAATAAAAATTAATGATTTAAGTTTGAATAGCTATTTGTTTTTTTAAAAATAAAAAATATAAAAGAAGAGAATTATAATGGCTTAAGTGGAGCTTTTGCACCACATGCTGCACATTTTAAGATAAATATTCTGTCTTCTCTTATGATTTTGGTATCAGGCCTGTTACATTCATGGCAGATAACGTATTTTTCAATGTATTCATCGATTCTTTCATTGATTAGGAAATGATTGAATTTACCTTGCAAGATTGCTCTTACTCCTTCTAAGTTACCTGCAGTACCTAATTCTCTTAATAAATATTTTAATACATGTTGTGGGTCTCTATTTAATGAGTCTGCCACATCTTTGAAATTTTGAATAAAGGTTCTATTACCTTGAATAACAGAGTATGCTTTTACAGGTTCAAATCTTTTTGTTTCAAATACCTCAGGAGGCAATTGATCAATAGCCCTGTTTAATAAATTTTCATATTCATCCATTTTTTCACCTCTTTGGAATAATAAAATTAAATTGTAAATAAGTATAATCAAATAAAATTTATGATAATTTTTTTATAAAAATAGTATTTGAGTTATATTAATATAAAATATATTTTTTATCATTTATTAATGTATTTATTATATAATAATTTATATAAGTAATAAAATTAATTAAAGTGATTTTATTTTGAAAAATCATAAAAAATTTATTGAAATTTTGAAAATAAAAATAGAAAAAAAATGCTTGATAATTCAAGCATAAAAATTTGATTTTTTCACAGTCTTTTAACCACTTAATCTTCAAGTAGTCTTACAAGGCCATTACGTGGTTCGTAGGTAAGGCCCTTAGCTTTGAGTGTTTTCAAGATTTCATCAGTCTTTTCTTCACTCATGTCATGGTTTTCAGCAAGATGCTCTTTTAGAATATTCACTGGAACGTCAACGAATTCTTCTTCCAAAGCTTTAATTGCTTGCTGCACTATGCGCATTTTATCTCTTTCAGATGTTGGGGTTCTTCCTTCAACCCTTGCAATATCGATTTTACCGGTGTCTGGGTCCATTCCGATTTTCTCTAAACATCTTCTTTGCAAGCTAATTGCTCTATGTGCATCTGAAGCTTCAACCTCGTTTTTAAGTTGAAGTTTTGCACTAGCTTCAGCTAAACGAATTGTTGCTTCCAATTGCCTTGGAGTGATAGGTACAGGGGTTCCTTCTTCAACACCTCCAGTTCTCACAGATACATAAAACTCTTCCAATACTTTGTTTGCCGCATCTGTAAGTACAGGGTGGACATTTTTACGTGCATAAGCGATATATTTTCTCAAGAGTTCAGGCTCTATATCATAAGCAATGTTAGAGTACTGGTGTGTCTTAAGAATGTGTTGAGCCAATTCCCTATCCTTTTCAACATCTGGTCTGTCTTCAATTACAAATATCAAATCGAAACGAGAAAGAATCGGTGAAGGCAAGTCAATTTGGTTTGCTAAAGTTTTATATTGGTCAAATGTACCGAATTTAGGGTTTGCCGCTGCAAGAACTGAACATCTTGTATTCAATGTTGCCATGATTCCTGCTTTTGCAATACTTACTGTTTGTTGTTCCAATGCTTCGTGAAGTGCAGATCTATCTTCTGAACGCATCTTATCCAATTCGTCAACACATACGTTACCTTGGTCCCCAAGTACTAATGCACCTGCTTCAAGAGACCATCCTCCAAGTTCATCTCTAACTGCTGCTGCAGTTAATCCAGCACCAGATGTACCTTTACCACTGGTGTAAACACTTCTTGGAGCTAATTTTGAAACGTATTTAAGTATTTGGGATTTACCGATACCTGGGTCCCCGACAATAAGAATGTGAAGGTCTCCTCTTAAACGAGTTCCATCCTCTAATTGTTGCACTGTTCCACCAAAGAGCTGCAATGCAATAGCTTCCTTTACATCTCTGTGACCTTTGATTGAAGGAGCAGTTGAATTAATGATTTTATCGTGTATATGAGGGTCTCTGGATAATTCCAAGATTCTCTCTTCATCCTCTTCACTAAGTTCCAATTCCTCAAATTCCTGTTCCAATGGTTCGATATGATTTACATAGATGTAGTTTTTGAATTTTCCACTTCTCTCTTCCCTAAATGTCTTTAGGGTTCCTGTGATTCTAACTTTATCTCCAGGATTCAATTCATCTACTAAATCATCTTCTAAAACCATAAGCATTTGTTTTGGTTCAGTTCCTCCAGACAAGTTTTCTAAAGGTTCCTGCATTCTAGCGCTTTGTGTATCAATATATTTTGAGTCCTCTTGAAGCAATCTAAAGGATCTCCCACCACATTCGCTGCATAATGAAGGTTCCATAATATGGTTTCCAGAGGTTTGTTCCACTTCAGTTATTCTCATGCAACCTCTGCATTCGAATACTCCTGTTTCAATACGTGGACGAATCTCATCAGTTTTTCTTACAATTCCATCAGCAGATACAAAGCTTCCAATGTATTTACTCAATAAGTCGCTTAATGGAATGTTATTTGTAAGATTTTCAAATCTGATGTTCAATTCAGCATCTTTCATTAATGGGTCGATATTCTTGATAGCTTTCTGTGAAGCTAAAATAACCTCATCAGGCTTTTCTATCAATAAATCTGCTAAATCAGGATCAAACATCTCTAAGTCTTCATAATTGACTGTAAGTGACCTTTCATCAGGATATTTTTCTAAAATTTCAAATACATCATCCTTGTAAATTGTTGAGAAAAATTCTTCAAATTTTGCAAGTGATGTTTTTGTTTTGTTAGTGGAATTCATTGTAATATAGTTTTTATATTTAATATTATAAAAGTTTAATTAATTTTTTAATTTTTCATTATAATTGCATTGAAAAATTGTTATGATTTCGTTATAATTTTTTATATGAATTGATAATTTCATATTGAAAACTTGTTCTAATTTTGTTATAATCTTAATATAAATTGATAATTTTAAATAGGTGTAAAATTAAAAGTATTAATAATACTATTTATTTTTTTAAATAATATTATGGTGAATTTATGAGAAAATCAAGATTGAATCTATTCAAATCAACTTCTATGTTAATTTCTGTTTTAGGAGTTATAATGATTGTAGCTACTGTAGCTGCAATTGCTTATGTTGGTTTTAGCGTAGTTTCTTCTAGTTTAACTGGTGGAATTTCTTCAGGCACTCAATATGACCAGTTAGCTGAATTGAAGAACAATTATTCCAATTTGGAAGTTCAATATAATGAAACTGGTAATAAGATTTATATGATGGACAATATCACTTTAGAAAGAGAATTTGTAAATGCACAAGTGGAACTTGTAAGAGTAAAAAATGATATAAGTGATGTTGAAAGTGCTTTATCTATGGGGAAACAAGCTTCAGAAGTTGATAAAAGGTTACAACTAGCAAAAGACGATTTAAAAATAGCTCAAGAAGCTTATAACAGTTTATCAGTTAAATAATTTTTATTTAACTTTCTTTTTTTTATTTTTTTATTTTTTCTTAATTTTTAAAAATTATTTTTTCTTTTTAGGCCCTTTTCTATAACCTAAACCTACAATATACATCTCTTTGCTTTTTTGCCTTGATGATGGAGGTTTAGTTGATTTGACTTTTCTGAAATCGTATTTTATGCTGTCTAAAAGACGTTTGTATTCAGAACCTTGAAATGCCTTGATGACTAAATTTCCTTCGGTTTCAAGTATGTTGTCTGCAATTTTAAACACTGTTTCAACAAGGTCTACAGACCTTAAGTGGTCTAAATCCTTCACTCCAGTTAATGAAGGTGCAGCATCTGACATCAGGACTTTCACTTTTCCGTTGGTTAATTCCATGACCTTTTGTTGAACGACCTCTTTTGTAAAGTCCCCTCTAATTCCATAGTAATTAGGTTCGTGGAATGGCTTGATTCTATTTAAATCGACTCCAACAACGATCCCCTCTTCACCTACCTTTTCCAATGCCACTTGAGACCATCCCCCCGGAGCGGCACCTAAGTCCACCACGGTGTCTCCTTCCTTAATGATCTTGTATTTTTTATCAAGTTGCTTAAGCTTATATGATGCTCTTGAACGATACTCTTCACTTTTAGCTCTTTTGTAATAAGGGTCATTCTTCTTTTCCACTTGCCATCTGCTTCCCATTTTAACCCTCCTAGAATTTCTTAATTGATTCAGTTTTTTTCTGTTTTTTCTGTTTTTTATTTTTTTATTTTTTTTATTAATTGCCTAATTTATCTTTTTTCAAAATTAGTCTTTGTTGTATTTATTCTTCTTTCTTCGCCTTCTCTTCAAAGAAATTCAATGCTGAGCAAACTGGCCTTCCAGTTTGAATGAATTCTATGCTAATGTCATTGCCATTTATTTCCATCAATGCAACTGATGGGTCTGATAATCTTGGGTTTGTTGGACTTCCAGGATTTACCAAAATAACATTTTTAATCTTTTCAAGTTGGGCGACATGTGAATGTCCGCTTACAAGGATGTCAACTTCCAATTGCAATGCATGATAATATAATTGTTGTGTGTCTCCTCTCGGATAGACCTCTCCATGTATTACTCCAATCTTATGGCCTTCCGCTTCTATGATTTTAGAAGGTGGAAGATCAATCTCTCCATGAACCCTATCCATATTTCCTTCAACTGCAACTACCGGAGCTATTGCCTCCAATTCATCTATAACGCTTTGGCTGGTTATGTCTCCTGCATGGATGATTAAATCCACTCCTTCAAAGCTTTCCAAAACCTTTTGAGGAAGCTTAATTCTCCTATCTGGAATATGGGTATCTGATATTAATCCAATCAACATATTTTCACATTAAATGATAATTATGAATTTAATAACAATTGAAATTTATTAGCTATTAATTCGTTTTCGTCTAACAATAATAATTTTGTTTAATATTGATTATATAGTTTATTAGAAAATTGCTTAGAAAATTGTGGTCTCAGTTCATTCATTTTAATTTTCTTTGCATTTTTTTAGTTTCATAATATATGAATTAAAATTTAATAATAAAACTTTATAAGTTTATAAAAATATAATATTATTATTGATAAATAATTTTTATCTTTTAGTTGATTTCTGAAAAATATTAGTTCAGGAGATTAAAAATGGGAAAAGTTAGTAAAGAAAAAATATTGGAGATTTTAGAAGGGTATGATAAAGACAATATCACTATCGCAACTCTAGGTAGTCACACCTCTTTACATATTCTTAATGGTGCTAAACAAGAAGGATTTAGAACTGCTATTGTTTGTGCAAAGGGTAGAGAAGTGCCTTATCAACGTTTTGATGTTGCAGATGAATATATTATTGTCGATAAATTCGAAGACATTGTAAACGAAGATGTTCAACAAAAATTAAGAGACATGAACGCAATTGTTATTCCTCATGGATCCTTTGTTGCATATGCAGGTTTAGACAATGTTGAAGATAAGTTCAATGTGCCTATGTTTGGTAACAGAGACATCTTAAGATGGGAAGCTGAAAGAGACTTGGAAAGACAATTGCTAGTAAACGGTAAGATTAGAATCCCAATGAAATATGATGACCCTGCTGAAATTGACCGTGCTGTAATGGTTAAATTCCCTGGAGCAAGAGGTGGAAGAGGATACTTTGTAGCTTCATCTCCTGAAGAATTTAATGAAAAGATTGATGCAATGAAAGAACGTGGATGGATTGAAGATGCAGATGTAGAACAAGCTCACATTGAAGAGTATGTGTCTGGTTGTAACTACTGTATCCACTACTTCTACTCAGCATTGAATGATGAAGTGGAACTTATGGGTATGGACAGCAGATACGAATCCAGTATTGATGGATTTGTAAGAATGCCTGCTAAAGACCAATTGTCAATTGACATTAGCCCATCCTATGTTGTAACCGGTAACCATCCAGTTGTAATGAGAGAATCATTGCTTCCACAAGCATTTGAAATCGGTGACAAATTGGTTAAAAGTGCTGCAGAATTAGTAAAACCTGGTTTAAACGGTCCATTCTGTATCCAAACTCTTGTAAATGATAACCTTGAAGTTGTTGTATTTGAAACAAGTGCAAGAACTGATGGTGGTACAAACACCTTTATGGAAGGTTCTTCCTACAGTTACCTCAAATATGGTGAAGGTATGAGTATGGGAAGAAGAGTTGCACGTGAAATTAAAATGGCACTCGAAAATGGCGGATTTGAAAAGATTATCACATAATCTTTTAAAACTTTTGGAAAAAGTTTAATCAAAACTTTTTCAACTTTTTTTTATTTTTTTATTAGTTTTTACTATTTTTTTGTTTGTTTCACTGTACTTTTTAACTTTTTTTCTTTAATATTTTTTAAAAATAGTA
>NZ_JBGUKT010000026.1:0-6782 GCF_045114555.1 Methanobrevibacter sp. | reverse complement strand
CCAGAAGTTAAGTCTTTTCGCGTTTTGTTTGTGTACTATGGGTTTCGGTCTATGGGAATTTCATTTAGCTGCCAGCCTTTTTTTATCTAACACTATTTAGTTTTAATATTTACGAACTTTTTATAAATTTTATTCATTTCTTTATAATTGATCTATTTTTTTTAAAAAATTTTTTAAACTTTTTTCCTAATTTTTTGTGATTTTTTGCTTGTAATTCTTATAAATAGCAAAAACTTTATATACTATGTATAACAATTGTTATATAATGAATATTTTTCTTAAAATTTATTTTTAATATTTCACTATTTTTAATATTTCTTCATTAAGAATAGAGCACTTGTAAATATAAAATATAACAATTGTTATTTTTTAATGATTATATTAAAAATATTTTTCTAAAAGAATATTTTTAAGAATTTTATTAAATGTTTCATTTATTAAAATCTACTAGTATTCATTATATTTACTAATTAATTTATATTACAGGTGATAAAATGACTAACAAAAATTATGGATTAAGTACTTTAGGATTACACGCAGGACAAGAAGAACCAGACCCAGCAACTGGATCAAGAGCTGTTCCGATTTATCAAACTTCATCTTATGTATTTAAGGATACGGATGAAGCAGCAAATAGGTTTGCTCTTCAGGAATTTGGTCAAATTTACAGTAGATTAACTAACCCTACTAGTGATGCTTTTGAAGCAAGAATTGCTGCTATCGAAGGTGGAAATTCTGCAATATCTGCTGCTAGTGGTTTAGCTGCTATTACTTATGCATTATTAAACATTACCCAACCTGGAGATGAAATTGTTTCTGCAGATAATTTATATGGTGGAACATATCAATTGTTTGATTACACTTTTAAGGATTTGGCACGTAATGTTATCTTTGTAGATTCACAAGATCTTGATGCTTTTGAAGCTGCTATAACTGATAAGACAAAAGCGATTTATGTGGAATCCATTGGAAATCCTAAATTGGATGTTCCTGAATTTGAAAAACTTGCTGAAATCGCTCATTCTCATGATATTCCATTAGTGGTAGACAACACTGCTGCTGTTGGGTTAGTAAGACCTTTAGATCATGGGGCAGATGTAATTGCAGCTTCTGCAACTAAGTTTGTTGGAGGTCATGGTACTGCTATAGGAGGATATATTGTAGATAGCGGTAAATTCAATTGGGGTAATGGTAAATTCCCTACCATTTCTGAACCAGATCCAAGTTATCATGGTCTTAACTATTGGGAAATATTCGGTGATTTCCCAGGACTTGGAAACATTGCTTACACTCTTCGTATTAGAGCAAGATTATTAAGAGACTTAGGTGCAACTCTTGCTCCAGTCCACAGTTTCATATTCTTGCAAGGTTTAGAAACTTTATCTATCAGAATGGCTAAACACTCTGATAATGCATTAAAAGTAGCTAAACATTTAGAACAACACCCTGCAGTAAGTTGGGTAAGTTATCCTGGACTTGAAAGTCATCCAACACATGAAACTGCTAAAAAATACTTAGGAGACCAATATGGTGCTTTATTAACCTTTGGTGTTAAAGGTGGACTTGAAGCAGGAAAAGAATTTATTGATAATCTTGAATTGTTATCTTTACTTGCTAATATTGGTGATGCAAAAAGTTTGGTTATCCACCCAGCTTCCACTACACACCAACAATTGACTCCAGAAGAACAGGAAAGTACTGGTGTAACTCCTGACTTGATTAGAGTCTCTGTAGGTCTTGAAGATGTAGAGGATATCATTGCTGATATTGATCAAGCTTTAGAAAAAGTTACTGCTAAATTTGGAGAATAATTAAATTTCTCCAAATCATTTTTAATATATTTATACCCTCAATTTTTTATTTTTTTTAAATTTTCGTATTTTTTCAATTATTTTTCGTTTATATTTTTCAATAATATTTTTCAATTTTTATAATGCTCTTTTTTAAAAAAATTAGTTAAACCTAAACTTTATATACTAAAACTTACTAATAATAAATTAGGAAATATAACTATAGTTATATTTTTTAAAAAATTATAATAACGTAGTTATTTTATCTTTAAAATAATTAATATAATTACTAAAAAAATTTTTATTTAGAGAAAATCGGAGAGCTAATTATGATATATATGGACAATTCTGCTACTTCTCCAGTAAAAGAAGAAGTATTTAATGCAATGGTACCTTATTTGAAAGAAGAATTCGGTAATCCTTCTACTTTTTATAAATTAGGTAGAGATGCTAAAAAAGCGGTTGAAGAAGCTCGTGAACATGTAGCTAAATTAATTAATGCTGATACAAGAGAGATTATATTTACAAGTGGAGGGACTGAATCTGACAATATGGCTATAAAAGGAGTAGCCTTAAAATTTGAAGATAAAGGTAAACATATTATTACAACAGAAATTGAGCATCCTGCAGTTTTAAGAACTTGTGAATTCCTTGAATCAAGAGGTTATGAAGTTACTTATTTGCCAGTAAATGAAAATGGTATAATCAGTATAGAAGATTTAAAAAATGCAATTAGAGAAGACACCATTTTAATTTCTGTAATGCATGCAAATAATGAGATAGGAACTATCCAACCTATTGAAGAAGTAGGTAAGATTGCAAAGGAAAATGGCATCATATTCCATTGCGATGCAGTTCAATCTGTAGGTAAGATTCCAGTGGATGTTAAAGAAGCAAATATTGACTTATTGTCCATCTCTTCCCATAAGATTTATGGCCCAAAAGGTGTTGGCGCTATATTCATTAGAAAAGGAGTTAGATTAGAATTATTGATTCATGGTGGAGGTCAAGAAAACGGCCTTAGATCTGGTACAGAAAATGTTCCAGGTATCGTAGGTTTTGGTAAAGCTGCAGAGCTTGCTTATGAACACTTAGATGAAAACATTGCAAAGCTTACAGAACTAAGAGATTCTCTCATTGAAAAGATTAGTGATAGAATTCCAGAAGCTTACTTGAATGGGGATAGAGTAAATAGACTTCCGAATAATGTAAACTTCAGATTTGCAGCAATCGAAGGTGAAGGATTGATCTTAAGATTGGATGCAAAAGGAATCAATGGTGCAACCGGTTCTGCATGTTCATCAAAAAGTCTAAAGGCATCTTATGTATTAAGCGCTTTAGGTTTGGAAGATGCTGAAATCCACGGTTCATTAAGATTAAGTTTAGGTACTGAAAATAGCTTAGAAGATGTAGACGTTGTTGTAGATGCATTGGATGAAGTTGTTGCAGGATTAAGAAGAATGTCTCCATTATGGGATAATGAAAATAATGAATCTTTGGAATTGGATGAGTCTAAGTTTACAGACCCAGATCATTAAGTAAAAATTTAAATATTATGATTATTTAAAAAAATAATGTAAAGAATAAGGTGATAAGATATGTACAGTGAAAAAGTTATGGACCATTTTGCAAATCCAAGAAATTCTGGTATTATTGAAAATGCAAGTGGTGAAGGAACTGTTGGAAACCCTACTTGTGGGGATTTAATGACTATTTACATTGATGTAGATGACAATGAAGTGATTCAAGATATTAAATTTGAAACCTTTGGTTGCGGTGCTGCAATTGCTACAAGCAGTATGATCACTGAAATCGCTAAGGGAATGACTGTTGATGAAGCTTTAGAGATCACTAGAAATGATGTTGCTGATGCATTGGATGGTCTTCCACCAATCAAGATGCATTGTTCTAACTTAGCAGCAGATGCATTGACTGAAGCAATCAAGGATTACAAATCTAAAAAATCAGAATAAAATTTTTATTATTAATTTTTAATTTTTAAATTTTTTATTCTATTATTTATTTTATTATTTATTCTATTATTTATTCTATTTTTTATTTTAATTTTTTAACAACTATTTTTTTATAATAATTTTTTGAAATTATTTTTTATTCTATTTTTTTAAAACTATTTTAATTATTTCATAAATTTTTCAAATTCAATTTTTTAAGATTTTTGTTTTATCTCTTTGAAACTTTTTTTAATTATTTCTTAAAATTTTTTATAATATTTCATACAAATTTCCATCATCGCATAATTTTGATAAAAAATTTTTTCAATTTTTTGCAATTTCTTTTTTGTGTAAAAATCATATAGTAACATTTCATTAAATGATACTTTATTCAAAATGAATTAATTTAATTAATCATAAAATCAATTTAATTAAATCATATATTCTGATTATAAAAATGAATTTAGTATATCTACATCTAACAGTTTAAAAAGAGTAATTTAATAAATTTTTAATTTTTGAGGTATCAGAAAAAATAGGAATTTTAGAAAAAAGTTAAAAATTAGAAAAATTTAAAAAATTATCAAAAAGTTAAAAATTAAAAATTAAAAAAATAGGAAAAATAGGAAAAAAAATAATCAATGAAAAATTTATCAAAATTATTTTTCAATTGAAATTATTTTTTTTATTCATTAGTCATATTTTGGATTTCACTTAGAAGTTGATTCAATACTTCATTGCCAAGACCTTCAATATATTTTATAGATCCTGCACATTCGTGACCTCCACCATCAATACCTGCTTGAGGTATCTTATCTGCAAGACTAATGACTATATTATTTACATTAAATCCAAAGATCTTATGGACAGAATCAGTTGCCCTTAAAACTCCAAAGTCAGGACCATGTCCGAGTGTAATGATTGGCTTATCTTCACCAATCTCTTTTACAATCTTATCATGGACAAATCCACAGGTTTTTCCAGGAGCAGGGAATGTAAACTTATGAGCATATTTTTCAACATCCAAAACATTGAAGTAGATTCCATTTTCAAGTTGGACTCTTTTTATATTAGGCAAAGCCGCTTTCATTTGGGTATCTACACGTTTTAGGTATTCTTTATATAATGCTTCAACCATCTTAGGATGCTTGTCAAGATTGTCTACACCTAAAATGGTATCGATAATTCCTCTACCATTCATGAATCTAAGGAAGTAAGCTTCAAAATCAATACATTCAGCTATCTTCTTCAATTGCTCTCTATCATATCCTTTTTCAGATGCAAGCTTTACATATTGTTCCACTTCATCTGCTTCTGCACGGTCTCCTAAAACAGCAACAGCAGGCAAGTGTTTCACTAAATCTTCAACATCTGGATTAATGATGTGTGCAACTTCAGTAGCTAATGCTCCAGCAGTTATTTGAGAGTCCCCTCCAACAAGATAAGGATTTACATGAGTGTCAACGTATTCATCCACTGCAACAGTACCTGCAATAATGTCTTCATTGTTGCACTCTACACTACCATCAATTGTTTCTCCACTTTTCAATGTCTTTGTAATCAGTTCTCCAGGGAAGTGATGGTCAATGACTACAATTTCAATATCATAGATTTTTGCTTGCATCAATGCTACAATGTCTTCCTCTGTAGAACCATTATCCAATAATACAATTAGTGGCAATTTTTGCCCATGTCTATCAAAGTCTTCCAATGCAAAGGATAAATCCTTAACTACATCTTCCAATTCATAAAATGGGGCTTTACTAGGAGAGCGTTTAAAGTAATGGTATTCAGCATCATTATCAGGATTAAACTCTTTTAATAAAGGAATCACGGCTTTTTCCATTGCAACTCCTGCACAAATACCATCTGCATCCGCATGGTGTCTCACAAGAATTGATCTTCCATCTAAAATAGCTCTTCTGATAACTTTTGCAGCCTCTCTCATTTTAGGTTTTAACCTATCTAAAACTGGGCTTTGGATTAAGAAATCAACGTCATCAGGTTCTGCCTTTTTATCTAAAGCAATATCAATGAATTCCTTCATTTTATTTGCTTCTTCGTCTCCAAGCTTTTCAATGCTGCTTGACTCTATTTGAATTTCACCATTATGCTTATTAACCTCTCCAATTACCTCTACAATGTCTCCTATTTCAATTTCAGGATACATTCTAACTCCAGGCTCATTAAATGCTGCGGCCCAGGTAATTGCAGTCTCATCAGTGATTGTAAAAATAGTTGGTCCTGAAGTCTGTTGGATTTGTATAACTTCTCCATGGACTTTAACGACATTGCCCATTGAAGAATCATCAAGTGTTTCGATTTTGGTTCTTTTGATGTTTTTCTTGACTTTTTTAATCACATATTCCCCTTTGAAAACACTTGCAGGAGCCATGTCAACTTCACGTTTTCTCTCTTTGATTTGTGTGATTCTTACAAATACATAATCCCCCACTTTATTTGAGGAATTACGTGTTCTCATGAGTCCCCAAACTTGATTGTTTAAGCTGACAAAAAGACCGTATCTTTCCACTCTTGTGACTTTACCTCTATAGATTGAATTAAGCTCTAAATCGCTCATTTCACATAATCCATCTAATTCATAAACAATTTCCTTTCCTGAAATGTCAGATTCCACAACGAGTTTTTCCGGATTCCTCTCTCTTTCAGCTTGTTTTTTCATCTTCTCTTCTTCTTGTTTTTCTGAACAATCATCACAGTAATTCTTATCAGAGTCAATACGTTTTCCACAATCATTGCAAACGGTAATCTCACCAGTTCCATTGCAGTAGGAACAGTCTTCCAAGACATCTACCATTCCTTTTCCATCACATGCTTCACATGGAACATCTTGATCTGCATCTAAATCAAATTTAGCTCTAGCATTACTGTTCACGCCTTTAAAGTGATTTTTCATTTCAAATGTATCTACATAACCTGTTCCATCACAATTTTCACATATTTTTGTATCTACAACTATAGACCCGGTTCCATTACATTTAGGGCATGCTTTTTTCATTTTTCCCCCTCACAGATCTTT
>NZ_JBGUKT010000025.1:0-37725 GCF_045114555.1 Methanobrevibacter sp. | reverse complement strand
TCTTCTGCTATTTTTACTAATCTTACGAGTTCATCTAACGGGATTTGAGGTACGAATTCTATACCAAATTTCATATTTATCACCAATCTTTAATATGTTATCTAGCTTATAAAGTATTTGTTATTTAAAAAATATAGAAAGATTTAAATATTAAATAGACTTTGTTTATTTTTTTAATAAAAATATGAACAATTATAAAAAATTAATAACTTTTTATATACAAAATTGAATTATATAAAGAAAATATTAAAAATAATATATAGAAAAATTTGTTATTTAAAAATCGATAAAACTTAATAGAATATTCAAAATAGATTAAATTTGTTATAAATTAATAAAACAAACAATTATCTATTAAATAATGGAGATTAAAAAACAAATATTTAATTTTAATAGAATAGAACATTTAATATCAATCAAACAATTATCTAAATATATGTTAAAAATATATGCTAAAAATAAAAAATAAAATTCGGATTATGATGAATAAGTAATTTAAATAAATTATAAATAATAAATATGATATATTATAATAAGAAATTAATTAATGAAAATGGAATAAAAAATTGATTAATTAAAATAAAATTATATTTATCAAAAATAGGTTAAACAATGGAAATTAGAGAATTAACAAAAGAAATAAGAGATAAATCAATTGAATATGCTAAGCCAAAAGAACTGGATAGTCTTTCGACAAGCTGGTATCAAGAGGATCTTTTATATTCTGGAAAAGGGAAAACCATATTTTTAATCTTGCCAACCCCTGGCTGTTCATGGGCACTTGGTCCTAGTGGAGGATGCACCATGTGCAGTTATATCTCAGACTGTTATCTTAAGCCAATTGAAAATTCCAAAATCATTGAACTCTTCGAAAAGGAGTTGAACAAATGGGATTATAAGGAAGATTATGAAAATGGAGATAAAATAGCTATAAAGCTCTTTGCATCAGGAAGTTTCTTAAATCCGGAAGAAGTACCTAAAGAAGCGAGAGACTATGTTCTAAAAAAGCTTGCAAATATGGAAGAAATCAGCGAAATCGTTGTAGAATCCAGACCAGAATATGTTAAGGAAGAGGTTTTAGATGAAATCTTTGATATAATAGGAGATAAGTTATTTGAAATCAGCATAGGTTTGGAAACTTCAAATGAAGAAACCAGATTAAATAAGATCAATAAGGGATTCAACAATAAGACCTTTGAAAAGGCAATAACTCTTATCAAGGAATACAAAACCAAGCATGACATTAAATCTAAAGCGTACATATTTGTAAAACCTATATTGCTCTCTGAACAGGAAGCTATCGATGAGGCAATTGAAACTGCAAGCTACTGTGAAAACTTAGGAGTTGATAGGGTTTCATGTTGCCCAGCAACAATTCACAGAGGAACATTGATTGAAAGGCTTTGGAGAAGGGGATCATACAATCCTCCTTGGATTTGGTCAACTATTGAAGTAATCAACACCATAAGGCAAAATGTGAATATTCCTGCATTGATGGACACCTCAGGATTCGGTTCAAGAAGAGGCCCTTACAACTGTAAGAAATGCAATAAGGAATTGAAACACAGAATTATAGATTCCAACTTTGACCAAAGTCAAATCGAATATGATTGCGAGTGTAAGAAAGAATGGATTGCAGAGGTAAAATTCTCTGATTTGAACAAATCCAAAACCCCAATAAAACATTTGCCATTGTATTAGACAATATATATTTATAAATAATAAAAATAATAAATTATTAAACAACTATGCATAATATTTATTATATTAATTCTTATCATGCATTAAGATTATAAAAATAAGAAAAATATTTAAAAATGAATAAGGAGGTAAGAACTTGCATAAACAAACTACAATAAGCATTATTGCAATTATTTTAGGAATTCTTATCATTGCATTCCCAATGCTTGGAGTAATTGCAGCATCAGATATCCTTGGATTATCTGTTTTATTACTTGCAATCTTCTTATTAGCAAATGGTGTTAGTGAAGTAGAATACAACACAACCAGAGGATTGATAAATACAATCTTAGGAATATTAATGTTAATAATAAGTTTAGGTTTAATATTCAACCCAAGCATATTTGCATTTTTAACTGCTTTGACAATTTACTTAGCAGGAATATTCTTAATCATAATAGGTTTAATAATCATTGTCGGAAACAGAGACAACAAATACGGATTTTGGATGGGAATATTAGGAATCGTTTTAGGTGTAATATACATTATCCTTGGAACATATATTAACAATCCACTCATTCTCGGTTCATTAATAGGAATCTGGTTATTAGTAACTGGAATATTGAACTTATTAGATAATGGTTATTAAATGTAGAATAAATAATACTTTTTATTATTTATTCACCCTACTATTTTTTAAAAAACAAAATAATACAATAAGTATAGAATAAATAAAATTTTTAAAACAATAAATTCTATTTTTAAATAACGATAACTTTAGGAAACATACTATGATAGCAATTAGTGCAGACTTTGACCCAGTCCACAAAGGACATGAACAATTGATTAGAAAAGCTCGTGAAATAGCTGATGAGAAGGGCATTGAAGTGGCTATTTATATGAATAAGGGCTACAGTGCTAATCATGCCCCTTTTTTCACACCATTTGAAGCAAGAAAGGAAATGGCTCTTGCATTAGGTGCGGATAAGGTAATTGGAGTTGAAGGACTGCACCATAGACTGATCTTATCCTACAGTGTACCTATTAGGCTTGCAAAAATGCATGAAGATGGAGTGACAGACTACATTACAGCAGCAGATATAAGCTTAGATGAAGTGAAAAAGTACGCTGAAAGATTCATCCAAGAAGGCAGTTTCCTTGGAATGCCTCAAGATTTCCCTAACAGAAACGTAATCAGATGGTATGCAATAAATGAATTCCTATCTAAAAGATTTGATAGAAAGATTGATTTTCATCTCATCCCAGAACTAACACAGCCTAAAAAGGTTTCTGGAAGATTCATTAGAAAGGAAATCCTAAAAAATGATTTGATTATAAGTGAAGATATAAAAAAATTGCTTCCTGAAACAACAATTGAAATTTTAGAAAGGGAAATTGAAAATGGTACAATCCCTGGAAAAAGAAACATGAAAGTGTTGAAGCATAAGATGAACACTTATTCCAGATCAAACTTGACAAATATCGCTTATTTGAACGGTAAGGTAATCAATAAAATTGTTGAGGGAAGATTCTATAAGGATGATGAGGAATCAATTTGGGCAAGTTTTAGAAGAGCAGATTATGGCCCTGTAATGACTCGTCTTGCTGCTTCCTGCATTGAAGAGGAAGTTACAAAAGATGAAGTTCTTAAACTAATGAGGCATTATGAAGAAAAGGAAGTTATCCCAGAAGAGCAGAATGTTGATAAGATCATTGAAAGGGCTTGGTATGTTGCTGAAGAAGTGGATAAGGGAGTGTCTGCAAATGAAGCAAATGAAAAGTTCAGAACAAGAAAAGACTTGAAAGTAAATCCTTTAATGACTCTTGAATCAGGCTTGAACCTTACTAAATTCGAAGCAAAAAAAGTTCACGAAGGACTTGAAGCAAAGATTTTTGTCGACAAGGATAATCAAATATCCTGCGAAATAAAGGAAAAGAAGATTAAGATAAAAACAAATTTAAAACTTCCTTCAAAAGAAGTAACTTATTTAAGATACATTTTAGACTCCAGATACATTCCAGTAAGTGGAGAACTTATTAAAAACAAAAGAAATGATTGGAGAGTAAAAATTACCATCCATGATTATTAAAATGATTGAAATAGAAAAATAAGTAAAAAAATCAATCATTTTCTATTTTTTAGCTTTTCAAATTTTTCTCGAGTAGCTAAAGCCATAATCTTGGACTTTCTCTTTTTGTCAACATCATCTAAAAATTCCAAGACTTCATTCAATTCCTCATATTTTCGCTTAGCTTTTTTATTTGATGAGGAAATACGTGATTTTGCAGAAGTCTCAAAATCCCTATTCTCAGTCAATGCCAATATTTCCCATAAGTCTTCGCTAAGCCCTAATTTTTCTGCAGTTTCAAAAGTTTCTACAAGAAGTGCTGAAACCCCTTTTGTATATGAGCTCCTAAGGATTTTCAATTTGGAAACATCCCCTATTTCATCACTGACTACCTTAATATTAACCTTTATATCACTAGGAGATTCATTATTGCTAATGAAATCCTTCATGCTTTTTACAAATCCTTTAGCTTTTCTGCCTGAGAAATAAAGATGCAATTCCTCTGAACTTACCCTACCCATAATAGCAGAGTCAATGAAATGCTCACTGGTCAGATAATTTTCAATTTGCTTTGCAGTATTTGGGGATATGTTATTAAAGTCAAGGAATATTCCATCTGTCAATGAGCCATACTTCAATGCAACTGCCAATGCACTTTGAGGGCTGTTTGCTGAAATTAAAATGTCAGATTGATGAGCAACCTCTTCAAAGCTATCCAAAACAGTTAAATTAAGTGATTTAACTAATTCCTTTGTCTTTTTTGATCTTCCTTCAGTTGATGTTAAAACATCAAAGCCGTAAGATAATAGTATTCTTGATAAAGTGTAAGACACTTCACCAAACCCTATAAAACCAAATTTCATAATTAACCCCCATTTATTAATTATTTCCAAAACTACTTACAAAACCATCTTACATTAAATAACCAAATAAATAAAAATTATAAAGTTGTTAAAATATGGGAACCTTCAGCAAGCCCTAATTCCTTAGAGATAGAGGAACATTTTGTGCAAAGCAATACAAAAATATCTTGTCCTTCAAGGTTCATTTCTGTCAATCCTTCAAAATTTCCCATTCCTTTAGAGATTACAAATGGAGAGTTCAAAAGGATTTCCTTAAACTCATCTGAAATCATGGATTCCACAACACCTACAGAATCTGATCCAGTAGTGATTAAAGTTGCCACTTCATCAAGACCTGCTTCCAATGCCTCTTTCATGCAGGCATCGTTTAGGATAGGCTTTTCCTTGACTGCCACAGTAATGTCAACATCATATTCCTTTATTTTTTCAAGAAGAAACTTGTCAAAGACAATTTCACCAGTGTTATCAACTAAATAAAGAACATTATCATACTTTTTTAAAGCCTCTTCAAACTCATCTATCTTGTTTATGACCAATTCCTTCTTTAATCCTTCAGATATCATTGATTCGAATTCTGTATCCAAACCAAATGTGCCGAAATCAAGAATATTCCCTACAATAGCTACTTTAACATAGGTTTCCAAACTATTGTCTTCCTTTAGAATTTCCCTAACTTTAGGCACTAAGGACAATGCAATTTCATTCCCTTCCTTCTTTTGATTATAATAAGGGTCATAACATCCAGTTTCCTTTTTAATGTATTGATGAATCCTTGTTCCAGTAGCATTTGAAGACAATTCCTTTGAGAAGTTTTCTCCAAGATAGGATAAGACATCCTGAATCAATCTGAACTTTAATTCCTCATCATCAGTAGATAAGTCAATAGCTTCTTTTGCTTGTCTTAAAAAGCATGCTCCACATTCGTAATAAACTTTAATATTATCACCTGAAAATAAAAAATAAATAATTCTAATATTCTAATTATATATTTATAAATTAAAATTATTAAAATTATTGAAAAAAAGTAAAAAAATAGACTAAGAAATTAATGATAAAAATGAAAAAATATGATAAAAATATAAAAAAAGATCTAATTTTGATTAGGAGGAGGAATTATCCCCCATAAATAATTTGGATAAACTCTATCTCATCACCATCTTCGATTGTTTCCTCTTCTATAACAATCTCACCATTCTTTTTGCTTACCATGGTTTCTGAAGACAAATCCAAATCATCCAATAAATCCTTAATGGTTAAATCACCATCAATTTCTCTCTCTTCAACTTTATCCTTGATCTTTAATGTAAAACTCATAAAATCACCTTATAAATTTTTTATCCCTTCACTTTTAATTTGTTAATCATCATATATAAAATATAACAATTGTTAAAAATATATGGGCTTATAAAAAATTTAAAGAAATGAAGTGGAAAAACCTATTTTCCCAATTCCTCTAAAAATGTGCAAGCTCTGCATAATCTATTTGAAGATGGCTCTCCACAGCGTTCGCATCTGTCAAATTCATAATCATGCTCTAACTCTCTTCTGATTGCAGGCCTAATCTTATCAAATCCTCTAAGGGTGGAATACTTTATTGTTGGATGTTCCTTAACCAATTCATTTAAGATATTGGAAATTTCCATTCTGAATGATTCCTGAGCATATGGACAACCTGCAAGATGAATGTCCAAACCTTTTGCAAGTGCATAAAGACCAATTTCCTTTTCAGGAATTTCTCTAAGTGGCTTGATTTTAACAGTGAACAATTCACTGTTGGATTCTGTCTTAGGACCTATCTTTGCCAAGTTTTCTGTATTTCCTTCAAGATAATTCATCAGAATAGCTTGAGTTTCATCATCCAAGTTGTGACCTGTAGCAATCTTGGTTGCTCCAAATTCTCTTGCAGCCCTATTGATAATCCATCTCCTGAATACGCCGCAATAGGTGCAGGACCCTCTATGGTTTTCATTTTTCATTATCTCATCCAAGTCAATCCCGAAACTTTCCTTAAATGAAACAACCTTATGTGGAATGCCAAGTCTTTCAGCATGTGCCTTTGCAATCTCTACTCCTTCCTCCCTGTAACCTGCAATTCCTTCATCAATGGTTACAGCACATAATTCTATAATATGCCTTTTGACATATGAATTGAGAATTTCAAGAGTCACTACACTATCCTTTCCTCCGGACAATGCGACTAAAACCTTATCTCCCTTTTCGATAAAGTTTTCCTTCTTGATTGTTTGCTTGACCTTCTTTTCAATGCTTTCAATAAAACAATCCTTACATAAGGCCTGTCCAGAAGCTTTTCTCTTTATAATCACATTCGGATTTCCACATTTAGTACAAGATTCCATATTAAAGTCATCCTTTTTTAAAATAATAAAATAATAAAATGTTTTAATTCTTTTTAATTATATAATTTCTAAAATATAAATTTTAACTAACTAATCGGTTTTTAAATTACATATCAGCAACAAATTCTGCCAATTGATTCAATGTGCTGACTTCGTAAACTTGAGCCCCTGCTCCCTTATACAATGATACGCAACTGTCAACTACATCCCATTTCTTCTTATCTTCAGGGTTTAATATAACTACCTTTTTAGCCATGCTTGACATTTGGGAAATAAGCTCTACACTTGCAGGTATTCCATTTACCTTAGGCCCTGCCCAATCCCTGCAATCCGACAATAAGATAATATAAGACTTATTGCTAATATCTGCCTGTTTCATGAACGATTCGAATGCAGTGAACATATTGGATGTTCCTCTAACCATCATATTTCTCATACGGAGCAATCTGATTTCCGCAAAAGCATTAACCATATACTTTTCTTTTAAAAATTCAGTTGTTTCTATAGTTTTATTGTCAAACTCAAACATTCTTGAGTCCTTGAATGTCTTTTGACATGCAAACATAAGCATGAAAAACCAACTGCTGATCCATTCACATGAACCACTCACATCATTGAGGAACAAATGCTGTTTTCTATGAGGTTTCTTCTTAACATGAACAAGATCAATCGGCACACCACCATATTTCATGTTTTGCCTCATTGTCCTTCTCATGTCAATCTTGTTGGAGCGAGCCAATCTCTTCCTTCTTGACTGCTTGTTAGCGATTTTTCTTCCAAGTTCTACACATAATTCAAATACTCTTTCATCGTATTTGTTAAGCTTTGACAAATCACTGTTTAGAATATCATTATCTCTTGCAAGGTCCTTGTCCCTGTCTTCAAGTATAGGTCTTCCTGCAAAGTATTCCATAGCCTGTTCTGCACCCATTTGGATTTGCTTTCCACCAGTTCCCTTTTGCTTGGTAATTTTCCATTCATGCTGTGAAAGCTTTCCTTTCATGGTATTTGGCCTATAGGACCTATTGAGTTCATCAGTTAAATTCCTTGTAGCTTTTTTAGCGAAGAATCCATCGAAAGACTCATTGAATTTAGGGATGTCATACTTGCTTTTGACATAAATGGACCTGAATGCATCCTTTAAGAGGCCTACATCATCCTCACCCAATAGAGCATATGCATCTATTGCAGACTGGGTAGACCTAATACTTACAGGCATTCCCTTTTTTCTCAAATCATTTGATAATCTTACGATTTTCTCTTCCATATTAAAACCTTAAATTTGCTTTAATCGAGTGCATGAAAAATAAAACTATTCATTCATATATTCGTTTCTAAAGATCTCTTTGATTACTTTAGCTTTGTCTGGCTCAGTCTTAATAGCTACACCAACACTGTTCTCAAGTGCAGCATCAACATCCTTATAATCCTTATCCAAGTGCATTACAGAACTTACCCAATCAATTGAAGCTCTTACAGATGGTTTCTTATTTAAGTTGAATGTTCTGATTCTATGAACCATATTAACAACCTTTTTAACTAAGCCATTGTCTGCAGTTGGCACTCTAGCTTTGACAATAGCCATTTCACGTTCAACTGAAGGATATGAAATGTATAAGAACAGACATCTGTCCTTTGTCTCTTCAAGCAAGTTTCTTTGTGCGTTTGAAGTGAGCATTACCATCAAATCGTTTTGAAGGTCAAAAGTGCCTAAATCGTTTACGGTAATCTGCTTTTCACCTAAAGCTTGAAGTAAGAAACTTTCCACTTCTTCATCTGCCTTATCGATTTCGTCAATGAGAAGAAGTGATGGCTTGTCATTCATAAAGGAGGTTAAAAGTGGTCTTCTGATAAAGAAATCATCTTCAAATATTGATTCTTCACCTTTTTGGCTACCTTTGAATGCTTCCAAATGGAGCAATTGCTTTTGATAGTTCCATTCTCCTACAATCTGTTCAAAGGTAATTCCTTCATAACATTGAATCCTGAAGAATTCCCTTCCTAAACATTCGGAAACAGCCTTTGCGAGCTCTGTCTTACCTACTCCAGGAGGACCTTCAATCAAGATCGGCTTGTTTAAAGATAAGGATAAGAATACTGAAGTGCTGATTTCATTGTTAGAGATATAACCAGTACTTTCTAACTTTTTTCCTATTTCTTCTATGGTTAATTCTTCATCTGTCATTTAAAAACCTTTTTTAGTTAATTAAAAAATTAATATGAATATAAAAAATTTCTCAAAAAATAATTTTTTATATTGAATATCATATACTATAATACATAGTAAATAAATATTTGTTTAATATATATAAATAATTTATTGTTTTATATAATTAAAACTAATAAACTAATTTACCAATGAACTTATTTAAATAAAATTCATTCTGTGATAAAATGAAAATAAGAAAGATAGCTGCATGGTTCTTTGTTTTAATCCTTCTATTTGGAGGAGTTTGCATTTGCACCATGTACATATAAACTTAAAAATATTAACTATATATAACATGTGTTATAAATAATATCATATTTAATCTGATTTTAAAAAAAGGAAAATAAAATATGAAAACCAATCCTAAAATACTCCTATACATTCTAATGATTTCAACACTTGGAATAAACACTCCATTAAGCATTGTTGGAATCATATCACAAATAGCAGAGTATTTCAATACATCAATAGCAATTTCAGGACTTTATGTAAGTTCATTTACATTTACAATAGCTATATGTGGATTGTTCATACCTGTTTTATTTTCAAGATTTGAGAGAAAAAGAACATTCATAAGCATTTTAACAGTATTTGCAATATCAAATATCGTGATCATATTCACAAAAAGCATTTACATAGCATCTTTTTTTAGAATATTGTCTGCTGTATTCTATCCGGCATTCATTTCAATAGCTCTTACCGTTTGTGAAGAGATTGCTCCAAAAGGCGAGGAGCAGGATTACATTACAAGGATACTTCTTGGAATATCAGTTGGAAGCATTATAGGATTGCCTATAACAACAGGATTTGGTACAATATTTGGTTATCAGGTTGCTATGACTTGGATCTTTGCAATAAATCTCTTGACTTTAATTCTAATTATCATATTCTTTCCAAGAATTGATGGTAAGGCAAAAAGCTATGAAATGCCATTCTCAAGCTTAAAATCTAAGGAATTCATTCTTGCAACAGTTGGAATAATAATGATGCCTATAGGTGCAAGCATTGTTTACAATTACCAACCATTATTCTTACAGGTAGTGAGCCATATCTATACCTATAAGTTAAGCTTATTCCTGTTTATCTATGGATTGTTTTCAATATTCGGAACTTGGCTTGGTGGAAAGTTAATAGCAAAAAGGGACAAGGCAACACTTATCATTTTCCAATTGGTGTGTGGCGGAGTCTTTGTGCTTCTTTATCTCTTTGCAAACTACTTGATTCCAGTCATTGTATTGATTTTAATATTTGGTGTGCTTGATGGAATGGGATACAATCTGATTCAATACATTGAAGCGTCCGTAATTCCAGATAGTCCTGAACTTGCAAATGGAATATTCTTAAGCATCTTAAATGGAGGAATCGCTTTAGGAATAGCTATAGGTGGATTTTTAGTTGATGGATTCGGAATAATGTCTATCTTTATCGCTGGAGCATTATTCCTGCTTATTGCATTCATCATGATGGTTTATGTAATCAAGATTATGAAAATCCCTCTAAAATACTCCTAAAAAAAATAAGTTTCTATAAAATAAGCAAATTTCTCTAAAAGAAATGAAAATAAGAATAAAAGTAGAAAATAAAAAAACGTTTAAAAAAAAAAAAAAAAAAAGTTATAGAGGAAAAAATTCCTCAAATTTAAATTAATTGCCTTCGTAACTATCAATCTTATCAAAAGCGCCGCCTACAGTAAAGAGGAGTACTCCTCTAACGATTAAAACAACACCTATTAAAACTACGATAAGTAATGGGTCGGTTATTGCAAAAACACCTAATAAGAATGCAATTATACCTAGAATCAATGTCAATACAGATCCCCATTTGGATAAGCCTTCACCATAAACAATACCTAAAATACCTACAATTATCAATATGATTGCAATTAAATAGAAGTTGTATGCTGTAAGGAAAGCTAATGGAGCTAAATCAACAAAGAACAAGAATCCTAATAGTATCAATAAAAATCCTAACAATACTTCAAGTACTGACCTACCAGTATCAACACTCCATAATGAAAATGCATTAAAGATCAATACTATACCAAGGGATATTAAACTTAAGCCTGCAAATATAGAAACTACACCTGCACTTACCAATGGATATGCTATAAATATAATACCTAATAAAATTAATAAAATTCCTAATAATTTTGTATTATTCATTAAATCACCAATTTAAATATTTATATGAAATGATATTTATATTTTTTTTAAAAAATACCTCTAAAATGCCCTTAAATTGAAAAATAACTATAAAGAATCAGTGAAAAATTTTTTACATGAAATTGTTAATAAATTTCATGAAAAAATGACAAAACCAATTAATTTAAGAAAAACTAATTTTGTTTGATGAACTCTTCAGGATCCTTAAATAAGTCAAAGTCTTGAACATACTCTTTTCCAGTAAGCATTGCAATCTCTGCCTTTTCCAATTCCTTACCAAGATAGGCTGCATGATCCAATCTGGTTACAAGACCTTTTTCAATGATCTCTTCATAGATTTCACTGGCTCTTTTTCCTTCAAAACTTATAGTTGGCTTTGTTTTCTTAAAGTGGGTTGCAACTATATATGAATCCTTAACGCTTATTGCATGTTCAACTCTTATTTTAAAGCTTCCTGCCTTATCCCTTATAAACTTGATAGGCGCATCCTGTTTTACTATAGGAACATTATCATCCTGCTTTAAGTCAAACCTTTTCTTCTTGTCCTTGAACACAAGAAGGTCAACACCTAAATCCTTAGGAATGGATTGTCTGTTTTTAGCCAAGAACATCATTTTAGATGCAATTGCCAATTCCCTTACACTTCCATGAGTCTTTCCACTTTCCTCTGGAGTGAAAAGTATGCTTGCACCAAGTTCCATTGCAATTCCTGCAAGAACTGCATTTGCACCTACAGAATCGGTATCCATAAGCTCAATTACATTTCCTATACCAAAGAACATTGGCTTCTTGTCAACTTCATGATAATCATGGAATGCAATGATTGAATCTACAATGCTTGCACTGTTAACAGGGTCTAAAATCAAGTCACAAACAACTTCAAGACCATCACAAGCTTCAACAAGCTTTTGCATAGATGCCACCCTATCTTCAGGGGTGTGAGGCACATAACCTTCACTGAAATTAGTTGGCAATAAAACTGCAGGAACATTCTTTTCCTTTAATAAAGGTAAGACTTCCTCATAATTACCATTGTCTAAACTTAAAACCATATCAATACCATGGTTTACAGCTGCTTCAATCTCCTTTGGATTCAATGTGTCAATACTTAATGGCCTATCACCTACGATTGGTCTTAATGTATCAATCAAATCAGGTATCTCATCAGACCTGTCTTCACCTGCAATCATACCAATGTCTATCATGTCAGAGCCAGAAGCAACAAAGAATTCTGCCTTTTTAATCAAGTCTTCCTTTGATAATATAGGAGCACTTGCAATCTCAGACAAGACTCTCATTGGGAAATCCTCACCAACAGGAAGGTTCCTAACAAGAATGTTGTTTTCCTTCTTGAGCAATTCATCTCTTTTTTCAATGTCATTTTCAAAGTCTTCAATGAATTTCAATGCTTGCTTCTTCTTTTCTTCTATAATGAGTTTGTCTGCAGGAGTGGATTGTGATAGCTCTAAATCGTCCACTAAATCCAATACCATAGCAAGGTCTGCAGCATCGGTAGATGCCTTGTAACAAGGAATTCCAAATTCCTCTGCAATGAGGAATGTATCTTTTCTTATTAAACCTGGAACTAGTATCAAATCAATATCATCTAATCTATCTTCAAAATGCTCATGGATTTCTTTGATTATTTGAGTGGGAGTCAAGAAAGCAGCAACTTGTGTCTCTGCTATATGCACCACTGTTTCTTTTTTTGATTTTTCAGCCATTTGACTTACCAATGGATAAGCCAAGTGCCCAGTTATAATAAGTATCATAAAATTCCCCATTTTTAAGAATTATTCAAAAATAAATATAAACAAATTTTTCTATAAAATTCAATTATCCTCTAAACGAGCTGTTGCATGCCTATCTGCCCAACATTGGATTACTACACCAACTGGAAGCCCTGCAGTGTGAGTGTCCATCTTCAAGATCTTTACATCAAGTGCAGTTGTTCTTCCTCCAAGACCCATTGGTCCTTTTCCATCCTTATTGATTCTTTCAAGACATTCAAGTTCCATTTCAGCAATTGTTGGGTCAGGATTACGCTCTCCAACCTTTCCAAGAAGTGCTTTTTTACCTAATTTCAATGCCATGTCAGAACTTCCACCGATTCCAACACCTACAACAATAGGAGGGCATGGCTTTCCACCTGCCTTAAGTGCAGTTTCAACAACAAAGTCCTTGACTCCTTCGATTCCTTCAGCAGGAAGTGCCATCTTAAGTGCATTGTTGTTTTCAGATCCAAATCCTTTTGGCATGATAGTGAATTCAACATAATCTTCATCAATTAATTCAATGTCTACAATAGGCACTTTGTCTCCCACATTGCCTGAGTTCTTTCTTGTAATTGGATCAACCACATTTGGTCTAAGTGGAACTTCTGAAGTCGCTTTTGCAACTCCTTTCTTGATTCCTTCATAAAGATTTTCAACATGAACTTTACCAAGCTTGACAAAAATTATAGGGAGACCTGTATCTTGGCACATTGGAATTGACTTTTCTTCTGCAAGTTCAATATTCTTTAAGATAGCTTCAATATTTAGCTTACCTAAGTCACTATCCTCACGTTTAAGAGCATCTTCAAGTGCACATTTGACATCGTCTCCAAGAACGATAGCAGCCTCTTTGTATAATTGATAAATGGTATCTTCAATTTGTTTTTCTGTTATCATAAAATCACATAAATTGAGTTAAAGAAAAATAATTAAATTTTAAATTATATATTAAAATTTTTTAAATAATATAATAAAATATTTAATTTATTTATTTAAATAATTTATTAAAAATTATAGAAAGAGAGATAATGAAAATTATAAAAATTGTAAAAATAGAAAAAATTTGAAAATAGTAAAAATAGTAAAAAATATTTTAAAATAAAATAAAAAAAGAGAATTTTTAAAGAAATTAATCTTTAAAAATTATTTGAGTAAAGTTTGAATTTTCTTAAATCCTTCGGATATTTTATCCTGTTTATCATGAATTATCTTTTCTGTATCATTTGTGAGTGCATGAGTTGGACAAGCTTCAACACATTGTTGAGTGTCATAGCCTTCACAGAGATCACATTTGGTAGCCTGACCTATCTCATTAATGGTGATGGCTCCAATGGGACATACACTGTGACATAATCCACAACCAATACATTTATCTTGCTTGATAGTGATTGCTCCACCTAAAGCTACAATAGCTCCTTTTGGACATACAGCAAGACAAGGTGCTTTTTCAGGACTGCAATGCATACAGAATAAAGGGACACCATCATGAACACGAATTGCATTGTTAGGACAATTACGTTCACAAAGTCCACAATCTACACAAAGTTCTGGGTTAACTTTTAATTCATCCATTTCAACACCTCTATTCTCCATCTAATGGTTTTCTAGCTCTTGTATCAGTTGTAATGACACTGAGAAGACCTTTCTTCTTAGCAGGTTTATCCAAGCCATAGATTTTTTCAATGTGTTCTCTTTGTTTCCTTTTGATGACATTTGCAATGTCATGAACTGCAATTGCTCTTTTGGAACAAGCTTTAACACATGCAGGACCTTCTTCTCTGTCTGCACAATGATTACATTTGTGAGCATTGCTGTATTGAATGCTGATTGCACCAAACGGACAAGCCATTGCACAGAAACCACAAGCAATACATTTAGTTACATCCACTCCTAAATTGCTCATTGCACCAGTAGGACAAATTATCTCACATGGAGCATCCTCACATTGCTGACAACGAATGGGGAAATAGGAACCGTCTAATTCATGAATAGTGATTCTAGGAACTCCATGGACTCCTTCACATGCTTTTTCGCAATCCTGGCATCCATCACATAATTCATTATCTACTATTAATTTCTCCAATAGAGACCCTCCTTAGATACCTAATTCTTCACATTGATTGTCAACGAATTCTTGGATTTCATTAATTTGTTCTTCTTTAAGATGTCTGAATCTTTTTTGAGCAGATAAGTATTCCACTACAGGTTTTCTTTCTTGAGGTCTGTAAGTTACTCTGAATTCACCGTTTTCAATTTCAAATAATCCCCATGCACCTGTTTCAACAGCAAGCCTACCTAATTGAATGGTCTGTTCAGGTTTGAATCCCCAACCGGTAGTACATGGTTGTTGTAAGTGAATGTAAGCAGGACCTTTGGTTTCAGCTGCTTTTTTAACCTTTTTCATAAAGTCTTCAGGATATGAAATTGATGCTGTAGCAACATATGGAATTCCATGAGCTGCCATAATGAAAGCCATGTTTTTCTTAGGCTTGTCTTCACCAAAGCTTAAATTACCTGCTGGTGAAGTAGTTGTTGATGCACCGTAAGGGGTAGCTCCACTTCTTTGAATACCAGTGTTCATGTAAGCTTCGTTATCGTAACAGATATAGGTTATGTCATGACCTCTTTCCATTGCACCGGATAATGATTGGATACCGATATCAGCAGTACCACCGTCACCACCGAAAGCAACAATGTTAACATCTTCTTTACCTTGAGCTTTCAATGCTCTTTCTACACCAGAAGCCACTGCACCTGCGTTTTCAAAAGCAACGTGAATCCATGGGACTTCCCATGCTGTTTCAGGATAAGGGGATGTCATAACATCCAAACAACCAGTTGCACAGGCAACCACAGTGTTTCTGCCTAATGCCTTAAGAGCAAGCCTTACAGCAATAGCTGCCCCACAACCAGCACAGCCTCTGTGACCTGGTGCCAATAATTCTTCTTCAGGAAATTCCATATTATTCATCCTCCTTTAAGCCTAACCAAGTAACTTCTTTTACTGGATTTTTAGTTAATTCTACAGCTTCTTCAATGTATTCAGGAACTACGTCTCTTCCACCTAATCCTAAAATGAAACCGTAGGTTTCCTTGTGACATTTGGTTTTTATGTCTGCGAAAAGCGCTCCGCCAATACCAAATGAGAAGTTTTTATCAAGTACAGCCAATTTATCTGCATTTTTGGTAATTTCATCAATTTCCTCGAATGGGAATGGTCTGTATGATCTGATTTTCAATAGACCTACTTTTTCGCCTTTTTCTCTTAACTGGTCAACCACATATCTTACTGTACTTGCCATTGAACCCATACAGACTAAGATGATTTCTGCATCTTCACATAAGTAGCTTTCAGTCAATCCATATTCTCTTCCGAACTTTTCACCGAATTCTGCACCTACTTCCTTGATTACTTCCATTGACTTGTCCATAGCAACTTGCATGTCATGTCTTGCTTCTGTATAATATTCAGGGTCTGCAAAGTTACCTAAGGACATTGGTCTTTCAGGGTCAAGGTAAGCGAATTTAGGTACATATGGTTCAAGGAAGGTATCAACTTCAGCTTGTTCCAATAAGTCTACAGGTTCAACTGTGTGAGTTAAAATAAATCCGTCTAAACATACCATTACAGGTAACATAACTTCTTCATGCTCTGCAATTCTAT
The DNA here is from genome assembly GCF_045114555.1 of Methanobrevibacter sp. Classification (GTDB taxonomy): domain Archaea; phylum Methanobacteriota; class Methanobacteria; order Methanobacteriales; family Methanobacteriaceae; genus Methanobrevibacter. Next base: position 20,946 of record NZ_JBGUKT010000025.1, on the reverse strand, counting down.
ATGCTTGAAGAATAGTGTCGAATCCTTCTTGAGCATTTTCCACATAAAGTTGAATCCATCCTGCATCTCTTTGTGCGATGGAATCTTGTTGATCGTTCCAAATGTTTAATGGAGCAGAAATTGCCCTGTTTGCATCTGCCATTACTATTGGAGCTCTCATACCTGCAGCTGCGAATAATATCTCATGCATTAACATTAAACCTTGAGATGAAGTAGCAGTAAATACTCTTACTCCTGCTTCGGAAGCTCCTAAAGTAGCACTAATTGCACTGTGTTCAGATTCTACTCTAATATACTCCGCATCCAAATCACCATCTGCAACGAATTGTGCGAGGTATTCAGATATGGTAGTTTGAGGAGTAATAGGGTAAACAGGAACAACTTGTGGTTTTGCTAACTTTACAGCTTCTGCAACTGCTCTATTTGTTGTCATAATTTCTTTTGCCATAAAATTTTCTCCACTCTTATTTTTTCTCTTTAATAGCTTAGCTATTCTATTTCCATTTTAATAGCTTGAACTGGGCATTCTACTTTACAAATACCGCAACCTTTACAATAATCATAATCTATATCATGGTCTTTGTTTACGCATCCTTCTGGACAGAACATGATACAGTTATCACAATCTACACAAGCTTCTTTATCAAGGATTGGTTTAAAAGTTCTCCAACTCCCTGTTTTGTTTTTACGTGTACTTCCAGGTTCACTAATTGCACATCCAATAGAAACCATTTAATCACCTTTCATAAATTAATAATTTTAAATACAGCCACCTAAGCCATATCGTAAGCTTTTTGAGCTGCTACTGCGTTTTTCTCTCCAATTGGACCTGGGAAAGTTTCCTTAATTACTTCAATAAGTGATTCGATACTTACTTCACCGGTCTTCTTAGCAAAGTATCCTAAAATAATGGTGTTTACAATGTTTACACCTAAAATTTCAAGTGCAATGCCTGTTGCATCTACATCAAATACCTTGTGACTTGCTGATTCGACCTTTTCATGAGTATTTATAATAACTTCACCATCTTCCTTCAATCCAGAATAAACATCGACAACACTTAAAAGACCATCGTCAAGAACTATCACATGATCAGGATTGTAAACCTGATATCTTAAATTGATAGGTTCGCTATCGATTCTGGTAAATGCCATAACCGGAGCCCCTCTTCTTTCTACACCGAAGAATGGGAACGCTTGAGAGTATTTACCATCTTTAAATGCTGCCTTAGCTAAAATCTCTGCTGCAGTTACAGCACCTTGTCCTCCACGTCCGTGGAAGCGAATTTCAATCATTGATATTTCCTCCATTCTTTATATACGATAATTTAGTAAACATTGTATATACTATAACTTTTAATAAACATTGTATATAAATATGTTGATTTATCATGATAAATTATTACAAATTATTATGAATTTTCCAAAATTTTCCCAAAAATATTACTGGTGATGAAAAATAGCTGATTGAAATTTGAAATTATTGATAAAATTATTGAAAAAGTCATTGATAAAGTTATGATAAAGTTAATAATAATATAAAAATTTATATTATAAGAAAATGATAAAGAAAGTAGTACAATATTGAAGAAAAATTTTTTTGGAAATTTCATTAAATATCATGGAAAAATATTGGATTTTTTATGATGGATTTTATAAATACCATTATAAATAATGATAAATTATTCAAAAATATCATGATAAAAATCTTGGAGTGAAAAAATGAGATTCTGTCCTGATTGCGGTAAGATACTGATACCAAAAAACAATAAATTGGAATGTGATTGCGGATATGTGGAAGAGATATCCGATGAGGCCATCAAGGAAGAGTATCAGTTTGAAGGTGAGCGAAAGAAAGAAATGGGAGTCATTGTAACCGACAACAACAATGTTGCCCTTCCCACTAAAGAGATTACCTGCTATAAGTGTGGTGGAACCAAGGGATACTGGTGGACAGTCCAAACAAGATCTGCCGATGAAGCTCCAACCTATTTCATTAGATGTGCAAAATGTGGAAACACATGGAGAAGATCCAATTAAATTAATAGATTTTTAAATTAATAAAAATTAATAAAATAATAAGATTAAAAAAAGTATACGGGAAAAACATGGATTTTCCCTTTCATTTAAATTAAAAAAATTGTAATTCTTGTTTATTCAGATTCATCAAGAATATATAAATCCTGATAATCATCATCTTCAGCATCATATTCTGTTTTTACTCTTTTTAAGATTCTTTTTTTAATAGGATTATTAGGATTCTCAGGATTATTTACCAAAATGACTTCCTCTTCATACATTGGAAGAAGTTCCTTATTCATATTAGAATCATGATTTGAATTTTCAGCCCTATGATTTGGCTTAGGATTAGGTCTAGGAACAGGCCTATGATTGGAATTATGATTGAAATCCCCATCATTTCTTCCAAATGAAGTGTCTATTTTTCTTGCATGAGGCTTTCTTGGCCTATGCTTATTGATGAATTCATTTGACTTGAAATATTCATTATCAGAACCTATTAGGATATTGATTATCACAAGTGCCAATAAAACAATTACAACCAATGCAAACAATGAGTCAAATGGAGCAAATACCGCATAGAATATTTTGGAAGTGATGCTTGAAATGTCCATCAATCCTCTTAAAAGCAACAATACCCCTACAATCAAAACAACAGTACCGTTACGTTTGTCAATATTGTTTGAATCGAAATATGGATAAGCTCCTAAAATGATTAAACCGATTCCCATCAATCTGAATAAGTTATTTGCTACAGCAGACTCCAGGAAATCAAATATCATGTCAAATCTGTAATGCAATGCTGACAAGAAGAAAATCAATTCAATGATTCCTATTACAACCAATGGGAATATGTAAACAATCTCATTAGCTAATTTAGGTTTTCTCAAAGCCCCCTCCTCAATCTTCTCTTCAGAGTATCCTGAAAGCAATTGATAAAGGAATGAACTCAATACAGATCCAATGATTGTACCGGAAACTCCTAAAACTGAAGTAAATAATGCTACAGTTCCAGAAATGAATGCCGCCATCATAACGTTAAAATGCTTAACCAAAAGTATCACCCATATTTTTAATTTCTAAGTTTCATAATTTAATAAAAATCATAATAACTGCAAATAAAATTTACATTTCATCATATTTAAAATTGATTGATTATGAATTCAAACTATCATGACTTAATAAATTCACAACAATAAATTCCAACGATGAATTCACAGCAAATGAAAATAAGAAAAAATAATCTTGTGATTATAAAAAACTTACAATTAGTATTTAAGGTATGATACCTTAGAGTATGATACCTTAAATAGACTAATTTAAAAAAAAACAACTTTCGTTGAAAAAAAAATAAAAAAACTAATTAATCCTTTTTGAATTAATTAGAAAAAAGAGCCTTAGGGGGGATTCGAACCCCCGACTTCTACCTTACCAAGGTAGCGCTCTACCGGCTGAGCCACTAAGGCAGTAAAAATCGGAAAAAAAATCTATAAAAAAGTGCAAGGGAAGGGATTCGAACCCTCGTAGGTCTACACCAAAGGATCTTAAGTCCTTCCCCTTTGGCCGCTCGGGAACCCTTGCATAATAATTACAACAATATTATTTTAGACTTTATGATATATAAAGGTTATGGATATAAAAAATCTTTAATGAAAAATCTTTAAATTAAGCCCAAATAAAGGGATTTGAGAAAAGATTTATTAAAAAATAATCAAAAATTTACAAAGTTATATAAAGAAAAATGATTATATCTTAAAATAGTATTAAATAAAACTTTTTATAAAATAATAAATTATTAATAAGAAATATCAATGAATTTTAATAATTTACAAAATTCACAAAAAATAATTTATGAGGCGATATATTGATAGTTATTGATTTAGATGAATGTGGAGTTTGTGAAAAATGCATACCTGTCTGTCCAAAGGACTTGATTGAGAAAAAAGGATACACCATGATCATTAAGGATGGATGCGATGACTGTGGAATATGCATGGATATGTGTCCTTTAGGAGCTATTTACGAAGAAAGCTAAAAAAATCAATAAATTTATAATAAAATATATTCAGAAAATGTTTAAATTAGAAAAGATTAAAATTTCAGGTTATAATTATGAAAAAACCAGGGTTTTTAAATAAAATTACAATTATTGACATCTTAATAATAATATGCATCATTGGTGCTGTGGGATTTGCCATTTACCATATGACTGATGATGACTCATCAAAGGCTTCCGCCACTTCATTTGATTATTCAACCACCCCTAAAATATTGGAGACTTATTTGGATTACTACAAAGATGGAAAGGTAGTTACAAGCGAAATTGTTGGAACCGATGCAAAAACCGGAGAAAAGGTTGAAGTGAATAGAAGAGTCCTATGGGTAGGGGAAGATGGAAATGGAAAAGTAAACGTTCTCCTTGATGATAATGGCAAACCATTGCTTGCTGGATTTTACATAGATGTTCCAAATGCAGACTTGTTTATCGATTCAATGAGCTTGGAATCAAATGGGGATACCTACAAAAACCTAAAGGACATTACAGTTTCTCCAAAAGAAATTAATAATCTTAATGATTTAATCAGCGAAATCCCTAATGGAACACATTGTGAAATCAGTACAAGCATTTCTATAGATAATTTCGATAGTGTGAAATACCAAAAATTATTAAATGCCTTAAATGAAAATAAAAAACCTTGTATTGTCTTAAGGAATTCTCAAGTTAATACATTAGAAATCAATAGGGCCAATAAAGCTGATTTGGAAATAGCAAGTGAAATATTAGGAGATTTCAATGGTCAAACAAGCCAAATAAGACTCAGAACTTATAATTAAATACAATTAGGACTTATATCAAATCCTATTAAATTATTAAAGCGATTAAAACATTAAAGTGGATAATAAAGTGAAAATATGAGTTTAATATATTCTATAACTAGCACAATAACTAGAGATATAGAAGATATCATTAGAAAATCCTTCTTATTTACACTTATTTTCAATATATTTGAATTTATTGAAAAAGAATGGATAAATAGCTATTTTAGGAGCTTGTACCCTAGTGAAAACTTTTTATCCATTTTTAAAAAAAGTAAAATATTGAAAGAGGAAATATTTTCACCACTTATTGTTTTAGTCACATTTACACTTTTTTTACTGCTTGCAACAGACCCTATTTCAAGAGACTTGCAAATCGTTTTAATCATTGCATTTGTCTCATTTTTCATCGGATCAATCATATTTCCAAGATTTATTTTGAATAATCAGAATGAGGAATTTAATAAACCCGATAAAAAGAATAAAATCCCATTGTTCGATACAAAAGACATCTATTCACTTGGATTTTGCCTTACATTAATTGGAATCATTTTTCTATTTATAAGCATTGCATCTGTTGGAGGGTTGCCAATATTGAAATCCTCTTTAAGATACTCACTGAAACCTATTTTCACAATGCCAGTATTCCTAGTGATTCCGGGAATAGGACTTATTGCATCACACAGATTGAACCAATACAAAAATGGGGAAATCTCAAGAATCCAAGTCAGATTCAGATTCCTAGTTCTAACATTTATAGGCATTATAACAGTTCTTACACTTGAATACAGGACACCTATCATTGCTATCCTTCTCATGATGATCATTATCGCATACTATGGAGAGATATTATCCGTTTGGGAAGTGATTTTAGGAGCATTGATTGGAGTTTGTGCAATTATGGGAATTGGTTATTTGAGATCATTAAATGAGCTTGCAATCAGTGCAAACACCAGCATATTCTCTACTTTGGAAACTAGGGCTAACTTCACTATGCATGTATTGAACCTATTAAATCAAATTTCAGGCAACTTTGGCCTATTGCATGGTAAAATGATAGCAAGTTCAATGCCTGGAAGTCCACTTGGACCTAGAATGCTTGTAGGTAAATTAATAGCTTGGAGAACTGAAGTTACTGTAACCCCTACATTAATAGGCCAGATGCTAGTTGATTTCGGTAAAATCGGCGTTGCTTTAGAGATGTGCTTGCTTGGATTCATCTTAGGGACCGGATACAAGATAATCAAAATCACTAAAGACTCATTTTACATTGCAATATACAGTTTAATATTGACTTATTCCATCGTAGGAGTGGAAACAGGAATATTGGATATACAGATCTTATTCTACTTCTTTATAATTTCTTTTATCTATTTAGCAGCTATTTTAAAAGATAAAGGTATTAAAATTTATTAAAAACACTATTTTTAATTGGAATAAGATAAAAAAAATAAAAAAAGAAAAATAATTCATAGCAAAGCTATGAACACTTTTTGGAGGTTGAGTTAAATAATTCCTTGAAATTATTTAATTTTGGAGATTGATAATCTTGATTAGTTGGACCCTGAATCTTACATTTTGAGAGCGATTATATGCAGAAGAAAATGATGTGTGTTTTATGTAAAATTCATTAACGACTATTAATAATAAATTCTAAATTCAAGAGATTTGGATTGTTATGATTAAACTAATACTATGTACAATTACTTGAATTTAGGAATTTATCATTAACAAGATTATTACAGATTTTTATTCAATAACACAATAATTTAGGTATGCCTAAACTTATTGTTAATTATAGATTATACTTCATAGTATATAAACCTTTCTAATTTTTTAGGCATACCTAAAAATTAGATATGGAGATCAGCTATACTCTGAAACAATGAAAAAAAATCAAATTAAAAATTTAGAAGATGGAATAATGAGTAATATAATGCATAAAATAATTGAATAAAATAATTAATAAATTAAAAAATAAAATAAGAGGCAGTACATAGCATACCTGGGATTAAAGAACGCTATGTACTTGTTTGGAGATTGCTAAATAACAATTAAGTTATTTTAAAATGGTTCTAAAAATCATAAAAGGTTCTTATTAGTTCCAAGATTTCATTTGGATAGAGAGCGATTATAACAGAAGAAAATGATGTGTTGAAATTCTTAAAACCAATAATAATCTAAAGAAAGGGAGGAAGATAATTATATGTAATTAAAGAAAACTTTAGATTATTATTGGTCGAACTAATAAACAACAAAATTTAAGATTTTTCAAGAAACAATAAAATTTAGGTGTGCCTAAACTTATTGTTAATTATAGGTTGTTTTTTATAGTATATAAATGTTTCTAAATTTTTAGGTATACCTAAATATTTATGATGATGGAAAAAATAAAATGAAAAAATTGGAATAAAATATAAAAAATAGATTAAGAGTTATAAGGATAAAGAAACTCCCAAATAAGCCAAATTTCCAGAATAAAACAATACAAGCAATTCCAAAAGTATTATGATAGCAACGATTATAGCCAAATAAATATATTCAGATTTGCCAATGATTGTCTTTGCATGATATAAATTGGAATTGTCTGAAAAGCATCTGCTTGCCATGCTTAAATAAATGGTTTCTCCCTTTTCGTATGCCTTTAAGAACATCATGGCTATGCTGTATCCAACTTGCTTCACTCTCCACTTATATGAGATCTTATCATTGAATGGATCAAAGTTTCTTGAGGTCATGGATTGCCTAATGTCCCTTAATTCATCTACAAAGATAAACAGAAACCTTACCATAATTGTTAGAATCATTGCAAGATCTCTTGGCATTCCAAGCTTTCTGAATGATTGGACCACTTCCTGCATAGGAGAGGTAGATGAAAGGATAACAATAGCTGTTAAACAAACAACCAATCTAGCAAATAAAAGAACTGTCCAATTTAAACCGGTATCTGTGATAAACAACCAAGAATAAGGGCCCTGCCAAATGATATTTCCAGGGTGTATGAATGGCTGGAATGCAATTACAAATCCTCCGAATGGTAAAAGAAGAAGCACCCTTTTAAAACTCTCTTTAAAGGATAGCTTTGCCAAATACATAACAATCAATAAGAACACTTCAAGGACAATTGGTACAATCAACCTATCTGAAAAAACAGCAAAAAGAATAATCAATAAAATGGCAACAAGTTTAACTCTACCTTCTAAATTATGAATGATTGAATCCTGTGAAGAAATGAATTCCAATGTTCTAACTTGTTCTATTGCCATACTTTCACATATAATAACCAAATTAATAAAATTTTCTATAAAAATGAAAAAAAGAGGTGGAATCTTAGATAATAATTATAAAAATTAATATCTAAGAAATGTTTTAATAAAATCTAAATTTATTCAGACTTTTTTAATGCATAACCTATACCTAAACCAAGAACCAGTGTAATCAGTCCACCGAATATTAAAACACCGATTTCGCCTAATTTGTCTAAAGGCTCATAGGTATAGTCTGGGAATGGTGACTCCATAACTGGAGCTTCAACATCTTCACCAACCGCTGCGTCTTCAGCAGATTTTTCTAATCCGTCCGGATCGCCAGATGCAATGTAAGGAGATAATACTGCTAAAGCAATACAAAATATAATCCCTACAACAATTAAATATTTATCACTTTGACTTAATTCCATATTACCACCTTATTCTCTGTTCCATGCCAATAGGTCTGGTCTGAATTTTTCAAGAGCATAAAGAACGATTACAGTTAATACACCCTCGATTATACCAATAAATGCATGGTAAAGTGCCATAGAAGCAATTCCTACAGTCAATGGGAAAGTTCCTGCAATAGCCATTTCAATAGCTGCCACTACTGCTGCAACTAAAGTTGCAAGCCATGCTGCTACAAATGCAGAAGGATATTTACCAATGATGCCTTGTAATCCTTTAAAGGTGTAAAGACCTACGAATCCTCCAACAATTGCCATATTGAATACATTTGCACCTAAAGCAGTGATTCCTCCGTCACCGAAGAATAAAGCTTGAATAAGCAATACTGCAGTGAATACTAAAATAGCAGCTTCAGGAGCCATGAATACAATAGCTACTAATGCTCCACCAACCATGTGCCCACTGGTACCAAATGGAATTGGCATGTTCATGGACATGATTGCAAAAATACCTGCAGCCAATACTGCAAGCAATGGTATACGTTTTTCATCAAGATTTGCTCTTGCCCATTTTCCAGCAAAGTACAATGCAATGATCAAGATTACATAGTAGATTGCACATTGGCCAAGAGGTATAAAACCATCAGGTATATGCATATTATTTTTCCTCCATTTTTAAGTTTGAATATAATCACACATATCACTTTTTATAATCTTAAAAAATCAATTTAAAGTAATACTCGTTATTACCCTATGAATTTTGAGCCAATTGATTTTTATAAGAAGTATTTAAAAAGTAATACATTTTATAAAATTATTATCTCATTAGTAATACAAAAGTAATACTTTTTGAAAAATTATCAAATTTAAAAGTAATACTTAGACCAATTATTTAGAGTTTATTTTACTAATAAAGACAATAAAGTAGTCAATTTTGAATAAAAATTGATTAAACAATATAATATTTAAAATAAGACTATATAAATGTTTGTTTAGTATTACTAATCGTTTAAAATCAGTTAAAAAAGTAATACTAATTTTGAAAAAATTTATGCAAAAATTATGATTATATTGAAAAATAGTTTATGAAAATATTGAAAAATAGTTTATGAAAATATTGAAAAAATAGCAAAAATGAAACAAAAAATCATATTTTTGCTCTTGATTTAAATGATTTTAATTTTCTTTGAAGTTTTGAAATGTAATCAAATTCCTTTTCATAAGAAAGTGAATTTCCATATCCACATCTTGGACAAATCGCATTATTGCAACCTTTGCATTGTCCACAGCTTCCACATGACCCTCCTTTCATAGGATCAAATTCAAAGCCACACATTCTACATTGCATGATATCACCTAAAATAAAAAAATAATTAAAAATTGATTTTGATTAAAAAAATAAAAATTAGAATTGGGTTAACCCAATCCTAATCCCAGTCCTACCATATATACTATGAAGGCTACCACATAAGCAGTCACTAAGGTAACTGCAGACATGATTAATGGATATTTCCATCCGCCAGTTTCTTGTTTGATTGCCCCGAGAGCTGCGAAACAAGGAATATAAAGCAATACAAATACCATAAATACATAAGCTGTAAGTGGAGTGAATATTCCATGCATTGCTGCGGCGATTCTGGCTCCCTCCTCGGCAACTCCAAATAGCGAACTGAATGTACCTACTACAACCTCCTTAGCAACAAGACCAAATGCCAATGCTACAGCAGGTTGCCATTCGCCGAATCCTAATGGAGCAAATACTGGTGCGATTACAGTACCGATAGTACCGATAGCACTTTCTTGAGATCCGTATTCTACTCCTGCAGGGAAGTAACTTAACATCCAAATTACAATACTTGCAACAAGAATAATGGTACCTGCCTTTTTAATGAATCCCCAGGATTTTTCAAGGGTGTGCATTAAGATACCTCTGATAGTAGGCAATTTATAGTCAGGCAATTCCATTACAAATGGAGCGGACATTTCCTTAAATGTGGTTTTTCTTAATATGAATGCAACAATTACTGCTACAATTATACCAAGCACATATAATGATAAAATTACAAGGCTTTCATTAGCTGCGAAGAATGCACCAACCAATAAGAGGTATACTGGCATTCTAGCGGAACAGGACATGAATGGTACAATTAACATAGTGATTAATCTGTCCTTTTCGTTTTCCATGGTTCTGGTTGCCATAATACCTGGCACTCCACAACCGAATCCTAAAAGCATAGGGATAAATGCCTTACCATGCAATCCAACAAACTTATGCATAAGCTTGTCCATAACAAATGCTGCTCTTGCTAAGTAACCGCAATCTTCAAGGAAACTGATAATCAAGAACAATAGGATAATTTGAGGCAAGAATACAAGTACCCCACCTACTCCTCCAATGAGTCCATCAACAAGGAAGGATGAAAGCATGGTTTCACCAAGGGAAGCGATAACGAACTCACCAAGCATTCCAAAGAGCTCATCAATCAAGTCTTGGAAAGGTGCACCAAATGTAAATACAATCTCAAACATTGCATACATTATAACTAGGAAAATCGGGAACCCTAATATTCTGTTAGTAATGATCTTATCGATTTTTTCACTGATGGTTACTTTCAAATGGTCAGGTTTTGAAAGGGATTCCTTTAATAAACCATCAATGAATGCATATCTTGCATTTGCAATAACCTCTTCACTGCCTTCACCAAAAATGCTTTCCAAGTGGTCTTTGACCTTTTTGGTTTCAGCTTGAATGTTATTTCTTTTTGAAGATCCTTCAATTTTCTCTTCTACAATCTCATCGTTTTCAAGCAATTTGATTGCTATCCAAGATGAAGGAACGTCTAATAAATTCTTATCTTCTTCTATAACAGCCTGAAGCTCAGCAATATGTTCTTTAAGTTCATTGTTATAAACCAATCTTTCAGTAGTATTCACTGGGTTTTGAGCTGCTTGTTCAACTGTTTTAAGTAATTCTTCCTTACCGGTATCACTATTTGCTTCAATCTCAACTACAGGAACTCCCAATAATTCAGAAAGCTTATTCGCATCAATGGTATAGCCCTTGTCTTGAGCATACTTATTCATGTTTAAAGCTACAACCAAATTAGCTCCAAGTTCCATCATTTGAACAGTGAGATACAAGTTTCTCTCAATGTTTGCTGCATCTATGATGTTTACAATCACATCAGCGTCTTCATCTACGATGAAGTCTCTTGATACAATCTCTTCCATAGAATGAGCACTTAAAGCATAGTTACCAGGTAAATCTATTACTTCAACTTCATTGCCATTATGCTTATAATGACCTTTTGCTTGTGCTACAGTTTTACCAGGCCAATTACCTACATGTTGGTTTAAACCAGTTAAAGTATTGAATAAAGTGGTTTTTCCTACATTAGGGTTACCTGCTAAACCTATTTTAAGATTTGCCATATTTATACCTTTAAAAATTCAATAAATATAAAAATAAATTTGAAAAATAATAGAAGAATTACACTTCTATTTCAATGTTTTTAGCTTCCTCTTTTCTAAGACATACAGAGTATCCTTTAACTTTTACTTGAATAGGATCTCCAAGAGGTGCAACTTTTTCCACTTCTACATCTGCACCTTTAACAAAGCCCATACCGAGCAAATGTCTTTTTAATTCCAAGTCACCACCGGAACCATAAGAAGCTAAAACTCCGGTTTCTCCAGATTTGAGTTCGTTTAATTTTTTTATCATTTATATAACCTCTTAAGAAATTTTATAAAATAAATATCATGTCTGATAAATTACCGATAACAATTTAGAGAATTTTTAATAGTCTTTCTCTAAAAAGTAACTATCAATAAAATGTAGGAATTTAGGTATACCTAAACCCATGTTAGATGAAATCTCATTATTTTGAGGTATTTTGTAGTTTAATTAAAATTTTTAAAATTTTGTTTTAAAAATGGGGATATTTTTAAAATAAAATGTATTGCTTTTTAAAAATATTTTTGGATTGTTAATTAAAATGAAAATAAAAAGATTACCCTACATAGATTAATTAGGTATACCTAAAACCTAATATTATTTTTGTTTTCATAATATATAAAGTTTAGGTTTACCTAATAAAGTCCATGAAATTTTTACAAAAAATGATAAAAAATATAAACCAAGGAAATGGCTCTGATAAAGAAAATAAGGGATAAACAAAAATAAAAATAATCTTATTTATATATACCTAATATATTTAATTATAGTAATATAATTATTTAGGTAAACCTAAACATTTAAATAAAAACAAATTGAGATATAATAGTAGAATCTGAATAGTGAAAGTTGAATTATTTAGATTAAAAATTAAAAATGGTGATAAAATGTATGAAGAAATTAAAGACAAAGCGTTTGAACATAAGCACGCATTGATTTTTGTAGGAGGAATAGCTGCTGCAGTAGTAGGTAAAAAAATATTGGAATCAAAAACCACTAAAGACTATGCTGCAAAAGGTATGGCTAAAGTCTTAACTTGCAAAAGCGAACTTGAAGAATCCATTCAAGACATTAAGGACAATGCAGAAGATATCCACACTGATGCAAAAGCTGCAAAAAAAGAAGCTGTATGCGTTGATGTAACTGCTGAAGAAGAATAAATAAATTATAAAAATATTGGATAGGCAAATCTAATAAATTAGTAAATTAATAAATCAATAAATTTATAAATTTATTCAATTCAGAGCCATGATTTACGATATAGTATACGATAAGGGCACTCGATTAAGAGTGCGTGCAGGTAAAGAAGCATTTACCAAAGAAGAAACTTATGGCTTAAGTGAAACCTTGCTTGAATATGACTTCATTGATGAAGTAACTATTTCCCATAGAAACGGAAGCATACTGATTTTTTACAATGATATAAGCAAAAAAGCGGAAATTCTCCACATATTGGACAAGATCTCTCAAGCAGACCTCTACGAAGGAAAGGCAACAGATAATATAAGCTTAGCTGAAATATCAAATGATTTCTTTTTCAGATTATCTAAGCATGTCTTAAAAAGGTATCTCTTTAAGATTATACTGCCAATCCCATTTAGAAAAGTGAGAATGCTGTATCATGCTGCCCACTACCTTTATCATGGATTGGATAGCTTAACCAGTTTTAGAGCGGATGTTGCCCTTCTTGATGGAACTGCAATAGCCGCATCATTAATCACACGCAACTACAAGTCTGTAGGTTCAATGATGTTCTTATTGTCTATTTCAGATATGCTGGAAGACTATACAATGCAGAAAACAAAAAGCACTTTAAAAAGCAGTTTAGCATTGAACATTGATAGTGTATGGAAAGTTGATATCGATGATGAAGGAAACGAAATCGAAAGTCAATCCCCATTGTCTCAAATCAAAAAAGGAGACAAAATAAGAATTAGAACCGGTGCAATCATTCCTGTAGATGGAGTCATTGCAGATGGGGATGCTATGATCAACGAGGCATCAATGACTGGAGAATCATTGGCAGTGCATAAGAGTGAAGGAAAAGCTGTCCATGCAGGAACCGTTGTTGAGGAAGGGTCAATAGTAATCGAAGTTCGTTCCGTTAACGATGAAACCAGATTGAATAAGATCATTGATATGATTGAAGACTCCGAGGAGTTGAAGGCAAGCATTCAAAGCAAGGCAGAAAAATTAGCTGATTCAATTGTTCCTTATAGTTTGCTTACAACAGCACTAACCTATTTGCTTACAGGAAACACTTCAAAAGCATTGGCTGTATTGATGGTGGATTTCTCATGTGCAATTAAGTTAACTACACCGATTTCAGTCATTTCTGCAATGAAAGAGGCATCTGACAATAGGATGATGGTTAAAGGTGGAAAGCACTTGGAATCATATGCCAATGCAGATACCATAGTATTCGATAAGACAGGAACCTTGACCAATGCTCATCCAGTTCTTGAAAAGGTCATTCCTTGTGGAAAATACGAAAGGGATGAAGTATTGAGAATTGCTGCATGCATTGAAGAGCACTTCGCTCATAGTGTAGCGACAGCAATTGTGAAACAGGCTGAAGAGGAAGGATTGCATCATGAAGAGGACCATAGTGAGGTGGAATACATCGTTGCACACGGTTCTCAACTACATATGATGGCAAAAAGGCAATCATTGGAAGCAGACACTTCGTAGAGGAAGATGAAGGCATCAAGTTTACCAAAAAGCAACAAAAGATTATTGAAGAAAACATCAAAGAATACTCAGTAATTTATCTTGCTATCGGCAAGAAGCTTCAAGGAATCCTTTGCATTTCAGATCCTGTTAGGGACGAAGCTCATGATGTAATCAGCAAACTTAAGGAATTGGGCATTTCCAATGTAGTCATGTTGACTGGAGACAGTGAGAATGCTGCACATAAAATAGCTAATGATTTAGGCATTACACAATACAAGTCACAAGTTCTTCCAGAAGACAAGGCAAGCATTATCCAGGAATTGAAGGATGAAGGACATCAAGTCATTATGGTTGGAGATGGAATCAACGACTCACCTGCATTGTCTGCTGCTGATGTATCAGTGGCAATGAGAAACTCATCAGACATTGCAAGGGAAGTTGCAGACATTTCCTTGCTTTCAGATGACTTATATGACTTGGTAACACTTAGAAAGCTCTCAACTGGAATGCTTGATAAGATAAATACCAATTACAGACACATTGTAATGTTCAATGGATCATTGATTGGACTCGGTTTGCTTGGAATCATTCCGCCTACTACAACTTCATTGCTTCATAACTTATCCACAATGCTGTTTGGATTAAGAAGCACTAAATCTGTTTTAGACGAAGAGAATCCAGTTGTCATTGACACTCAAGTAGTAAGCAATCAAGATGCTTTAATTGGTGAAGCTGCAAAATAAAATTCAAATATTTTATGTAATTTTATAGATAAAACTCTATAAATTTACATTTTTTTTTACTATTTTTAAAAAAAGAAAGATTTGAAAAAACTATTTTTAAAAATAAAAAAGCTATTTAAAAAAATAAAAAAGGACTATTTTTATGAAAAATTATTTATAATGAATATTTACATTTTCTAAAGATTTAATCTTATCAAAATTTTCATTCAGATAATAGATTAATATTTTTAATGTTTTCTCTATTCCGCTCTTTTGACGCATGTACAAATTATTAGAATCAGCATCAATTAAATTAGCACTTACATCAGAACTTGTGCTAATTACAACATCATCATCCACAATAGCGATGCCACCATATCCGATTCCTGCAGTTGTACCTATCCCTATAGATGCATTAGCTATTTTTTTAGCAGCTTCAGCCATTAGGATAGACATTTCAATATCCCCATCGTCATCATAAACTTTTATTCCCTTGACCAATTCCAATGGCTCTACTGGATTTTCAATTTGGAGAATGGATTTGACTGCATCTAAAGTAGGTATGAATAAGCCGCAGGTTACACTTAAATCAGTCAAATCAAAAATAGAGCATTTATCCTCCATAATTGCATCTTTTAGGCAATCCTTTTGAACCTTATTGACCAAATAGGAATATTTAGACCCAAAATTATCTTCATAGCCTTGAGCAAGGGCATGAATTTCCCGAGCCAAAATTCCGTGGGTAAAGCATTCTGCAGTAGCTATTGTAATCATTTTCAAACCTTCGAAAGAGCTAATTATTCATTATTCTTTTCAATCAATAATTTCAAAGCCTCTTTTGTAATTATATTTGCAATATCATCCAAAACATAAGGAGTGATTGGAATTGAATCACGAATAAATGTGTTTGTTGATATGAGCATATGATCCTTAACGATTCCCTCTTTTCTTAATTCCTCGACAACAGGATTTGAATCATCAAATTCAGAAATGTCCTTAACAACAATTTCCTCATCCCCAATACCGAAAATTCCTGCAGTTCCTATGGTTTTGGAACCGTTTTCATGTGCTTTCTTGATGATATTTGCTGCAGTAGGGATTGTATTTCCACCAGCTATCTCAATAACTACAACATCTCCAGAGATTAAATCCAAATTATCTTCATTAATATCTTCGGTAATTGAAACAACTTCTCTAAATTCCTTTTTGTGAGTTGAAATTTCCTTTAAAAAATCAGATTTATATGTTCCTACTTCTGCTCCTTTCAATAAAAAGATTATATCAGATTCTGAAATCTTCTGTCCATCTATAACAGTTATTTTAGCAGGACCCCCTCTGTGAATTTGAATGAGATTAATACCTGTTCTTAAGCCTAATCTACCAAATCCAACTAAGTCTATACTTCCTTTAGGAATCTTATTATTTTCCATATCTTGAATCATTTTATCACCAATAACAATTGTAATATTAAAATTTCATAAATTTATAAAAATAAAAGTTTTTTTCAATGCTAGAAATCCGCAGAGATATATTTCCATGGAACACCTGTGTCTATCATTTCCACAGGAACATCAATCTCATGATTGTTCTTTAGCATCTGTGTTAAGGCAAACAATCCTGGAAGTTCTATTATATGATGTGACACATCAATCAATGTCACCCCTAATTTTTTAGCCAATATTGCATTTGAATGGTTTAAGTCTCCAGATACAAATGCATCAACAGACCTATCTTTGGCCAATTTGATAAACTCCTTATTGCTTAAGCCAAACCCAGAGACAATAGCTATCTTTCTAAGCATCTTATCGAAATCCCCATCATTAACCAAGCGGACATTTTCAGGACCGAACTTATAGCAAACCAATGCCAAAAACTGGTCCAAAGTCTTTGTTGAAGAACAGATTCTTCCAATTCCTGTCTGTTTATGAAAAATAGACATTGGTTTTAAACCTAAATAATAAGCTAAAGCATCATTTGAACCTCCATTTATAATATCCCAATTTGAATGAACAACATATGTTGGAGTCTTTGGCATGAATAAAGGAGGATGATGAGAAATAACTAGGTCCCCCTCATCAAATTTCGAATCATCTTCAGGCAATAAATCCATCAAAACATTAATATTTTTAATATCTAAATTTTCATAATTTTTACTGTAATAACCTACATTGTCATTTTTCAATGCATATTTACGAGGAACCAATTCATCTATAACATTAAAAATATCATTTGCAAACACATTACCACCTAACTAATATCTCTGAAAAAATCTTATCAATAAACTCATCAATTATGCCATCACAGTCAAATGGATGGATTGTTGATACCTTAAGGACTGGTGATTCTATCAATTTAAAGAATTTTTTCAAATCCTTTTCCTTAAAGATAATCTCTTCATAAAAAGTCATTTCAGATGCACAATAAAGAACCCCATCCCTATCCAATATGCTATTCATGGATTGTCTTAAGACATCTATCGCTAAAGTCATTGTTCCGGAAGTTTTTGTATTCAATCCTTTGGTTTTAAGAACATACTTATTATAGGAATTAACCATATTTGCCCTATTGTATATGTTATTCTTATCCTTAAGCAAAGCGTCATTCTCTTCAGCTATAGGATCTTCAATCAGGAATACCTTTGTAAAAATAGCTTCAGACTGGCTTTCATTTATTCCTCCCAGACCAGTGGTGTCAATGACAGCATCAGCATTTTTAATCAAATCTAAATCAGAAGAACATTTGATATTCTTAAATTTTTCCTTGAAAAGATTTTCTTCATTTTCCATTTCAGCAATAATAGGATTTCCTAATTTTGAATTTATCAATCCTTCCAGATGGGGATAAATATCCACAATAGTCATGTCCTTGAAATTATCAAATGACAAATATTTTGCAATAGCGATTCCTGTAAAATAAGTTCCAATGATTACAATAGAACTTCCTTTATTGATAATCCCATCATCATGCAGCTTATTGAATAAGTTTAATACTGCATTTGCTTTCTTTTCCAAAATCAAATTGAAAATGTCAATCAATCTGACATTTGATTTAACTGTAAAAACCTCTGAACTTATTCCAGTATCATAATCATTATTGCTCATTAAACCATCTCAAGAATCTAAAATCAAATATCCTCATCACATTCAAAGCCAACCTTCTTTAATGCCTCCAATGTTTCCTTATAGACTGTCTCTTCTAAAGACTGCTTGTGAATTACATGTGATGGAGATGAAGCTGCAGTGAGAATTCTGGACTTGCTGTCCATAAAAACCATAAAGGAACCGGACCCTGGAATTCCTAAACGACCTCTAGCAATGACTAAATCAGCATCTGATTGATCCACTGCAATCATGGCTTTTGCAATTGCAGGCATACGGCTGAAATCAGCATAATTGGTATTGACTTGCAAATATTCTGCAGATGGGATATCGAATCTATTAAGAACTTCATTGATAACTTCCACTTTAATCCCATTCTTATTGGGGACTACAATCTTTGCGCCACGAATATAATCCTGAATAGCCCTAATCTCTTCAATAGTGTCTCCTTTACGAGTGCCTTCATAAGATTGAATGGATGCTTTTCTAATGCTTTCTTCAAATGCCATTTTACCACCTAAATAAAAAAAAAGAAAAAGTTCGTGAATGGAATTAAACTCTTTTGATGATGAATCTAAGCATGAAGCTGAACTTCAAGGCCTAAGTCTTCAACAACTGAAATCACTTCATGCAAATTGCCATAATCAGGATTTCCAACTCCCTTAACAACTAAAGGATAATCCTCAGGAATGACAGTTGCCAAGTTGTTTGCACCTGCAAGCAAAGGAAGCTCAACATTCTTAGGACCAATGGTTGGTGTTGGAACAGTGATTCTAATGCGAGGATACATGATTCTTGTAATGGCTATTGTCTTCAATTGCTCCTCAATTGAACAAGGAGGATGATTCTCCATAGGAGTGTCAACATAAGGGTTGAATCCCATAATAGGAATCTCTTCCAAGCTGTCAAAAGTTCCTAAGAACAATAAATGGTCAACCCTATCTTCATAGGACTCTCCAAGACCAATCAATAATCCTGAAGATAAGCCAATGCCTGCATCAGAAACCATCTGACAGATATTTATACGATCTGACAGTTTTTCCCCAGGCTTGACAAAATTAAAAACATCCTCATTTATTGTTTCTAAATTGCAACAAACAGTATCTGCATTGCATTTCTTCAATTCGTCAACAGCTTCCTGAGTCAAATCAGCACCGACATTGACTAGAATCTCTAATGAAGTTTCTCCCTTTACAATTCTTGCAGCATTGACTGCCTGCTTGCCTTTATAACCATGTCCTCCAGAACAGCTTATTCTAGGAATGCCTGATTTCTCAACGCATTTAGCTGCCTCGCGTATTTCCTCATCGGATTTATAGAATGCATCATAATATCCGATTGAAGAAGTCTTTGCAGCAAAGCCACAGTATTTGCATCTTGGTTGAACTTGACATTTATTTGTAAGATGAATAGTTGATGTCAATTTGATTACATCAGAACATTCATTGCGAATCTCGCAAGCGACATCACACAATCTCTTTAAATTCTCTTCATCATCTATTTCAAATAATTGGATTAATTCATTTCTACTTAATTTTTCTCTATTTTTAGCTTTTTCTAAGATAGATTCTATCAAGTTAACACCTTACACTTATGAATAAACAAATAATTATTTAATAATAATTAGATTAACATTTCACAAATTCCAATTCAATAAGCTTATAAACATTAATCTGATGCATTAAAATAATTAAATATTAATCTAATTACATTAAACAGAAAAATAAAAAATATAAAAACTTATGAATAAAATATAACAGAACCATCTTATTTTTTAATAGAATTATTAAAATGATAATAAATTTTGAATTATCTTTTTTAAAATTCTAAAAATTATGATAATAAATAAATAATAATATATACAAATATTTATTCATTAGATAATTCGTTATTATTTTCCATGAGTTTTCTAGAAATTTAAATAATAACCTATTATTTAATGCAGCTAAAGAATTAAATTAATAGCATTAATCCCAAAATTCACAAAAAAGATTAATGACTATTAAATTTAATTTCTTTAGTTTTTGGTAGCTAAAATTTCTCTAAAGAGCAATTTCAACCATTATAACTAATAAAGTTATAATTCTTATTTTAATCTTCTACAAGACTAAATAATTATTTAATCTTTTAAAGACCAAACTACTTTTTTTTAATCTTTTAGACCCTATTTACTTATTTGGATCTTTTTTCTAAAGATTCTAAGATAGTAGGTACAATTTCAGATAATGGACCGAAGTTCATGGAGTCAGCGGTACCTAATAATGCACCAGGGTTTAATGCATCATCCATTTTGTCAATACCTTCATCTGCCATTAATTTAGTTACGTTAGTTAATGCTTCGTTAGCCATCATTTGTGCAAATCCTGCTGGTGCACCTAAGATTTGGGTTACAGTGTCTCTGTAGGATAAAAGACCAGCGTAGGTAATTGCGGTAACTGCGGAACACATATCACATACAGGACCTACCATGTTTGCAGGTAAGGTGAATGCGGATCCTCTTGCT
>NZ_JBGUKT010000024.1:0-21452 GCF_045114555.1 Methanobrevibacter sp. | reverse complement strand
TTTCATAAGTTTAGTCACCTCGTTTTATAATAAATAAACTCCTTTTTTTAAAAAGGAGAGAAAGAAAAATATAAAATCCAATCTTTTGCTTAAGGCATGAAAAATTATAGGTTTCCATGAAAGAACCATAAGATCAATGCCATAAAAATTGAATTACTATAAAATAAATCAGAATAGTCTTGATAAGACAACAATCTTATCAAACTAAATTGACTACCCCTAAAATATATTTTATATAATATATATGTATCAATAAAACTATATAAACTTAATTATCTAATTTTTAACTTAATTTAAAATTAATCCAATTAATCATGAAAAATAGCGCTATTTTAGTAAAAAAAGATCACCCCACAATGAAAATATTATGTTTCTTTCATGGAAACACATACACCACTATTCCACCCTATAATCCACTCCATCCAAAGTGAAATTAATAATCACATTTA
This sequence comes from Methanobrevibacter sp., assembly GCF_045114555.1. GTDB lineage: Archaea > Methanobacteriota > Methanobacteria > Methanobacteriales > Methanobacteriaceae > Methanobrevibacter. The sequence continues at coordinate 21,003 of NZ_JBGUKT010000024.1, read as the reverse complement.
TCACCTGATTCTCAATAATCACACAATCATCCTCTTTTTCACACTCCCCAATCCAATCATCAAAGACCATCACATTATGCATAGCACCCATATAAATCTCCTTTAACTTCTTCGGATTGGTCTTGATGTAGGCTTCATGGACTTTTGTCTTTCCTCTTCCCTGCAGCTCATCAACAATATCAGCACTGAGTCCTATATTGCTTGCATGAAACTTACGCAGAGCATGAGACCTAAAAAACCTGTACTTTCCTACGAATCCCATATCCAGCTTATCATTCACCTTCTTGAAACTATAGATCAATGAACTGTCAGTAAAGTCAAAAAGCCTATCATCCAATGACAATCCCTTTCTTGAAATCAGATACTTCACAATATGATGGCTTGCTTCAGGAGAGCAAAATGCATAATAGAACTTATTGGTCTTTATCCTCTTAAGATAAAATGCAGGAACAATATCCCTCCTACCAATCAAGCAATTCAAAACATCATCAATTGAACCTCCATCATGATAATCATCACTTGCCTTAACAAAATCCCCAACAGTAAGGGAAAGGGTTTCTGCCTTGGCACAGCCACTGCTTGAAATGAAAAGAACAAGCGCCCTAAAAGCATTAGAAGAAATGGAACAGACCTTCCTGATGTCACCTCTTGTAGGCAAGTCATAATATAAGGATAGATACTCCTCATCAAACTTAATGTCATTCAAATAGGGCAATTCAATTTCAAAATGCCTATAGAATGTCTTGATTCTGGAAAAATAGGTTCTGACAGTGCTGATTGCCAACCCTGAATCCAATAGGAATGACCGAAAATCCAACAATCTGCTTTTAATTTTCCTGTTCTTAAGCGAAATTCCTTCATCTTCCTCAACAATTGCCTCATCCATAAGGGACCCCATATCCATATCATGAAAGAACTCATACTTGGCAATTGCAGACCTGTAGGACTTAAGCGTGGAACACTTAATGTTCCTATTTGAACAAAATATTTTCAATAATTCTTCAGACATCATCATGATAAAAAAAATATTTAAAAAAAGGACAAAATGGAGTTATTTTCATAAATAGTAAACTATACATTAACCATTACTTCTCAAACGCTCTCTAAACATATATAAACTCAAAAAAACAATATTTAAACAATTAAACTACAATTCAATGAAAAATATACGAATTAAAAAGGTGAAAAAATGTCTAATTTAGAAATAAAAGAAACATACCTATATAAAACCAGTGAAGGGATAGTCACTGCAGAAGTGTATTTGTCCGAAGATACCATATGGGCAACTCAAAAAGAAATCGCTAAACTATTTGGAGTATCCATTCCAACTATCAATGAACATTTAAAGAATATTTTTAATGATGAAGAATTAGAAAAAAATTCAGTTATTAGGAAATCCCTAATAACTGCAGCTGATGGTAAAAAATATAATACAAACCTATATAATTTAGATGCAATCATCTCTGTGGGCTATCGTGTAAACAGCAAGAAAGCAACTTATTTTAGAAAATGGGCAACTCAAATACTAAAGGAATACATGATAAAGGGATTTGCTCTTAACGATGAAGCTCTTAAAAATGGAGGAATTTTAAAAGAATAATTTTTTAACTATGAAAAAATTACAAAATAACTCTGATTTAATAAAATAAATCAATATTCCAGTATTTTTAGAATATGACAATTATTTAGAAGTTTTTTCATCAAAAAAACTATGATATTTATCAATAATAAAAATAAACTATTTTTACAAGTTTATTGTCTAAGACAATATATCAACTATTAGAAAACCATTAAAAATGGAGGAAAAATAATGAAAGAAAACAATATAAAACTATTTGAAGGCAGGAAAATCAGAACCAAATGGGATGAGGAAATACAGGACTATTACTATTCAATAATAGATGTTATCGCAGTCCTTACTGAAAGCAAAGACCCCAATGCTTACTGGAGAAAATTAAAACAAAGATTGAAGGAAGAAGGAAACCAAACCGTGACAAATTGTCACCAGTTGAAAATGCCAGCTAAAGATGGCAAAATGAGAATGACAGATGTGGCAACCACCAAACAGCTCTTACGCCTCATACAGTCTGTCCCATCACCAAATGCGGAACCATTCAAACTATGGTTGGCTCAAGTTGGAAGCGAAAGGCTTGATGAGATAGCAGATCCTGAACTGTCCATAGAAAGGGCAATCAACAACTATCGTCAACAGGGCTATAGCGAGGAATGGATAAGCCAAAGGATAAGAAGCATGGAAATCAGAAAGGATCTGACAGCAGAATGGGACAGATCAGGAGTTGAGAAAGGATTGGAATATGCAATCTTAACAGATGAAATAAGCAGAGCATCATTTGGACTAACAACAAATCAGCATAAAAGGATAAAAGGACTGAAAAAGGAAAACCTTAGAGACAATATGACAAATGCAGAGCTTGTAATCAATATGCTAGGGGAACTGGCCACCACAGAAATAAGCAAAAGCGAAAACCCAAACGGAATCGAGGAAAGCCAAGATGTAGCTAAGCGTGGCGGAACCATTGCAGGAAATGCTCGCCGCGAACTGGAGGCAAACACTGGACGAAAAGTAATCAGCAAAAGCAATGCCAACGATAAAAGATTATTAGGCAAATAATTATGCATTTTGTTTTAAAAACAAAGAGCATTATCAATATTTTAACATTTCAAGACAAAGCGCTTCAAGAGAATTAAATGAATTAGCTAAACAAAACATTTTAATTAAGGAAAAGGATAAAAAACAAACATTTTTACAATTAATCCAAAAAATAGGGGTTAAAAATATTTAAAAAAAAAATAAAAAAAGAAATTGAAAAATTACTTAAAATTATTTGTTAAGTAAAATTTCCTTGATTTTATCAATGTCTGCGTCCACTTGGACAGGTTCCACACAAGCGTCAATTGCAGTGTTAGGATCTTTAAGCAAGTGTCCAGTTACAACACAAACAACTCTTTCTCCCTTGTCGATGTCTCCTTGTTCCACTAATTTCTTAAGACCTGCAATGGATGCTGCAGAAGCTGGTTCCACTCCAACACCTTCAGTTCTTGCAAGCAATTTTTGAGCGTCAAGGATTTCTTCATCAGTTACGGTTTCAGCTAAACCATTGGAATCGTAAATAGCCCTTAATGCTTTGATTGCACTTACAGGAGCACCTATACGGATTGCAGTAGCAATGGTTTCTGGGTTTTCAACAGGGGTCATGTCCATGGTTTTGTCTCTGAATGCATTTGCAATAGGGCAAGCGCCTTCAGCTTGAATACCAGTCATCATTGGAACATCATCCATAAATCCAGCATTGTGGAATTCTGTGATTCCTTTCCAAATAGCTGAAATGTTTCCTGCATTACCTACAGGAAGAACGATTCTGTCAGGAGATTCCCATCCTAAGTCATGGACAATCTCATAACCGATGGTTTTTTGTCCTTCTAATCTGAATGGGTTAATTGAATTCAATAAGTATAAATATTTTTCACGAGCAAGTTGGGTCATAGCTTCCAAAGCTTCGTCAAAGTTACCGTTGATTGAGAATACTTCTGCACCGTGGAACATAGCTTGTGCCAATTTACCGAGAGCAACCTTACCTGCTGGCAAGAATACAGCACATCTTAATCCTGCTCTAGCAGCATATGCAGCAAGGGAAGCGGATGTGTTACCGGTTGAAGCGCAACCTACAGTATCCACACCAAGCATCATAGCTTTAGTCATACCGATGGTCATTCCTCTGTCCTTGAAACTTCCGGTAGGGTTTGATCCTTCCACTTTAACGTAAAGGTCAATTCCAAGTTCCTTACCTAATTTTTCACATTTGCAGAATGGAGTTCCTCCTTCATCTAAGGAAACTCTTTTGCTTGCATCAACAGGCAAGCATTCTTTGTATTTCCATAAGTTATCTCTTCTACCTTCAAAAGTAGATTTAGGAACATCAACTTCCACTTCTACTTCCAAGACAGAACCACATTTCTTACAGTTGTAGATAACTTCATCATCTTCGTATTCTTCTCCACAAGACACACATCTAATCATTTTATCACATTAAATTTTTTTGATGAAATAATAATTTTGATTAATTAAAATTATTTTTAATGATTAATTATAAAATTTACAAAAAAATTAGATTATAATTAATATACATCATATAATTATAATCATTATAGTATAAAAACTTATTTTAAGATTAGTTAAGTTTCTTAAATAAATAAAAAAGTTAAAAATAGTAAAAAAATTAAAAAAATAAAAAAATGAAAAGAGTAATAAGAATAAAAAGAATAAAAGAGTAAAAAAGAATTAGAAAAATAAAAACTAATTAGCCCATGCTTAAACCGAAGAAAGGCAATAGCTTACCTGCAAGAGGCACAGTTATATTCGCTTCGATGAATGCTGCAATGATTAATAGGATTACAGCAAGGCATAAGAATATAAAAGACTCCTTTATCTTGTTCTGATTCATTTTAAATGATGCATAACACCTTTGCTTGAAAGTGATCTTCACATCAGAAAAATATGGATCGAAAATATCCAAATAGGAATAGTCTGGAGACCTTAGGTCCCATATGAAATGAAGTATAAATGAAAGGAGTACAAAACCGCCTGTAGTAGCTATAATGATTGCTGGAATTTCAAATATTCCATGAGGCACAGTTAATGCCAAGTAAGCGTAAATATTAAAATCTGCACCAAAATAACCAATGAACATACCGTTATTCGCTAAAATAATAGCACCTAACACTCCGCCTAAAGCTCCAAGAGCATATAATATAAAAGCTACAGTTACATTATTGGTAAATATGGAATGGGTGGTTAGAGTAATTGCCCCTTCCTCTACCTGCTTCTGGAAATTGTCCACCATAGGCTGGATGTATTCTGAAATACTATCTGCATAAAAATAACCAATGAAAAGAGGAATCACAAACAATACTGTTGAAAACAATAAGAGCCATTTATTATTTGAAAATGCCGCTTTTGTCTCTTCCTTAGCTATTCTTAAATAATGTTTAATATCCATAAAAACACCTTAAGATGTTAATTTAATAAACTAATTTTTAAATTGATTTTTAGACTGATTTCTAAACTGATTTCTAATGAATATCTATTTTTACTAATTGGCCTAATCAAACAATGATTCGGCAATCTCAACAGATTCCTCTTGTTTTACCTTTAAATCTTCAAAGAAATCTTTCATAAGCTCTGCTGCATGAACCTTACAATGTCCGCACATGAGCTCACCATTTACACATTCCTCACGGATCTTTTCAAGCTCCTTGTCATCATCAACCAAATGGTAAACAAGCATTTCATAGATTACACATTCATCAGGCCTTCCGCCTAACTCCTTTTGCTCATCAAGGGTTTCTCTTCCACCGGTTTTAGATGATTTGACCTTTTTCTCAGCTTGTTTTGGAGTTTCATTCAAGTAGATTGCAGTGTTTGGCTTGCTGCTTGACATCTTGTCTCCAGTAAGCCCTGTCAAGAACCTATGATAAGTGGAAGCAGGAGCTAAGAAACCATATTCCTCATTCAATTTAGCTGCAATGTCTCTGGTTAACCTTAAATGAGGGTCTTGGTCTACACCTACAGGAACAACCACTTGCTTAGGCCCACCGAATTCCTCTGTTTGAGGAAGCAAGATGTCTGCCACCTGAACTAAAGGAACGTATAGATGTGCAATGTTAGTGCTTGCATTAAAGCCATAAATTGCTTGCATGTTATTGAAATTGACTCTTTTTGCAATCTTGAATGTCAAGTCATTCAAGGTTTTGTTTTGGGACTGGAGATAGACATTTACATTATCTGCAGTTAAGTCAAGACCTAAAGCAATGTAATTAGCCAAATACTCATTTATAGCTATTTCCTTTGCCTTCTCAAAACTTATTCCCCTTGCAGCATATGATTCCATATCTGCAATTGACAAGGATAATGAAGCGCCTTTTTCAAAATACCATTTCAATTGGTCAATGACCATCTTATGGCCAATGTGCATCTGGCCACTTGGCATCATTCCAGTCATAACTGCAAAATCCTTCTTGCCGTTAATTAATGGAACCAATTTATCAAAGTCCCTATGGCCAAAAATAACTCCTCTCTTCATCAATCTTGCAGGATCTTCAATCTTTCCTAAAAGTTCTGAAAAGTCTTTTATACCAAACTGATTAACTAATTTATCATAATCTACTATAGATGAGCCCCATGGATCAATCAAAAAATCACCTTAAATATAATATCTTTGCTTAAATTGAATAATTAGATAATAATTATTATGTTTTTTATAGTAAGTGTTTAAATAATTATACGTATTTTTAATTAAAATTATTTAAATTTTTTAGTGAAAAATTTATAATAATTATTGCATAATTTTAGTTTAAATTTATTTTTAATTATAATTTTAATTCTAATTAATATGCTATTAATTAAATATGATTTACAAGTTAATAAAAATAACTAATAAAAAATTAAAAAATAGTTATCAAAATAATTACTAAATTATAAAATAATCAAAACAAATTATTGAAAATAAAAAAAATGAAATAAAAATGAAAATAATGAATAAAAATAAAATAATGAAATTAATTAAAAATAACTATGGGCGAGTCCACTCAATGTTATAATAAGTTACATCCAAATCGTCATCAACGACAGCAAGCAACAGTTTCTTGTTTACACCATGGGAAACTCTCACATAGCTTGCAAAGTCCAATACATTAACCTCATTTGTTTCATACAATACCTTAACCAAAAAGTCAGAGTGTGCATGTCCTGGACCTGTACCCCTTTCATAAAGTCTGAATTCAGATCCGTACTTAAAGCCAGTCTTTATAATGTAACCTCTGTTTTTCAAATCCCTATAAACAAGGTATTTGCCGTAAATCTCCTCTTCCTTGATTAGGTCAATTATATAATTAACATCACATTTCTTATCATTTTCATAAATGTCCAAACGACCGCTTTCCATCAAATAGCATGCCTCAATTATGGAAAGCTCCAAGCAATCCTCGGACAATTTACCGAATTGGCTTTTTTGATTAAGGGAAACAGCTCTTTGGTTACCCTCTTCAATTTTTATGGTTACAATACCTTCACATAAATCTCCACGCATCTAAACACCTAAATAAAAATCTGTAATAAATGAAATAAGAAAAATTAAAAAAAAAGTTTAAAAAAAATTAATAAAAAATTAATTTTTAATAGCTAGAATGTTTTTACAAATATGTTATTTGCCAAATCCCTTGAAACTTCTATTTGGGAATCATCAATAAAGACATTATAATCGGAAGTTTCAGAATCGGATATTCTGATTTTGGATCCTATAGCAATTCCAACATCCATTGCATCAGAAAGGTAAGAGTCTCCACCTCTTATGAATAGGACTTCACCTTCATCACCAGATGTCAATTGGGAAATGGACAATAAATTGAATTCCCTTACTCCAATGTCTTCAATGTCACTTTGATTGTTTACGCAGTCATCACAGTTAGCAAAGTCAAAGTCACATGCAGGAATCACATGATCATCAGGACAGGTATCAGGATGTTCTAGCATATGGCAAATAGCTCTTTCAGCTTCATCAGACAATGAGTGTTCCATTTCACAAGCTTGTGCATGAAGGTTTTCATCTTTGATTTTCAATACATCTTTCAAGAATCTCTCAAGAATTCTGTGTTTACGTGTAATCTTTTGAGCTATTTTGCTACCTTCATCAGTTAAAGAAGCTCCTTTGTATGGAACATAATCAATATAACCGATATCTTCTAGTTTCTTAAGCATTTGAGTAACACTACCTGGCGCAATACCTAACTCTCTTGATAAAGTTGTTGTAGACACATGGGAGTCCTTACTTCCGAACTTGTAAAGAACTTCCAAATACTCTTCAATGTTTTCACTAATTTCTTTAGCCATGTAGAACCTCCGTGATTTATTTAATTAAATTTTCTTTTTAAAATTATTTAAATTAATTTTTATTGATTTAAAATCATCTAAATACAATATAATGCAATCGTATATGATTTTGTTTCATATACTAATATTTTATATAAAAGGTATATAAAGTTTTGGATAACCTAAAATTTTATAACAATACTAAAAAAATAATTAAAAAGAGTTAAAAATTTTTTAAAAAAAGTTGGGAAAATCACCAATAATAATTATTAAAAAAAGAGTTAAAAAAAGAATTAATTAAAAAATAAAAAAAATAAAAATTTGGATAAGAGGAAACCCTCTTATATCCATTTTAAATACTTTAACACTAAAATGGCACAGCAGCATATCGATTCAAGTTGCTATATGAATTAGTGTTCCAATTTTGAATGTTACCTAATTTATTCCTCACGCTTGTAGCATCAGCGGAATACCAAACACCATTTACGAGAATTTGAGCCCATACGTGTCCTGTTACTAAACCGCTTGAGAATGTACAACCTTTTGCATGAGCATATCTTGCTTCAATGCCTGAAGCTCTGCACAATGCAACAACTAAACTTGCCTGATCCACACAATTTCCTGAACCCGCACTTAAGGTACCTGAAGCACCATGTTTAGAGTTTGCATAATAACTATAATCAATTTCATCTCTGACATAATTATAGATTGCTTGAGCTTTTGCCTCATCAGTTTTTAAACCTTTAGTCAATTGACTTGCTAAATTACTGATTGAACTTGTAATAGCTGATTGGCCAGTGCCAACCAAATATTTGGCAAGATCTGATTCTGTATTTTTCTCATTTAAACCCGCTTTGAATTGACTTGAATTATAAGGTATTTTAGATGAGATGTTAATTGGAGGAACTGTAATTCCTTTGAATACAGAACTTTCGAAAGTACAGTAATTAGGTAAATTTTTATGAGATTTATGGAAATCTAAAATCTTAGCAAATGAATAAGTGTATAAATCAAATTCGGCATTACCTAAAGATTTACCAGAACTACTATAAACCTTAGCGTAAACAGGGGGAACCTTATTGGATTCCGCAAATGATATTACTCTTTTTGCTAAATCAACATATTGAGCTTTATAAACTGTAGCATCCATTGAATCCCCATCGGAATTAGAATTGGACATTCCAGTTGGAAGAGCAATATAATTTGTGTTACCAGCATTAATATTATAGACAGCTTTAGTCATCAGATATGAGAATTGTGAAATACTTAATTTCTTATTCGCTACTGTAACTGTACTAGGCAACGCATCATGAGAGTTAACATAATTCTTTACATTAGTAGCTGCTGCTTCAATCTCACTTAAAGAGAATCTATTATTGTCTTTTACAGTGACTGTGTTAGACAATTTATATGCTTCATAAGCGGATGAACCTGCATAAGATGAAACTACTGAGTAAGTTCCTTGATTTAAATCCATCTTTAAAGAAGCAACACCCTTAGAGTTAGTAGTTTTAGTATATGATTTTCCAGATAATGTAAATGTAATTTTCTGATTAGCTAAAGCATTACCTGAGTTATCCACCAATGTTACTGAATATGAGTCGCCTTTATTTACACTATTTGAACTAGCTTTTATTGAAGTGGATTTTTTAAGAGGAGCATATACAGAACTTTCAAAAGTACAGTAATTAGGCAAATAATTCTTAGACTTATGGAAATCTAAAATCTTAGCAAATGCAAAAGTATATAAATTGAAATTTGCATTTCTTGCCTTATTTGAACTGTCTTTTACAGACAAATAGTTTGAAGGTACTTTTTTAGATTCTATACTAGAAGCTGATCTTTTTGCTAAATCCGCATACTGAGCTTTGTAAACAGTGGATTTTAATGAATATGCAGAAGAACCGCCATTAGAAATACCGCTTAAAAGAACAACATCTTTTTTGTTATTTGAATTAAGATTGGATACTGCCTTTGATGACAAATAGGTGAACTCAGATATTTTAAGAGTTTTGGAACCTACTTTTACAGTACTAGGCAATTTCTTGTTCTTTAAAACATAATTCTTAACATTAGTAGCTGCAGCTTCTATTTCCTTAACAGTGAATGCATTAGGATTTTTCAATACAGTTAAAGTAACTGAATTCTTTGCGGACTTATAAACTTTTGAACCTGCATAAGAACAGACCATAGAGTACTTACCTTCCTTCAAATTTATTTGAAGATAAGTGGAACCTTTAGAGTCTGTTGTCAATGTATAAGTCTTACCGTTAATGGTGTAACTTAACTTTTGACCGCTTAAAGCTTTACCATTGCTATCAGTCAAGGTAAGTTTATAAGAATTACCTTTAGTAATGGTATTTGAACTTCCTTTAAGAATTGTTGCTTTTAAACTAGCTGCTTGATTAAATGCGGAACTTTCAAAAGTACAATAATTAGGCAAATAATTCTTAGACTTATGGAAATCTAAAATTTTTGCAAATGCAAATGTGTATAAATTGAAATTTGCATTCCCTACAGATTTTTTAGAAGCGTCCTTAACAAGAACTTCAGTAGGAGGTACCTTTTTAGAACCAATGGAAGAAACTACATTTTTTGCTAAGTCAAGATATTGTGCTTTATAAACAGTAGTTTTTAGTGAAGCAGAAGAAGATTTGCCATTGGAAATACCAGATAAAAGTATTATCTCCCCTTTCTTATTTGAATTCAAATTAGATATCAATTGGGAAGAAAGGTAAGAGAACTCAGAAATTTTAAGAGTTTTGGAACCTACTTTCACAGTACTAGGCAATCTTTTATTCTTTAAAACAAAATTCTTTACATTAGTGGCTGCATCTTCAATCTCCTTTACAGTGAATGCATTGGGATTTTTCAATACAGATAAAGTTACAGATAATCTTGAAGAATCATACGCACTTGATCCTCCAAAAGAACAAACCATATTGTATTTTCCTTCCTTCAAATTTATCTGAAGATAAGTGGAACCTTTAGAGTCTGTTGTCAATGTATAAGTCTTTCCATTGATAGTGTAACTTAACTTTTGACCACTTAAGGCCTTGCCCTTGCTATCAGTCAAGGTAAGTTTATAAGAATTACCTTTATAGATTGAACTTGAACTTCCCTTAAGAGTGGTTTTCACTTTTGCATTAGCTTGTAAAACATCACTATCTGATTGTGAGGAAGCCCCAAGGACAGCCCTATTATTTGCAATGTTTGAATTATGTTCCAAATCAGAATCTTCTACAGTATTATCAGTATTTAAAACTTCATTTTCTGAATTTACATTACTTGAACCAGCATTTTCAGATTCCAAATTATTTGAATTTGAAACACTAGCAAGATTCTCATTAGTGTTGCTAGAAACACTGGAACCAGATAAGTCATTTGAATCATCTATGGAAGACGAATCATCAATATCCATAGCAGAAACTGATGAGATCAAACAAAATCCCATAAGTAAAACTGCTAAAAGCAATGTGAGATTCTTAACTGAAATCATTTCACCTCACACTTTAGAGCAACCCTAAAATTATATTTTTATAAGTATAATTTTCACATTGAATTTTTTTAATCAAAAATGATAGAAAAATATTCTATTTTTCCAAACTCAATGTTTATCATTTAACTTTTTCAAGTAAACAATAAAGACCACCCTAAACATTTCTTAACTTGAAAATTTTGCTTTAAAAACAAAAAAATCAAATTAGATTAATATTTACTTTTAATCTCTTATTATATAAACCTTACTAAAAAAAATCATTGAAAATAAGAATTTTCCATAGTTTATAGATAAAAATAAAAAGAATTTAAGATTAATTTTATAATTCAAATATGGTTAACTATACAGTATTGATATAAGGAATAAATATTCAGTTAAAAGCAAAAATAAGTGATAATAATTAAAAAAATTAAAAAATACTTGACAAGTCTTTAAATAATGAATAAATACTTAAAATTACTTATTTTAATCAAATTTTAAATAATTTGACTTAAATAAATAGAAAATAAAATAATTACCTTTATTTAACTTAAAAAAGAATTACAAACTATTAAACATATTTGATATAAAAGAAAATAATATTATCATTTTTAAAATAGTATTAAAATAAGTATTAAATTAAAAAAATACTTCTTAAAAAGTAGATTTCAGACAAATAAGCAATTTTAATTAAGCAATATTCAAAAAAGAACTATTTAAGGACAAAATAAGAAAATAAAGAAAATTTTTAAAAAATAGTTGAAAAAATAATGAAAAATAGTAAAAAAAAGTTGAGATTTTTTATTTGAATAAATGTCATTTACTCCCAACTTTAGGAAAAAATTTTGGTCCAGGTTTTGCGCTCCGAAGGAGCGGAAAAGCTGGGGAGTTACATCATAGGAGGCATTCCGCCCATTCCACCCATACCAGGTGCAGGAGGCATACCACTATGATCTAAGTTTTCATCTGGGTCGACTTTTTGAAGTGCACCAGCTGCTGCAACCAAGTCATCAATACGCAAGATCATTTCACAAGCTTCTTGAGCTGCTTGAATAGCTTGCTTTTTGACTCTTTGAGGTTCAACAACACCAGCTTCTTTCATATCAACTACTTTACCTTCAAATACGTCTAATCCCATATTGATGTTTTCTTCATGAGCTGCTCTGAGTTCTACAAGCAAGTCAATGGTGTTTAAACCAGCGTTTTCAGATAAGGTTCTTGGTACGATTTCCAAAGCGTCTGCAAATGCATTTACAGCCACTTGTTCTCTTCCGCTGATAGTGTTAGCATAAGCTTTCAGTTGTCTTGCAATTTCAATTTCAGGAGCTCCTCCACCGTATACGACTTTTCCGTCTTCAACAGTAGCTGCAACTACACCTAATGCATCTTCCATAGCTCTTTCAATCTCAGATGAAACGTGTCTGGTACTTCCACGGATTAAAATGGAACTTGCTTTAGGGTCTTCACATTCTTCAATGAAGGTAATGATTTGGTCAAAGACCTTTTCTTGGTGGATGTAACCTGCCTTACCTAAAACATCAGGAGTCAAGTCTTCAATATTGGTAATGAGTTCAGCACCGGTAGCTTTCATGATTCTCTTTACGTCAGTGTTCTTAACTCTTTTGAAAGCCATGATTCCAGCTTTGGACAAGTGATGTTGGACTACATCATCAATACCTTTTTGACAGAACAATACATTACATCCGGAATCAATTATCTTATCAGCAATTTCCTTAAGGGTTTCCTGTTCACTGTCAAGGAAAGCCTGCATTTGCAATGGGTCAGTGAAATCAACTTTAGCGTTTTCCAAATCTTTCAATTCTAAAGGATATTTCATTAAAGCGATTTTACAATCACGCATTTCTTCAGGCATAGCTTCATTAGCTCTACCTTGGTCAATGTAGATACCGTCAACAATTAAGGAGTCTTCTACACTTCCACCATTGATTCTGTGAATCTTTATGAGAGTTTTGTCTAATTTTTCTCCTTCTTCAACTTTGAGTGCAGCTTGAACAAGCAATTGTGCAAGTTCATCCTTAGCATAATCGGAACCTTTACCTGTCATTGCGGTTTTTGCAATTCCAAATAAGGTGTCTGGGTCTCTTGCATCGGTGGAAATGCTGTATAAGATTTCCATTGCTTTTGCAACTGCTAATCTGTATCCAATGAGAATAGTTGGGATTGCAATTCCATCTTCGTATAATTCCATAGCTTTCTTAAGCAATTCACCAGCAATGATTACAACAGTAGTGGTTCCGTCTCCAACTACATTCTCTTGTTTTCTTGCAATTTCCACAAGCATTTTTGCTGCAGGGTGTGCAATATCCATTTCCTGTAAGATAGTTGCTCCATCGTTGGTTACAACCACATCACCCATTTTCTTGTCCACTAACATTTTGTCCATTCCTTTTGGACCAAGGGTGGTTCTTACAATGCTTGCTAATAGTTGGCTTGCAAAAATATTCATTCTTAAAGCTTGATTTCCTTGAAATCTTTCAGTATCATCACGTAAAATATACATAGGTTGATTAATTTGTGCCATAATAATCTCCTTAATTTTAATCAGTGTTATTTTTAAATTTAGATAATTTATTGTAATTTATAAGAATTAATTTTAAGAATTCATAATAAAAATTAAATATATTTAATTAATATTAAATTATCCATATAGTTATACATAGGTTTGCCTTACTATAAAAAAGTTTTGTTTATAATGGATAATATTATAAAAATTTAAAAAAAGTTAAAATAAAAAAGTTAAAATAAAAAAATTCGATTCTAGATTGTTGAATGAAAAATGAATATTCAATTGTCCCATTTGCTTAAATACCATTTTTCGTTGATCTTTTCCATTGTCTGTTCGCTATGCAATGTCCAGGTTCCTTTCATTCCATAAACCTTTGCATCAAGAGTTACATCTGCTTTTAAGATTGCCTTGACTTTTTCTTTTATAATTATAATTGGATTATTTATGATGGATTTATAGTAATTAAGTGTTCCATCCATTATTTCATCAATATATTCAGCCTTTGTCTGTGTCTTTCCAGACATATGCCTAAGAGTGTAATTGTCTTTTAAAAGCTCATTCAGCTTTTCCAAATCCTTTTCAATCATTGCATATTGAAACTCAATGAATCTTTCCAGCACTTCTTCTTGATCATCATTTAGATTTCCCTTATTGACTACAGACACACTCATGATAACAAGACCTATTCTGGGAATTTATCCTTATCCAATGTATTTACAACCTTTGCAGGAACTCCCACTACAACAGCATAGTCAGGAACATCCTTTGTGACGATAGCTCCAGCTCCAACGATTGCATACTTTCCAACTGTGACTCCTGGCAAGATTGATGCTCCAGCACCGATCCATGCCCCTTTCTTAATTATAATCTCTTCACAAGTCAATACTTGCCTTTCATATTCATCATGATTGTTTGACAATAACTGTACATTTGCAGCCATCAGGACATCATCTTCTATAGTGATTCCCCCTCTAGCCATTGCCAAGCAATTGCTGTTGATGAAAACGTTGTTTCCAAGCTTTATCCTATCAAAAGCAGCACCCGCAAATGGTGTTGTGATTGTACTGTTTTCACCTATGTTGCCATCCAACAATTCATTAAGTATTGAAACATACTCCTCAGTCATCGGTTCAGTATGATTAAGTTTAAACAATAGCTTTGATTGTTCCATCATGAGGTCTCTTTCTTCCTGAGACATTTCATTCATATCAATTCTTTCCATAATATCCTTTCCTTTTTTGATATACATTACTGTTTATACAAATTGTTATTTATAGTTAACTGTTAACAATGGTTAACTATTTATATGATGTTTCACAAACTATCTATAGATATTATGAAATTAAATGAAAATCCGGAAAAGATGTTCTTGTACCATTATGTTGAGGAACTGATATCCGATTACCATTCATATTATGAACTTAACTTAAAAGACAAGGATTTGACTGTAAAGGAATATGCAGTTCTTTTGAGAATAAGATTCGTAGGTAAATCCACCCAATATGATCTGGTAAATCTATTCGACGTAAGTGGAGCATATATGGCAAAGCTTTTGAAGAAGTTTGAAGATGAGGATTATATTGCAAGAATAGAAAATCCGGAAAACAGAAGAAAAAAGATCGTTGAACTTACAGAAAAAGGAATTGAAAAGACAGATGATTTAATAAAAATTATTGATGATTGGGAAAAGCAAGCCACTTCAGATTTGACTGAAGATGAACTTATAATTCTCAAAAAACTCTTATCAAAAATCATATAGTTTTATTTTGATAAATATTATTTACTTAAATTTAAAGGAGATATCATTATGGCAAGTATTGTAATTTATTTTTCAAGAAGCGGTGAAAACTACTTTGGCGGAGTACTTAAGAACATTGAAAAGGGAAACACTGAAGTGATTGCAGAATACATTCAGGAATTGGATAATGCAGACTTATTCAAAGTTGAACCTGCAGTTGAATATCCTGCTGATTACATGAAATGCATTGATGTTGCTAAAAAGGAACAGCAGGCAGATGCAAGACCTGAAATCAAGGAAACTTTAGATAATATTGATGCATATGACACTGTATACATCGGTTTTCCAAACTGGTGGGGAACATTGCCTATGCCTATGTTTACCCAATTGGAACAACTCAATTTTGAAGGAAAAACAGTTAAGCCTTTTGTAACTCATGAAGGTTCCGGTTTCGGATCATCCCAAAAAGACTTGAAAAAGTTGTGCGAAGGAGCTGAGATTAAAAAAGGATTATCAATTCCTGGCGCTAATGTGTATGATGCAAAAGTTGCTGTAGAACAATGGATTAATGAATAAATTAATCCTTTCTTACTTTTTACTTTCTTATTTTTTAGTTTTTTACTTTTTTATTTAGTTTAAATTTTATATGATCTTTACCCTATTTTTTAATTTTTAACTCTTTTTCAAATAAGAAACAAAATGCTATTTTGAAATTATTTTTCCAAAACAGCAATATAATCCATTCTGTTTCTAATAAATGGAATCCAAGTGAATATTTTGGTGAATGGCTTATATACATTCATTCCATCAAACAGATTTACATCCTTTATCCATTTGAAGTTGGAATTCAATTTTAAAAGCTCATGACCTTCTTGAACTCCCCAAATGAATTTTGCATCCATCTCCTCAACTGATTTCTCCTTAACATTCTTGACGGAAACTGGAGGCATTATTTCAGTGAATACAGTGCATGACTTGAAATTCTCATCAATTATGTCCAGAATCCTTTTATTGTCCTCTTCAGTTAGATACATTGACAATCCTTCAATGATGAACAAAACATCATCAGTTGCATCTATTTCACTGACCCATGATGAATCCATAGCTGAATATGCCAATGTCTTTACCCTATCGGCATCCTTAATATATTTCAATCTGAACCTTGCTGAATTTTCCAAATCAACATTATACCATTTGATTATTCCATTGTCCAATCGATTATATCTGGTGTCCATTCCAGAAGCAATATTCACTATTGTGCATCTGGGATGTGAGCGAATATATTTTGAAACCATATCATCCAAAACGATAGTTCTTGAAATCACTCCCCATTGCATTTGATAGTCCTTATCTGCTATGGAAAAGTCATAATCGATTTCAGAAATTACATCTATTGCCTTAAAGTCAAAAAATTTGTGATTTTTCTCTTGGGAATGCTTGGCTTTAGTATATAAAGTCAAAAGCATTGTTTTTTCTACACCTTCTAAATTCATGGTTTTTACCTCAAAAATTATATGTTTAACTATTTATTTTTGTAGTATATAAAGTTTAGGTATACCTAAATTATAATGTAGATATAAAAAAATATTCTATTAAAAAGAGGATGTAGAAGGCGTGAAAATTAAAATAAAATAAGAATTGAAAAATTAAAATAAAATAAGAATTGAAAAATAAAAAAATGAATTAGAAAAGAGGATTCATGATAACGTTTTTCTCTTTTTTAGTCATTTTAGTGTATGTAATTTTAGACTTGTAAGGAGTGTAACCACTTATCTTTGGAGTGGAAAGCAACATAAGCCCACTGATATTGCTTGGCTTAACTGTTCTTGTAATCACTTTTCCTTTTTTGTTTTTGTAGTAAACAGTCATCTTTCTAAATACATAAGTGTGAGGTCTGAAGTCATCCCCTTTTTTCTTATCATGATAAAAGATAGCTGCATATACCCCTTTGGCATTTTGTGCATCTTTTGGCTGATAGAAAGTCAATATCCTATCCTTACTGCCTACATCTTTATATTTACCCATTTTAATAGTGGTTGTAGCAGCACAAGCAGGACCCATAGTGAATCCTAAAACTGCAATAGCTAAAACGAGTAAAATAAGAATTGTTTTTTTATTCATATTTTCTCTCCTAAAACTTAGTTATAATAATATATAATTTTGTAGTTTATAATATTTTTTAAAAATGTTTTTAATTAAATGAAAAATAAGTTAAAGAATAAAAATAAAAAAATTAGTAAATTTTATTTGATGAACAAGCAAGCAGTTTATCAGCAAAAAAAAGAGTTCTGGACTGAAATCTAATCTCCAACTTATCGAAGGAAATACTGCTTATTATAATGTTGATTCAATTGAAAACAAGAGTCTTCAATCGTCATCATCATCTTTGTCATCTTTATCATTTTTGTCGTCTTTATCGTCTTTATCGTTGTCATCTTTGTCATTATCATCATGGTCGACAGAATCACTTGAATCATCTGAGTCTCCAGATGCATCACTTGCAGAATCATCAGATCCTCCAATGCATCCACTGACAGAAACAACAGCTAAAAGAACGATTGTCAATAATATCAAAGCGAATACATTTTGTTTGTTCATTAAAAACAACTCCTTTGTAAACATAGTTTGTTAATTTTAGTATTTATATATTGATATTTAAAAAAGATAAAAAAGAGGAGGAAAAATAAAAAGATTTACATATATAGTGATGCAGGCACTGCATTTACATCTTCTTCAGAATTAGCCAACTCGTCTAAAGGTTTATGAAAAGTGCCAAATCCAACAATTCTTTCTTTATTTATGGAAATGGAAAAAACAGGCCCCTTTTCCAAATCCACTACCATAAAATCAATATAATCATCACTTTCACCAATGATTCTGCATGGTTCAAGCATTTTCCCCTCTTCAAGCATGACCCTAACCATCTCTTCTGCAGGAATCTCTTTCACACCTTCAATCTCTAACCTGTAATTCTTTACTTTTCCTTCAATTTCCGCTACTTTTTCACTGAAATTCATAAAAATTACCTCCACTTAAAGTCAATATAATAAAATCATTGATACAAAGCCTTAGACACTTCAATATTGTCATCTGCTGATTCCTCATCTTCATCTGGCTTATGCAAAATGGATAATCCGCAAATGTGTTCCTTTTTTATACATAGAGAAAAAGTAGGGCCTTCCTTTTGATAAAACATGAAATCCAAAGATTCTTCGTTTTCATCAATGATTTTGCCAGGCCCCAAATATCCTTGATCATTAAGCATGAGCATAATCATATCTTCCAATTTGCATTCCTCTTCATTTTTCTCTAACACCTGATATTTGTCTAAATCGCCTTGCATTTCCTTTATTTTTTCACTTATATTCATAGTAATCACCTCGAAATATTGTATTTTAACCTTCTTCTCTAAAATATTGTATTTTAATTCTTCTTCTCAATTCACTAATATGAATCATATTAAACGAGTGCACAGTTGAAACTACAGATTTTAAATAAAATTCTTCATAACAACTTTAATCATATCACCCATCCAAATCCACATTTCACTTTCTAAAATTATAAGGGCACAGCCACATATAAAGGTTTTGGATTTTTATGATTTTTAAAAAAAAAGATAAAATAAAAATAACAGATCTGAAAAAAGATTAATTGAATAATAAAAAGATTGGACAATAAAAAAGAGGAAAATAAAAAAAGATTAACCTAAATGAAAACACTATTCATTTCCTTAAAAGAAGCGTTAACTATATTACAATTATATAAAACACCTATCTCTATATCACACGTGTTTTTATTATAAACCAATGTTGATTCCGAATCCCAATAAAGTTTCCTTTAAATGTATATTCTGCAGCACATTTATCCAAAAAATTAATTTTTTTGAAAAATAAAAAAAAGAAAAATTAATCTGAAAATTCAATCAATTCAATATCGACTATGTCAACTTCAATATCCTTATCGTAAATATGGAATTTTCCATCCTTGAATTCAAAGCTGTTTTCTTTTGTAATGGTATATGCTCTTCCATCGGCAAAATAGACATAGACATAAGCAAAGTTTTCAACCAACTCTTCCACTGATTTTTGATTGTGCTCCTCAATCATTCTTAAGTCGTCTTCTTCACTAATGGAAATCACCTATTTAATTATTTAAAAAAAGATATTATTTGAATTAAAATTGATAAAAAATAGAATAATAAAATAAATAAAAAAAGAAAAGATAAAGAAGAATTATTCTTCCTTAATCATTTGAGCTACTTTTTTACCTAATTCGTAACATTCTTCAAGTTGCTCTTCACTTGGCTTGAAGTCAAGCTCCATCTGCTCAACTACTTCAAATCCTGCACCTTCAAGGTTTTCAGCCAAGATTCTTGCAGAACCTCCTGCCCAACCTTTTGAACCGAAGACAACCGCCTTTTTGGTTTCAATGTTTCCAAAACTGAGACAGTTCAAGTAGTACATTACATCCCCAATACCTGGGAAAGGGTTGTTCATCATGGTAGGAGCACCTACAAAGATTGCTTTGGAATCAAGAACATCAGTCACTGCATCGGATTTGTCATCATCATGCATGAAGTACATCTTAACTTCAACCCCTTCACTCATTACACCTTCAGCCATAGCATGAGCCATTCTTTGGGTTGAATGGTGCATAGTGTCATAAATGAAAGTGATCTTGTTTCCTTCATAGGTACCTGTGGACCATTTTGTGTATAGGTCAATGATGAAGTTAGGGTCAGTGAAGATTTGACCGTGACATGGAGCAATAATCTTTAGAATGTCCACTAATCCTAATTTTGCAAGTTCTTCAATCTTTCTTCCAATCATCGGAGAAACAAGGGTAAGCAAGTTGGCATAATATTTTCTTGCAGCTTCAGTTAAGATAACTGGGTCTACATCCTTATCCAATCTTTCAGATAAACAGATGTGCTGACCGAATGCATCGTTGGAGAACAATATTCCATCTTCCATCAACATTGTAAACATGCTGTCAGGCCAGTGAAGCATAGGTGCATTTACGAATTGGAAAGTTTTTCCCCCAATATCCAATGAGTCACCGGTTTTTACTGTATTGAATTCAAAGTCTGCAAGTTCAGGCAAGTGATTCTTAAGTCCTGGTTCAGCTTTTTTGGAACAGTATACTTCAACATCAGGGAATTTTGCAACAACTTCACCTAAGGAACCGCTGTGGTCGTTTTCAATGTGGTTTTGAATAACGATATCGATTTTGAATTCCCTTCCTTCCTTCTCAAATGCATCTTTAATTCTTCCCCAGAACTGTTCAGATTTTCCAGGATAAACATTATCGATTAAAGCTACCTTATCTTCCCCAAATACTAAATAACAGTTGTAGGTAGTTCCATTTAAGGTGTA
>NZ_JBGUKT010000023.1:0-12383 GCF_045114555.1 Methanobrevibacter sp. | reverse complement strand
CTGTATGGTTAGGACAAAGGATTACAAAGGTTTCAGGATAACCATCTTTAACAAGCTTTGAGTAGGCATGAGCTGCAGTAGGGCCAGAGTAGACATAACCTGCATGCGGAACCATAATTGCATTAACCTGCTTTTCCTTATTTATCCTTGATAGCTTAGGCACTTCACCAGGACCTAACCTATGTTTAAAACAGTCTTCAATTGATTCTCTTAAGTATTTTACATTACTTTCATAAAATGCTCCAGCAACTGCAGGTTCTCTAATCATATTTTCACCCATTTTTAAATTATTTTCAATATAAAGTTTAAGAATTAATTAATAATTTAATTTACTTAATATAAAAAATTTATTTAATTTTTTTAAAAATAGTTAGAGTATAAATTAAATTATAAAAATAGGATAATAAGATAAAAATAGATAAAATAGATAAAATAGATAAAAATAGAATTTAAAAAGTTTAAAAAAAGTAAAAATAATAGAAAAAGTTAATTAATTAATTAAAATTAATTAACTAAAATTTAAGTTCAAAGTCAGAAGATTCAATGTCTAAATCTTCGTCTTCGCCAAGAATTCCTCTTTCTCTTAAGATTTGTCTTGCAAGTAACCAGTAGATTAAAGCAATAGCTTTTCTACCTTTGTTGTTAGATGGAACACAAATATCTACGTTAGCAAGTAAGTTTTCAGAATCGCATAAACCTACTACAGGAATACCGTTTTGTTTGGATTCTAAAATTGCTTGAGAGTCGGATCTTGGGTCAGTTACAACAATAACTTTAGGTTCAATGAATTTAGCGTATTGTGGGTTGGTTAAGGTACCTGGGATGAATCTGCCAGGAATGGTTTTACAGCCAGTGATTTCACCGAATTTTTTAACAGGAGCTTGACCGTATTGACGGGTAGCTACTACTAAAATGTCATCTGGGTCGTATTTTGCTAAGAATTTAGCAACAGCTCTGATTCTTTCATCAGTTTTACGAACGTCTAAGACATATAAACCATCTGATCTTACACGGAAAATGTATTTTTCCATGTCACTAGTTTTTTGTTGGGTACCAATGTGTAACCCAGCAGCTAAATACTTTTCTAAAGGGATTAATAAATCTGACACTTTATCACCATATAATATAAAATATAATTTTTATTGATATTTTTATTGAAATTTAATTAAATTATTAAAAAATAATTAAAAATAAAGATAAGAATTCAAATAAAATCCAAAAAGGAGATTATTTAAGAATTCTTCTCTTAAAATCAACAAATTTATTCATCTTTGATAGTAATGCAGTCGTTAGGACACATGTCGACACATACTTCACATAAAGTACATTCGTCTTCATGATCAGTTACGATTTTGTCTCCGTCTAAGGAAAAGATTTCCATAGGACACATATCTACACATTCACCACAATCTGCATTTTCACATTTGCTTGCATCAATAATAACAGTTGACATTTTTACACCATTTTCTTCTATAATTTTTTATTAATTAATAATTTAATTAATAAACTTGAATAAAATACTACAATCCTTATTAAGCCTATTAATTAATTACCTAAATAAATCTTAATTCAACATTTATTTGCTATTAAAAAGATTTAGTTTAGTAGTTAATAAATTTAACTACTTATTAAAGTAAATCTCGCTCTAAAATTTACTATAATCATGATTTTTAAACTGAATTGAAAGAATATGTGATTTAAAAGATATCTAATTGAAAAGATATCTAATATAAATTTGCCATTCTAGGATTGGACATTTCCTCTTCAATTCTGATAAGTTCATTTAATTTAGCTATTCTCTCACCGCCTATTGCACCGGTCTTAATCATTGGTGCACCGAATGCAATTGCCAAGTGAGCAATGGTTTCATCACAGGTCTCTCCTGATCTATGGGAAACAACAGGCATTACGCCATTCTCTTTAGCTAATCTTACAGTTTCATAAGTGTCTGTTAAAGTACCTATTTGATTTGGCTTGATGATGATTGCATTTGCAGCATTCATTTCAATTCCTTTAGCCAATAATTCGCTATTGGTTACAAATAAATCATCTCCGCAAATGCGGCATTTATTGCCTACCTTTGCAGTGAGTTCTGCAAATCCTTCAAAATCTTTCTCATCAAAAGGATCTTCAACATAGAACATATGATAAGTATCAATCAAGTCTTTTACATAATCAACCTGGTCACCGCTGTCTCTTTTAAGACCGTCTTGACCATAGACATACTTACCTTCTTCCTCGCTCCAGAATTCAGATGAAGCCATATCCAAACCAGGCTTTATGATAAAACCAAGTTCATCACCAACCTCTTCACAAGCTTGAGCTTGAATCTCCAAAGCTTGGTCATTAGTGATGTTTGGAATCCATCCTCCTTCATCACCTTTTCCACCAGTGAAACTAGGGTCTTTTTTGCTTATGAGTTCCTTTAATCTCTTATGAACTTCAACATTAGCAAAAACCGCTTCTGTAATGTCATTTGCCCCAACAGGAACAACTAGAAACTCTTGAATATCCAGTGCATTAGGACCTGCATGAGCCCCTCCATTCATCATATTTCCTAATGGATAAGGAATTTCCTTAATGAAATTGCCGCCTAAGAAATTGTAAAGAGGCAAATTATAACTCATTGCAGCCGCTTTAGCTGCAGCCATGGAAACAGCTACAGTAGTATTTCCACCAATTGCAGACAAATTATCGGTTCCATCAATTTCCTTAAGGATTTCATCAATGTCCTCGATGTCTTCAGCAGCCATACCAATAAGTTCGGAGGAGATTAAATCTTCAACCTCAGTGATTACTTGACTAACTCCGCCTTCTGGGAAAGAAACGACTTCTCTAGAACCAGTGCTTGCACCACTAGGAGCAGCAGCTCTTCCAAATCCGTTCCAAGTAATTATGTCCACTTCAACAGTAGGATTTCCCCTGCTGTCTAAAATCTTTCTAACACGAACATCTTCAATTACACTATCCAAAATAACACCTCATAGGTTATAAAGAATAATTTAAATTAATATTATAAATAAAATTTAACTATTCCTAAATTTCAGATAATTAAATATGCAATTTTAAGTATGCAATAGCTAGTTTTCCTATAACAACGGACTGAATAAACCTAATATTGACTATAAAGTTCTAATCAACTAATGATCATTAAATAATCAATAATTCATTATCAAACAATTAATCAATAATCAATTTACCAATGAGATTCAAAAGAATCCTTTTTCAATTCGTCTTACCATAAAATCTATAATGGATTTGAAATCATAAAAAAAACTAGAAGGTTGATTTATAGATTGCATATGATATTCTTAATTTAAAGAAATAAATAAATTTAAATAAATTATATGATTTAAAATCTAAATTAAATAATTTTAATAATTTATTTATAATATTATTAAGTAATTAATCACTTAAATACTTAATCATTAAATATAGAATTCTTTTTTAAATAAAAAGAACAATTACGATTTTTAAATTCCTTTTTAAAAATAAAAAAGAATAGATAAAAGAATAAATGATTTATTCTTTGTGTCTAACGTTTAAAGGCAAAATGCCTAATTCAAGTTCCTTAGTAGCTATATCAATAGGATCAAGAGATTTGGAACTTTTTAGGAATTTTTCGATTTCCTTATGTTTCATAGGTTTAGCACCCATGGAAAGCTGAATAGCTCTTGCACCTAAAACTCTAGCCTTTTCGAATCTTGTTAATTTTTTTGTATTGTCTTCATTTGCAGCCATTATTTAACTCCTAATTATTAAACAATAATCAATAGTGTAAACTATTAATAGCTAATTAATTCCCAAATTGATAAAATAATCATTTAAGCCTAAAATAAAAAAATAAAAAAGGATAAAGATTATTCCCAAGTTTCAACATGAGAAATTAACATTCTTCTACAACAATATCTTGTAATACCCATATCATCCAAAATATCTTTTGACTCTTCACCATCAGCTAATCTGCGGTTGTATTCATCAAAATATGCAGAAACGGGTTTTCCACAACTTATACATCGTATAGGTATCATATAATCATCATTTCCTTTTTAAATAAAACATACTTCATAATTAAAGAATATGAAATAATCAAATTAAATTTTACAGCTTTTCCCAATCTCAAATGAAAAATTAAAAAGATTAGAAAATACTTACAGAGAATTTGATAAATTTTACAAACTTCAAAAAAGACAGAATGTCTCCTTTAAAGGAATTGTAAAATTTATGTTAAATACATAATGTATAAAAATTATCTGTAACTTTTTTGTTTACGAGCTCTAGCACCAGGACCGCCGTATTTTTTAGGTTCAGAACGTCTTGGGTCACCTACTAACATGGTTCTGTCATATTGAGTGTAAATCTCTTTTAAGTCCATGTCTTGAGTCCATTGTACTAAACCTTTTGCAATTACCATACGTGCAGCTTCAGCTTGGCCCATAACTCCTCCACCATTAACTCTGATGGAAATGTCTACTTGATCAGCAACATCTCCAGCTAATTCTAATGGTTCGGTTAATTTTAAACGTGCAAGTTCTGGAGAATAAAGTTCTAAAGGAACTTTATTAATTCTTACTTTACCAGTACCTTCTCTTACAGTACCTCTTGCAATAGCTGTTTTACGCTTACCGCTTGTATGAACAACTTTCATAACAATTACTCCATCATTTAATATAATTCGTATAATAATCCTTAATCAGAACAAATCAAACTTCCACTAAATCTATTCGAATTTAGCACCTAAAAGTTTAGAGATTTCTCCTAATTCCATTCCTTTTTTAATGTCGTTATATTCAGCTTCAGGCATGGTTATAAGTTCAGCATCAGCATACTCTTCAGGTACACCTACAAATGCTTTGAATCCTTTGAAAGCAGTTTTACCTTTTGCTTTTTTCATAGGTAACATACCTCTTACGGTTCTTCTGAATATATCTTCTGGTCTTCTTGGGTATTTAGGACCTAAGTCACGAGGGTTAGAGATAGATGCTCTGTCTACTCTTTGTTTGTACTTAGCGTAAGCCCAATCTTTATTACCAGTTAACATTATTTTTTCAGCGTTGAGAACTACAATCTCTTCGCCTTCAAGAAGTTGCTTGCTGACTACACTAGCAAGTCTTCCTAAAATATGTCCTTCACCGTTAATAATCATCATTTTTACACCAATCCTTTAGCTTATAACATAATTTTTACATTGCTACCTTTAGGATTTGCTTCTGCAAGTTCTGCAATAGAAAGAGCTTCACTGCCAAATTTTTCTATTTTTGCTTCAGCGTTTTTAGTAAATCCTAATGCTGCTATAGTAACTTTGTGATCTAATTTACCGTCAGATAATACTTTACCTGGAATAACCACAGTTTCTCCTTCAACAGTGTGTTTGTTAATATGAGAAAGGCTTACTTCAGCTTGGTTTCTGCAAGGCTTTTCAAGTTTGATAGCAACTTCTTTCCAGATACCAACTTCTTCCTCATAAGACTGTTTTCTAAGATTGTAAATAAGGTCAATAAGGTTAGGATTAGTTTTCTTAATTTCTCTAGCCATTATTAGCTTCCTCCTTCACTAAATGTGATAAACTCATCTGTTTTAGCATCTAAAACATCACAAGCTTTTAATAAAACCTCTTTAGGAGGCATTGATCCATCAGTTTCAATTTTAAAAATAAAATCATTTTCACGATACCCAACAGTGATACATTTAGATTCTGCTGCTTTTGCTGCCCTTACACAAGCTTTACAAAGGGAGCAGTTTTCAATATCGACAACTTCAATCTTTCCTTCATCGCTGTCAAAATCGAGCACTCCTCTAGGGCATGCTTCAACAACTGCAGTAGCAACAGTGCTGTCAACTTTTTCTTCAGTTTCAATTTCCGGATATTGTTTATAAGCACAAACAGTGGTTGGCACCCATTTTGCATGGTCTTTACCAATTCCTAATTTTGCTACAGCTTCTAAATCAACTTCCTGATTCTCTTTTAATTTCAAGAGAGGGATGGTATCGTATACTGGTTTAATTTTTGAGTCACCACAAGATTTTAAATCTTTAGAGTATACAGTTTTAGGTCCTGTTTCCCTTAATGAGAAAGAAACACTACATCTTGGACAGTATTCTCCTTTTTCACTATCACAATCACAGTCTTCTGGAAGTACTAAACCTTCAATAGATTCTGCATCAGAAACTAAAGGAGTTAAACCTAATCTGTGAGCTAATACTTCATCAAACATTGCAGAATCATTTTTAACTATGAATACATCTTCAATAGCTAATTTAGGTACTTTCATCATAGCAATTCTTCTAATAGCATTAACAAAAGGAACTTCTGCATCTCTGACTATAAAAGTCATTGAATTTTCATCTTGCTCTTTGACATCAATTTTCATATTAAACCCTTCTTATACTCTTCTTCCTCTTTTACCGCCTGGTCTTCCAGTACCATCATGAGGTATAGGAGTGATATCTTCAATTTTACCAATTTTGATTCCAGCTCTCGCTAATGCACGAATGGTTGCTTGTGCACCAGGACCTGGACTTCTAGGACCATTTCCACCAGGAGCTCTTACTCTAATATGTAATCCGACAAAACCTTTTTCTTTTGCATCTTCAGCTGCTCTGTTTGCTGCTTCCATAGCTGCAAAAGGAGAGGATTGTTGTCTGTCTGCACGAACTACTCTACCACCAGACCATTGACAGATAGTCTCTGCTCCGGTAATATCAGTTACAGTTAAGATAGTATTGTTAAAGGATGAATAAATATTAGCTATTCCCCATTTTTCGTCTTTTGCCATAATTACACACCTTATTGATTTTCTCCAGCTTGAGTTGCTGCTTTATTGTATTCTTCAATCTGTTTAGCTACTGGGGAAGAGTGGTAGAAACCAACTGCTTCTTCTTCTCCTCTTTTTACTACGTAACTTGGAGAATTTAACTTTTTACCGTTTAAAGCAATGTGTCCGTGTACTACAAACATTCTTGCTTCTTTAGCAGTACGAGCTAAACCTTTTTGGAAAACTATAGTTTGTAATCTTCTTCTTAAAATATCTTCAACAGTTAAATCAAGAATGTTTTCTAAGTGAGCGTTTTCATCGAGGATTCCTGATCTTTTCAAGTGTCCTAATAATTCTTCAGTTTCAACTTTTACTTGATCTTGAGAGAAACCGAGTAAGTATCTTGCTTCCCTACTGTATTTTCTAACTAAAGTATCAGCTTTCCAAATTTCCTTTTTGTTTTTTAAGCCGTATTTAGACATTAATTTATTTTCAGTTTTAATTCTTTCTGCATTCCAAGGATGAGGTGGTGTATCATACTTTTTCCTTGCTTTTCTTGGATGTCCCATAATCACATCTCCTTATCTTAATATAATCAATTATTATAAATCTATATAAAAATTTTCGATTTACCCAATATACAAGTTCGTTAAAAGATAGAAATTATCTTCTTCTACGACTTACACCGACAGTAGAACTGTGTCTGAAAGTAGATTTAGTTCTTTGTCCTCTAACTGGTAAACCAACTTCGTGTCTTCTACCTTTGTAGCTTCTGGTCTTTTTCATTCTGTTTAAATCATCTCTTAAAGTCATGTCAAGATCAGATTCAATCAAATGAAGGTCGTCACCAGTAGCGTAATCGTTACGTCTGTTTAACATCCAATCAGGAATATTGTATTCTTGAGGATTTTCTAAGAGTGCTTCAATTTTAGAAACATCTTCTTCAGAGATGTAACCGATTTGGTCATCAGTATTTAAACCTAAGGTAAGACAGATAGATCTAGATAAGGATAATCCAATACCTTTAATTTCAGTTAAAGCATGTTGGATAGTTTTGTTACCATCTACGTCCTTTCTGGATATACGCACTAAGTGCTTAAAGTCGTCTTCCATTAAAGTAACCTCCATATTATTTTTCTTTGGAGCGAACCCACGAGACGTTAATTAAAAAATTTAGCGGATTCGAATGCTTTATTTTAAAGCACAGTTTTTTCAACAATGTAAAACTTAGTCTAACAATAGTCAATAACTTAAATAAGCCATTTAACCAATGCTAACCAAGAGTTCATATCAGTTTCAAGCACATTTAATAATTCTAATTAAATAATAACTACGCTCAGCTTACTAAAAGATAGAGTAACTTAATACTCAATAAATTACTAATAAACTTTTAAAGCCATAGCTAGATTATAATTTAACTAATTAAAAAAAAGCAAACTAAATAAATCCAATTCGTAAAGCTTATTTGAATCGGATTTACCTTAATGATAATTTGATAAAAGTGATATTATCATTAACAATAATCCTATTAAATAGAATTATATTAAATTGCTATACACTAATAAACGCCGAGACTGGGATTTGAACCCAGGCGAGGTGAACCCTCACGGGATTTCCAGTCCCGCGCCTTACCAGGCTAGACTATCTCGGCAATCTAGTAACATATCAGACATAGTACTGTCTAATATATAATTCACTGATATAAAAATATAAGTAATTAATAGTATATAAATGTTTTGAATTTTTGACTTTAATTTTTTAAAAAATAGCACAAAAGTCAAAATCATAAGCACAAATTAATATTGAACTTAATAATATTTAAAGATTTTTTGGAAATTCATAGTAAAGTTTATATATTAGAACTTAAATTTGGAATTTTTGAATATTGAAAAAATAAAAAATTTTAAAAAAACACAATTTTTATCACATTTATCATTTAATGAAAAACAAATTTTCAGCCAAATCATTATTCATTTAATTTTCTTTCAACTTTAGCGTCCAAATCATCAATCACATCTTTAATTGCAGGATCTCCTGTTAAATCATATGCAATATTGAAATAGAACAATGCAGGAACCACTTTCTTATCCTCATCCAATTGGAATCCAAGATTCTTGCATATTGTAACGACTTCAATGCTAGGGCCATATGGCAATCCTTTTGATTTAAGGTAATCCTTTATCTCTTCAATGCTTTGATTATATTCGTTTAATGCATTATCATCAAATTCAATAGCTATTTTATTTTCATTGGAATCATTAGAACCATCATAAGATTGAGCTAATCTGCTTAAATAGACAGATAATTTCAAATTCTCCTCATCGTTAGAATCATGATACTCATTGAAATAATAAATGGACAAGTTTTCAAATGATTTGGAAAGATCCTCAAGAGAGTAATCATATTTGAAGGATTGAATAGTGAGATTATAAAACTCATCCCAGTTTTCTTCAATCCTATGAAGTTCACATAATCCAAAAATGGCGTTTACATTGACCGGATCGTAATTATAAGATAATTTAAAAGATTTTAGGGCATTTTCATACTCTTTGAAATGCAACAATACATTTCCATAATTGGAGTACAATGTGGAATAGTCCAACATGAGAGGATATTTTCTTTTTATCTCCTTTTTGATAGTGATTTGGAACAATAGCTCTTCAAGAAGATTTTTGAATATGTATTCTCCTTCAACATATTCCTTATTTAAATTGATGTTTTCCTTTGCAAACTGATAGGCTTCATCAAATTTCTCTTCTTTAACCAAATAATCCATTTCCTTGATTATTTCAGGTATAGCCTTAATTTCCATAGTATCACCAAGCGTTTGAAGTAATTAAAAAAGTAAGTAAAAATATAGGTCAGTTTAAAAATTTAGAATCAGTTATTCAATAATTCCTTTTTCTTCTTTTCAAATTCCTCTGCAGTGATTATTCCATCTTTCAATAAATCATGATACTTTCTTATCTCTGCAGGAACATCTGCAATCACATGCCTAATTTTTTCCTCTTCCGGTACAAATGAACCAGTGTTCAATTTGTTCTTTAATCTGGTTTCAAAATTGTTTAGCATATCATGGTCTAAAGTCTTAAGCTGAATAGTCTTATCCTCTAAATTCAATTGAACCTTATTGTCAGCTACTCTATCAATGTCTTCTGCACTTAAATCATCATAAGCTATTTCAAATGCATCCTTGACTTTACCATTCAATCTGCTTCTCAATTCTATGTAAATGGAATCCTCATCCAACTTGATTGCTCCATTGGATTTATTATCATTTCCATCAATGTTTTCAGTCAATAATCCTAAGAAATCAAATTCCACATCCCTTGATTTGATTTCGCCTTTAGGCATGTTTCCATCTGGATTGAATAAAAAACCTAATATTCCCATAGTATCAAAAACCTAAAAAATTATAAATTATATTCACTTTAATAAAATATACTATTTTAAAAAATATAAATTTATCTTAAAAAAATCCATCTTAATTTCCATCCTTGGGGGGGGACTATCCAGGTTCCCTTAGGATATTCGTTGACCGTTCCGTCCAAGCCCTTGAGGCTTATCGGTTCGTTTGTTATATAGGACTCCACAGGAACTCCTATGGCCTCTCTGGTCTCAAAGAACTCATGGATCTTGTCGACAAGGCTGTAATTTGCTAGATACTCATGTGCAATATGCCTTACCTGACCCTCGGTCAAAGGCTCCTCTCCGTATATGAACTCGCAATCCCTTTCACCTGGAACTAACACTGGAGCTGTAATAAGCAAAGAATCCTTTGATTTTGTAACAACTTCTAAAATACTAAAACACTCCATTGAAAAATAGCTAAATTTGGTGAACAGACTTAATAGCCTTCAACCAACATAGTGGAAAATTAGAAAAATTATTATATTTATTAAAAGTGAAATAATATTAATTACTAAAAGGATATGAAAAGTGGTGATGTGATTATGGCTCTAAAATGCCCAAAATGTGGTGCGGAATTAATATTGAAAAATGGAAGATATGGTCCTTTTTGGGCTTGTCCAAACTATCCAGAATGTAAATACATAGAAAATGTTGAAATATACAATAAATCTAGCACATGTCCAAGGTGCGGTAATTTATTAAGATTAAGACATGGAATATATGGTGATTTTTGGAGTTGTTCAAACTATCCAAAATGTAGATACACAGAAGACGTTGAGCCTTCAGGAAGTAAATCTGACAGATGTCCAAGATGTGGTTCTCTATTATTAATAAAGAATTCTATGAAACATGGGCTTATTTATGGTTGTTCAAAATATCCTGCTTGCAAATATTTTAGAAAACCTTAATGAAGGCAATAATTAGAATTGATCTTTCTCTTTTATTTTCTCTGGATGAAATTGATTTATTTATTTCTTTAAATATTAGTTTTACAAAACTAAAAATTTTTTATTTTTCGCTCTAACACCTGAACTCCTACCGAACTCCTACCGAACACTTTTTGAAAAAAGTTATTGTGCTTAAAACTTGTATAGAATATTTAAATAATGATTGGTGAATTGAATTAAGGCACTTTGATTATGCCTATTAATTGTTCTAATTTTTCTTTAAGTTCATTGATTTCATTCTCTCCAAATTCCTCATTTATCTTATTTTCAATTTCATCATTCATCCTAACGGCCAGTTTTTGAACTTCCAAACCCTTGGGAGTGATCTTAATATATTTTTTCCTATTATCCTGTGAATCGATTTCCTTAGTCAAGAATCCTTTTTTTTCTAAAATTTTTACAGATTTTGTAATGCTACTTTTACCTATATTGGTTGCTTTAGATAACTCATAAATTGATATTCCCCCATTTAAAGCAAGAACAAGCAAAATCCTAGTTTGACTTAATGTTAAATCCATTTCTTTTAAGTAGCTATTCATATAGGAAGTATATGCATAAAACAAATTTCCTATTAAAAATCCTAACTTTTTCTCTGACATAGTAAGATTTATATATCATATTTGTTAAATAGTTTTCTATGAAATAGTTTCATAGGAAATTATTTTATAGGAAATTAAATTTTTTCGAGATGATAAAAAATGAAAACTGCAATAATATATGTTTCATCACACCATGGAAATACAAAAAAAGTTCTAGAGGTAATGGCATATTCAAATGATATCGACTTATTAAAAATATCTGAAGCTAAAAAAACAGATTTTTCATGTTATGATGCAATAGGATTTGCTTCAGGAATATATTTCCATAAATTCCACAAGGACATTGAAAAACTGGCATCAGAAATTGACTTGACCGGCAAAAAGGTTTTCACTGTTTACACATGTGGCATAAATTATATGAATTATGCTAGAAGCATTCAAAAAACAATCAAATCCCAGGATTGCGAATTCATTGGAGGATTCAGCTGCAGAGGATATGACACATACGGATTTTTTGAAAAAATCGGTGGAATAGCCAAAAACCATCCCAACGAAAAAGACTTTAAAAAGGCTCGTGAATTTATAAAAAACAATTTGAGGTGATATTAATGAAAAAAATGATGAAAGGAAAAATGCCGTCAGTGGGCGTTGAAGGCCACTGGTCAGCGGATAAATTCAGCGACAATGTCCTGCAGGATGCACTGATAAGACATGCACTAGGATTAACCTAC